>NZ_MUMF01000502.1 GCF_002155905.1 Streptomyces tricolor | reverse complement strand
TGCCCGCACCGGCTTCCGGGCCGCCCGTACCGGCCTCTCGATCGTCCGCACCGAATTCCCGGCCGCCGGGTCCTTGCATCCGGCTGCCCGCACCCCGCGCCCGGCCGCCCGGCCCGGTTCCCACCCGCATTCGTACGTCAGTCCAGCCGCCGGCGGCACGGGACCGGGCGGCCGGCCGGCGGCTGGACTGACGTACGACTGGCCGCATGGTAAGCGCGGCACGAGCGGGGGCGGAATGCGGGTGGGACCCGGGCCGGGCGGCCGGGCGCGGGGTGCGGGCAGCCGGATGCAAGGACCCGGCGGCCGGGAATTCGGTGCGGACGATCGAGAGGCCGGTACGGGCGGCCCGGAAGCCGGTGCGGGCAGCCGGAAGAGCGGTATGGGCAGCCGGGACGGCAGTGGCGGTTCAGGCAGGCGGGAAGCCGATGCGACGCGCGCGGTGCGCGCCGCCTTCGACCGCCCCTTCGGCTTCCTCGCCCCGCACCGGCACTCCCGGCTGGGGCCGGCGGCGGGCCGGGTGGCGGACCCGCTGCCGTACCCGGAGCAGGACGGGTGGGACGGCGGGGCGGACGCGGACGCTCCGTTCCGGGCGGCGCCGGTGGCCGGGGCCTGACGGGCGGGCCGGCGCACCGGCGTGGGAAGTGAGCAAGGAATGAGGGGGCCTCGTGGAAGGGCGACGAGTGAGCAAGGTGACCGAGGAGACCGTCCGGCGTGTGAACGGGCTGACCGCCCGCTGGGCGCACGCCCTGCCCGGCGAGGGGACGGTGTTCTCGGCGCCGGGCGTCTGGCCGCTGCTGGCCTTCCTCGCCGACGGCGCGGCCGGCCCGGCGCGCGCGGAACTGGCCGGCGCCCTGGGTGTGCCGGCCGAGCGGGCGGCCGGCGCCGCGCGGGAGCTGCTGGCGCACCTGGCATCGGTGTCCGGCCTGGACGCGGCGCTCGGCCTGTGGACGTACCACGCGCTGGCCCTGCGGGAGGAGTGGCGGGCCGGGCTGCCCGCCGGCACCCACGGGATCTTCGGGGACGACCTCGTCACCGCGCAGGAGCGGCTGGACGCCTGGGCGGCCGAGCGGACCGGCGGGCTGGTCGAGCGCATGCCGGTGACGCTGACCCGGGACGCGCGGATGGTGCTGGCCGGGGCCCTCGCGCTGCGCACGCAGTGGCGGCAGCCGTTCACGGAACGGCCGCTGCGGCCCGATGCCGGCCCCTGGCAGGGCCGTACCCTGCGCGGTCTGCACCGGCGCAGTGTGCGGCCCGACCGGGTGGGGGTGGCGGGCACCCCGGACGGCTTCGTCACCGCGCTGACGGTCCCCGGGGACAACGGCGTCGACGTCCACCTGGTCCTGGGCGAGGAGCGCATGACGCCGGGTCAGGTGCTCGCGGCCGGCGTCGGCGTCGTGGAGCGCGGGCTGCCGCTGACCGCGGGCGGGGCGTTGCAGCACGGGCACGTGGGCCCCGGTCTGCATGTGGAGCAGCAGCCGGCCACCGCGCCGGAACCGAGGACGCTGGACGTGACGACGGTGGCGTACGAGGTGCGGGCCGACCACGACCTGCTCGCGGCCGCGGGCCTGTTCGGTCTCACCGCGGCGACGGACACCGACGCGGGCCACTTCCCGGGGGTGAGCCCGTATCCACTGGCCGTCGGGGAGGCCCGCCAGTCGGCCGTGGCCCAGTTCGGCGCGCTCGGTTTCCGGGCGGCGGCGGTGACGGCGGTCATGCCGGTGGCGGCCGGCGCCATGCCGCAGTACCGCTACGAGACGACGGTCGTCCGGGTCGCCTTCGACCGCCCCTTCGCCTTCCTCGCCGTCGACCGCGACTCCCGCCTGGTGCTGGCGGCGGGCTGGGTGACGGAACCGGCGCCGTACCAGGTCACGGGCCTGCCGGGCGCTGTTCCTCCAGCACCCTGACACAGCGGGCGAGCAGGCCGGTCAGCGCGGCCCGCTCCTCGTCGGTGAACTCTGCGGCCAGGGCCCGCTCGACGCGTACGGCGCGGGCGTCGGCGTCGGCGAGGACGGCGCGGCCTGCGTCGGTGAGGCGCGTCTCCAGGACGTTCTTGTGCCACTCGTGCGGGGTGCGGACGATCAGATCCCGCTCCTGGAGGTTCTTCAGGACGGTGTTCATGGTCGGCGGGGTCACCCCGCACAGCCGGGCCAGGGCGGCGGCGGAGATGCCGGGCTTGGCGGCGCAGTAGAGCAGGGCGCCGTACTGCGCGATGGTCAGCCCCGCCGGTTTCAGCACCGCGGTCTTGGTCGCGTTGAGGGCCTGCTCGGCCCGCTTGATGTCAGAGCCGAGGCGCTCGGAGACCGGCATGGACGTCATCCGGGCATGGTAACGGGCACGTACACCCATGCGGACTCGGCGAATCATTAACACCTTGACGACCATTAGACCCCTAACATAGCTTCGCACTCGATCACTCGTCAGAGGCGTCAGACGCATCAAGATCGCATCAGGCACCTCAGCGCATGAGCGCATGAGCGCATCAGGCGCATCGCATCGAAGACAGAACCGATCGGGGGCCCTTCCATGTCCACACCGCTTGCGTCCCGCACGTCCCGCTCCCTGCACCGCCGTACCTTCCTGGCGGCCGGCGCCGCCGCGCTCGCCGCCGTCGCCGCGCCCTCCCCCGCCCGGGCGGCCACCGGCCCCCGCGTCACCACCGCGTTCACACTGCCCGGCGACCGCGTCTACCCGGAGGGCATCGCGCTCGACCGGCGCACGGGGGACGTCTACGTCGGCTCGTTCACGACCGGGGAGATCTACCGCGCCGCCTCGGGACGCCGCAGCGCCGAGGTCTTCCTGCCGGCCGGCACGGACGGCCGGACGACGGCCAACGGGCTGAAGGTGGACCGCGCGGGCCGGCTGTGGGTCATCGACCACACCACCGGCATCGACGTCTACGACCCGCGCGACCGCTCCCTGCTGGCCCGCTTCGGCCTGCCGGACGGATCGGGGGGCTTCCTCAACGACCTCGTGATCACCGCGGACGGCACGGTGTACGCCACGGACAGCCTCCGCCCGCTGATCTACCGCGTCACACCGGCCGAGACCGCCCGGGCCCGCGGCGGCCGGCTGCCCCTCACCCCGTACTTCGACCTGAGCGACAGCCTGCCGCCGCTGCCGTCCGGCGCCTACGCCCTGAACGGCATCGCCGCCGACGCCTCCGGCCGCTTCCTGTTCCCCGTCGACATGGCGGGCGGCGGCCTGTACCGGGTGGACACGGCCACCGGCGCGGTCCGCCGGGTCACCCTGCACGGCGGCGACCTGACCCACGGCGACGGCCTGGAACTGCGCGGGGGCACCCTCTGGGCCGCCCACAACGCCACCCACACCCTCACCCGCTGGCGCCTGTCCCCGCACGGCACCACGGCCCGCCTGGAGCGCCGCCTCACCACCCCCGCCCTCCAGATCCCCACCACTCTGGTCCGCGACCGGGGCCACCTCCTGGTCGTCCGCTCCCAGTTCGACAAGGGCGGCCCGATGGGCGAGGGCGTGCCGGAGACGCCGTTCACGGTGGCGCGGGTGACGGGGATCTGACCTCGTGGCAGGGGAGCCGGGGTGTCGCTAACGCCGCTAGCCGCCCAGCACCGCTGCCCGCGGCACATGGAAGGGGACGGTGTGCCAGGGGCTGTCCGGATCGGTGGACAGGGCCCGGTGGGCGGCGAGCATCTCCTGGTACCAGCCGCCGAACTCCTCGTCGTCGAAGTGCAGGCAGCGGCCCAGTGCGTAGCCGGCGGAGAAGTCCTGCCAGGAGGTGTGGGCGGACTGGGCCGCCTCGCTCGCCTCGACGACGGCCTCGCGCATCTCGGCGCGGGTGGCGAAGCGGGCGCCGTAGCCCCAGCGGGCCATCATCGAGGCGCGGCCGATGTCCCAGGCGGCGACCGAACGCACCGCGGCGTCCGCCGCGAGCAGGCCGTCGGCGCGGAACCTGCCCTCGTAGCGCAGCACCTTGCCGACCAGGCCGACGACGTGCGCGACGAACTCCTCCCAGTCCGGGCCGATCTGGTCCGGCACCTGGGCGGCACGCTCCCGCAGAGCCGTCTCGACGTAGCCGCGCCACGCGGTGGCGTCGACGGCCTGCAGCCGCCCGTCCGTGTACCGCTCGGCGAGCGCGGTGCGCGCGTCGAGGACGAACTCCCAGTACCAGGGGGTGATCTCGCGGTCCAGGAGCCGCCGCTGGGTGTGCTGCCATTCGTCGCGGTCGGTGACGCCCCACCACTTGGCGAGCCGCTCGTGCTCGATGGACAGGCCCAGACCGTGGTAGTGCGGGTTGTTCCAGGCCTCGCCGTTGACGAAGCACATGTGGGCGCCGAGGGCCAGGCCGTGCAGGAGCGGGCCGACGGGCGGTACGCCGGTGCGCAGGGTGACGAGCCGTTCGGCGCGGCCCTCCTCGTCCCAGTGCTCGTTGTGCAACGCCCGCCAGACCTGACGCTCCTCCGCGTCGGCCGACATGAGCATCGGGCAGGGGGTCTGGGTGTTGACGGCGATGCCGTCGACGTCGTCGGGCAGGTCGTCGGCCAGGTCGCGCAGCGTGTACGACTCGAAGACCAGGTAGGGGTGGGGGCGCGGGAGCAGGCCGCGGGTGTACACGGCGACGATTCTCCCGACCGAGGTGTCGTAGACGTGGAAGGTGCGCTCGCGGGGGTCCGGCGAGGTCTCCTCCCGCCGGAACGGCACGTACACCAGCTCGCCGGCGAGCGCCTCCAGATAGGCGAGGGTCAGCGCCCCCCGCGCGTCGTCCTCGGCTTCCTCGTCCTCCCACTCGACCGCGGCATGCCGGCTCACCAGCTCGTACAGCCGCTGCTCCAGCACATCGGGCGCCTGCCAGGCCCCGGGCTCGTCGGGCACCGGAATGTTCGGCAACGCCTCGTCGTGATCGTCCAACTCCCCGACGACGTACGGCTCGACCGCGGCCTCTTCCCCGCCGTGCGACTCGTCGTACCGCTCGTCGTACCCCTCGCCCTGGACCGTCCGCTTCCGACGCCCGAACACCACGTTTCCCCCGCATCCGCGATCATGCCTGCGGCCACTTTACGATCCCGTGCGAAGGGCCTGACAACTCAGTCCTCGATCACCGGATTGCACGGCGAGAGGAACGGATCCAGCCGCTCCTCGACGACCCCTCTGCGCATGACGCGCACCCGGAACGCGTTGTCGGCGTTCGGGAGGTCGCCTTCGTCGGAGCGGTCGTAGAGCAGCCCCCAGGAGCCGGGGAAGCGGCGCGCGATGTACGCCACCAGGTCATCCAACTGCCCAGCTTCATGACCCAGATGATTCGTATGTCCGACGACCGTGACGACGTCCAGCCCGTTGAAGCGGTCGAGCACGACCTTGCAGCTGGCGGACCACTGGACCGCGCCGATCCGCGCCCGCAACTCCTCGACCCCCGCCCGCAGCGACCGCGGGTCGTCCTCGTACGGGTGCTCGGAGATACCGAACCAGCCGTGGAACTCGTACATGCCCTCACTCCAGCGGACGCGCGTCGATCACCGGCTCGCCACCGTACCGACGTCCGTGCGCCGGGAGCCTACCGATCGCCCCTCTACGGGCGATCCGGGAACGGCGAAGGGGCCGAGCTCACGAGAGGGCTCGGCCCCGAAACCGCGCACTGAAGCACTCCCGGCAACGTGGAGCGATGTGCCGGTCACACGTTGAACCGGAACTCCACCACGTCCCCGTCCTGCATGACGTAGTCCTTGCCCTCCATGCGGGCCTTGCCCTTCGCGCGGGCCTCGGCTACCGAGCCGGTCTCGACCAGGTCGTCGAAGGAGATGACCTCGGCCTTGATGAAGCCCTTCTGGAAGTCGGTGTGGATGACACCGGCGGCCTCGGGGGCGGTGGCGCCCTTCTTGATGGTCCAGGCGCGGGATTCCTTGGGGCCGGCCGTCAGGTAGGTCTGCAGGCCGAGGGTGTCGAAGCCGACGCGGGCGAGGGTGGCGAGGCCGGGCTCGTCCTGGCCGACGGACTGGAGGAGTTCGAGGGCCTCCTCTTCGTCCAGCTCGGCGAGGTCGGCCTCCAGCTTGGCGTTGAGGAAGATCGCCTCGGCGGGGGCGACCAGGGCGCGCTGCTCGTTCTTGAAGTCCTCGTCGGTCAGCTCGTCCTCGTCGACGTTGAAGACGTAGAGGAAGGGCTTGGTCGTGAGCAGGTGCAGATCGTGGAGGAGCTCGGCGCGTTCGGTGCCCTGCACGATGCCCTGGGAGAAGAGGGTGTCGCCCTTCTCCAGGATCTCCTTGGCCTCCTCGACGGCCTTGACCTTGGGCGCGATGTCCTTCTTGATGCGCGACTCCTTCTGGAGGCGCGGGAGGACCTTCTCGATCGTCTGGAGGTCCGCGAGGATCAGCTCGGTGTTGATCGTCTCGATGTCGTCCTTGGGCGAGACCTTGCCGTCGACGTGGACGACGTTCTCGTCCTTGAAGGCGCGGATCACCTGGCAGATCGCGTCGGACTCCCGGATGTTCGCGAGGAACTTGTTGCCCAGGCCCTCGCCCTCGGAGGCGCCGCGCACGATGCCGGCGATGTCGACGAAGTCGACCGTGGCCGGGAGGATGCGCTCCGACTTGAAGATCGAGGCCAGCTTGGCGAGGCGGGCGTCGGGCACGCCGACCACGCCGACGTTCGGCTCGATCGTGGCGAACGGGTAGTTGGCCGCCAGCACGTCGTTCTTGGTCAGGGCGTTGAACAGGGTCGACTTGCCGACATTGGGCAGGCCGACGATTCCGATCGTGAGCGACACGTTGCGACTTCCCGTTGTTGAGTGGGCCAGGGGCTGCCAGGGGCCAGAGACCGACACTGGCCGATCCCCCAGTTTACGGCGTCCCGCGTGCCCGTCTCGCGGGAGCGTCGACCGCCCGGCCGAGCTCCGGCCCTCGGCGTGTCTGGGGGCCGATTCAGCACATAAACAGACCTAGGTTGGTCCCTGTGGAGCAAGACCAACACGGAACGCGACCCCCGAACGAGCGGCCGCGACGCGGCAAGCCCCCGTCGTCCCCGGCACCCTCGGCGCACCCGGCGGCGCCGTCGTCTCCGCTGCCGTCACAGGCGCGGCGTCGGACCACCGCCCGGCCGGTACGGGGTGCGCGGCCCGCGCAGCCGCAGGTCCGGCGGCTGCCCGACCCCCGGCTGACCGGGCTCGGCAGCGGGCTGTTCTGCATCGCGGCGATGTTCCTGCTCGGCTGCCTGGACCAGCTGCTGTTCGGCGCGTCCCCGACGGTCTACGGCGTGCTGTTCCTGCCGGTGTGCGTGCTGACCGCGCTGTGGGTGCGGGCCGGGGACGTGCTGACCGCGCCCGTCGTCGTACCGATCGCGTTCGCCGTGGGGCTGCTGCCGGTCGCCGAGGGCGGCGGGGGGCCGGCCGGCCGGCTGATGGGGCTGGTCACCGGGCTCGCCACGCAGGCGGGCTGGCTGTACGGGGGGACGCTGGTCGCCGGTGTCCTCGTGCTCGTCCGCCGGGTGCGGTGGGTACGGCGACGGCGGCGGCGCGGCTGATCCCGGGCCGCCCCGCCCGAGCCTGCCCGAGCGGGGCGGCCCGGGTGGTCAGGCGTGCTGGGCCGCTCTCATCGCCGCTCCCACGATCCCCGCGTTGTTCTGCAGCTGGGCGGGGACGATCTCGGCCTTGATGTCCTCGATGAGGTGCAGGAACTTGTGCGCCTTGCGGCTGACCCCGCCGCCGATGATGAACAGCTCCGGGGAGAACAGCATCTCCACATGGGCCAGGTACTTCTGGACGCGGCGCGCCCACTGGTCCCAGCTGAGGTCGTGGTCCTCCTTGGCCTTGCTGGAGGCACGCTTCTCGGCGTCGTGGCCGTTCAGCTCCAGGTGGCCCAGTTCGGTGTTCGGGAGCAGGGTGCCGTTCACGAAGACGGCGCTGCCGATGCCCGTGCCGAAGGTGAGCAGGATCACCGTGCCCCGGCGGCCCCGCCCGGCGCCGAACTCCATCTCGGCGACGCCCGCCGCGTCCGCGTCGTTGACCACGGTCACCGGGAGGCCGCCGAGTCTGCCGCTGAACAACGCGCGCGCGTCCGTGTCGATCCAGCTCTTGTCGACGTTCGCCGCCGTCCGGACCGTGGCGCCGCCGGTGACCACTCCGGGGAAGGTCAGGCCGACCGGGCCGGTCCAGCCGAAGTGGTCCACGACCTGCTTGACCCCGTCGGCCACGCCGTCGGGCGTCGCCGGGTGCGGGGTGAGCACCTTGCAGCGCTCCTGGGCCAGGTCGCCCCGGTCCAGATCCACTGGGGCGCCCTTGATCCCGGAACCGCCGATGTCCACGCCGAAGATCTGCATGGCTCCACGTTACGACGGACCACTGACCGTCACGCCTCGGGCGTACCGCTTCCGCCGCGCTCGGCGACCAGGGCCGCCGCCTCCTCGCGCAGATCGCGGCGGAGTTCCTTGGGCAGCGAGAAGGTGATGTGCTCCTCGGCGGCCTTGACCAGCTCCACGTCCGCGTAGCCGCGCTCGGCGAGCCACTCCAGGACCTGCTCGACCAGTACGTCCGGAACGGAGGCACCGGAGGTGACGCCGACCGTGGTCACGCCCTCCAGCCAGGCCTCGTCGATCTCGCTGGCGAAGTCCACCAGGTAGGCCTCGCGGGCGCCGGCGAGCTTGGCGACCTCGACCAGCCGCTTGGAGTTGGAGGAGTTGCGCGAGCCGACGACGATGACCAGCTCGGCCTCGGCGCCCATCTGCTTCACCGCGAGCTGGCGGTTCTGCGTGGCGTAGCAGATGTCGTCGCTGGGCGGGGAGACGAGTCCGGGGAACTTCGTCTTCAGGGCGTCGACGGTCTCCATGGTCTCGTCCACGGAGAGGGTGGTCTGGGAGAGCCAGACGACCTTCGACGGGTCGCGGACCTCCACCTTCTCGACGTCTCCGGGGCCGTCGACCAGCTGGATGTGGTCGGGGGCCTCGCCGGAGGTGCCGATGACCTCCTCGTGGCCCTCGTGGCCGATCAGGAGGATGTCGTAGTCCTCGTTGGCGTACCGGACGGCTTCCTTGTGGACCTTGGTGACCAGGGGGCAGGTGGCGTCGATGGTGGCGAGCCGGCCCTGGCGGGCCTCCTCGTGCACCACGGGGGCGACGCCGTGCGCGGAGAACATGACGATGTTGCCCGGCGGCACCTCGTCCGTGCGCTCGACGAAGACGGCGCCCTTCTTCTCCAGGGTCTGCACGACGTACTTGTTGTGGACGATCTCGTGCCGGACGTAGATCGGGGCCCCGTACTGCTCCAGGGCTTTCTCGACGGCGATCACGGCGCGGTCCACGCCGGCGCAGTAGCCCCGGGGGGCGGCGAGCAGGACACGGCGGCCAGACGAAGCGGTCATGCGTCCCATCGTAAGGCCGGGTTCGGGGGCCCCGAGATCGCCAGGCTGAGCGGCACTGTCGCCGGGCGGGGACGGGGTCGCTCACCGGCGCCGGCAGGGTGCCGCGCCCACCCGTGCCGCCTGGGGGTACCCCCTGCTCGAAGAGCTCGGGGGAGGCACGGCCGCCCGCGGCTACGCGGTCGGTCGCGGCGGGGCCGTGGGCGGCGCTGCGGGGCGCGTTCGCGGTGGGGGCCGGGCTGTCGGTGGGGACCGTTACGCTCGCCGCATGGCTGTGAACACGTCCCCGGAATCCCCCCTGCCCGTCGGCGAGGTGTCGCGGCTCATCGGGGGCTGGATCGACCGGCTCGGCGCGGTGTGGGTGGAAGGGCAGATCACGCAGCTGTCGCGGCGGCCCGGTGCCGGCGTCGTGTTCCTCACGCTGCGCGACCCGTCGTACGACATCTCCGTCAGCGTGACCTGCTACCGCCAGGTCTTCGACGCGGTCGCGGACGTGGTCGGCGAGGGCGCCCGGGTGGTCGTGCTGGCGAAGCCGGAGTGGTACGCGCCGCGCGGGCAGCTGTCCCTGCGGGCCGCCGAGATAAGGCCCGTCGGCGTCGGTGAGCTGCTGGCCCGGCTGGAGCAGCTGAAGAAGTCGCTCGCGGCGGAGGGGCTCTTCGCGCCGGAGCGGAAGAAGGCGTTGCCGTTCCTGCCGCAGCTGATCGGGCTGGTGTGCGGCCGGGCCTCCGCCGCGGAGCGGGACGTGCTGGAGAACGCCCGGCACCGCTGGCCCGCCGTCCGCTTCGAGGTGCGCAACGTCCCCGTGCAGGGCGTGCACGCCGTCCCGCAGGTCGTGCAGGCGGTCAAGGAACTCGACGCGATCGACGAGGTGGACGTGATCATCGTCGCGCGCGGCGGCGGCAGCGTGGAGGATCTGCTGCCGTTCTCCGACGAGCAGCTGGTGCGGGCGGTCGCCGAGTGCCGTACGCCCGTGGTGTCCGCGATCGGGCACGAGCCGGACAATCCGCTGCTGGACCACGTCGCCGACCTGCGCGCCTCCACGCCGACGGACGCGGCCAAGAAGGTCGTACCGGACGTCGGCGAGGAGCTGGAGCGGGTGCGGATGCTGCGGGACCGGGCGCGGCGCTGCGCGGCCGCGTTCGTGGAGCGGGAGCAGCGGGGGCTGGCGCATGCGCTGGCGCGGCCCTCGATAGAGGATCCGCACCGGATGATCGACGAGCGCGCCGATCACATGGCGTCGCTGGTCGAGCGGGGCCGGCGGACCCTCGGGCATCTGCTGGACCGCGCGGACTCGGAGCTGACGCACACGCACGCGCGCGTGGTGGCCCTCTCGCCCGCGGCGACGCTCCAGCGCGGTTACGCGGTGCTCCAGCGGGAGGACGGGCACGTGGTGCGCGGTCCGGAAGAGGTGACGGCGGGCGAGGCGCTGCGGGCCCGCGTCGCCGACGGTGAATTCACAGTGAAGGTGAGCGAATGACGAGCAAGGTGGACGAGGCGCTCTCGTACGAGCAGGCGCGGGACGAGCTGATCGAGGTCGTACGGCGGCTGGAGGCGGGCGGTACGACGCTGGAGGAGTCCCTGGCGCTGTGGGAGCGCGGCGAGGAGCTGGCCAAGGTGTGCCGGCGCTGGCTGGAGGGGGCCCGGGCCCGGCTGGACGCGGCGCTGGCCGAGGAGGAGGGGGAGGACGCGGAGCGGGACGGCGAATGAGCGGGGCACTGGCTCTGGTTGTGAGGCGGGTCACCACCCCCACCGCTTTAGTTGAAGCTTGAACATCACCTGGCGTAGGGTCGTGCCGTCAGCCGGTCCGGGGTCTCCGGGCCGGACGCGCACCCGAGGAAGTCACGCATGTCTCTCGTTCTTGACCCCGCCGCCCAGGACCTGCTGTTCCGCGAGGCCCGCACCGCGAACACCTTCACCGACGAGCCGGTGACCGAGGAGCAGGTCCAGGCGATCTACGACCTGGTCAAGTACGGCCCCACCGCCTTCAACCAGAGCCCGCTGCGGATCACCCTGGTCCGCTCCGCCGAGGCCCGCGAGCGCCTGGTCAAGCACCTGGCCGAGGGCAACCAGGCGAAGACCGCCGCCGCCCCGCTGGTCGCGATCCTCTCCGCGGACAACGAGTTCCACGAGGAGCTGCCGACGCTGTTCCCGCACTTCCCGCAGGCCAAGGACGTGTTCTTCAGCGAGCGCCCGGCCCGCGAGGGCGCCGCCGCGCTGAACGCCGCGCTCCAGGCCGCCTACTTCATCGTCGGCGTCCGCGCCGCCGGCCTCGCCGCCGGCCCGATGACCGGCTTCGACTTCGAGGGCGTCCGCAAGGAGTTCCTGGACGACGACCACACCCCGCTGATGGTCGTCAACATCGGCAGGCCGGGCCCCGACGCCTGGTACCCGCGCTCCCCGCGCCTGGCCTACGAGGACGTCGTCACGACCGTCTGAGCAGCCCGCACACGCGAAGAGGCCCCCAGCACCGCCGGGGGCCTCTTCGCGCACCGGGGAGCGCCGCCGGTCACTGCATCTTCAGCGCCGCCGCCATCGTCCTCAGCTCCTCGAAGGAGCCGGTGCCGGCCACCACCGTGGTGGAGCCGGGCGTGTCCTGGAGGACCAGGGCGTCGTACCGGCCGCCGGTGTAGCGGGTCCAGGTACGGCCGTCGATCGTCTCGGTCCGCTTCGTCGCCGAGCCGCCCTGGCTGGCCTGGTCGATGAAGTCGTCGCGGTCCTGCGTGGACTGCTCGACCTGCACGTACTGGCCGTCCGGGGTCTGGAAGCCGAGGTGCCAGCGGTCGGACTTCTCGCCCTGGAAGCGTACGGAGGTCGCCTTCCAGGTACTCGGCAGGCCCTCGGGCGCCGCCACCGGATAGCTCGCCGCCCGGCGGGCACCGACCAGCTCGACCTTGTAGTCGACCCGCTTGAGGGCGGGAGCGTGATCGTCGTGCGGGATGGAGAAGAAGTAGACGACCGCCGCCGCGATGCCGATCAGGGCCAGGGAGAGAATCATGTCCCTGGCCGTCTTCTGCTTGCCGTTCGAACCTGCCACGCCCTCTATCGTCGCAGGTGCCCCAAGCGCTCATCCGTGGGGTCCCCTGCTCATTTTGTCCGCCCGACGATAGAGTCAGGGTCCAATACCCTCATCCGGCCGTCGTCGTATCAGAAAGGTGCGCTCCGATGACCGAGAATCATCATCTGCCGTCCGAACTGGACGTGCCCTCAGAGGCTCCCGACCGCAACCTCGCCCTGGAACTCGTCCGGGTGACCGAGGCCGCCGCCATGGCGGCCGGCCGCTGGGTCGGGCGCGGTGACAAGAACGGCGCCGACGGTGCCGCGGTGCGCGCCATGCGGACCCTCGTCTCCACCGTCTCGATGAACGGCGTGGTCGTCATCGGCGAGGGCGAGAAGGACGAGGCCCCGATGCTCTTCAACGGAGAGCACGTGGGCGACGGCACCGGCCCCGAGGTCGACATCGCCGTCGACCCGATCGACGGCACCACGCTGACGGCCAAAGGCATGCCGAACGCGATCGCCGTCCTCGCCGCCGCCGAGCGCGGCGCGATGTTCGACCCGTCCGCCGTGTTCTACATGGACAAGCTGGTCACCGGTCCCGAGGCGGCGGACTTCGTGGACATCAACGCGCCGGTGGAGGTGAACATCCGGCGGATCGCCAAGGCCAAGCGGTCCTCGCCGGAGGACGTCACCGTCGTCATCCTGGACCGGCCCCGGCACGAGGGGCTGATCCGGGAGGTCCGGGAGGCCGGCGCGCGCATCAAGCTGATCTCCGACGGCGATGTCGCCGGCTCGGTGTACGCGCTGCGCGAGGGCACCGGCGTCGACCTGCTGCTCGGCATCGGCGGTACGCCGGAGGGCATCATCTCGGCCTGTGCCGTGAAGTGCCTGGGCGGGACCATCCAGGGCAAGCTGTGGCCCAAGGACGACGAGGAGCGGCAGCGGGCGATCGACGCCGGGCACGACCTGGACCGGGTGCTCACCACGGACGACCTGGTGTCCGGGGAGAACGTCTTCTTCGTGGCGACCGGGATCACCGACGGCGAGTTGCTGCGAGGGGTCCGGTACCGGTCGGAGACGGCGCTGACCGAGTCGATCGTGATGCGGTCGAAGTCGGGGACGGTGCGGAGGATCGACTCCGAGCACCGGCTGAGGAAGCTGCGGGCCTACAGCGCGATCGATTTCGACCGGGCCAAGTAGCGCCGGTCCGGAGGGGGCGCGTGGAGCGTCGGCGGCCGCAGGTGCGTGGCGGCCGGTCGCGCCCACGCGGCGGAGCCGCAGATCGGACGCGGCCCCGCACCCCCCTGGGACGAGGAAGCGCCCTCTGTGCGGAGAGGGCGCTTTTTCTTCGTCTGTCTCAGCCCGCCAGGCGGTTCGCCGCCGCCCGGGCCGCCTTCTTCAGGTCCAGTTCCCTGCGGCGGCGGCGCGCCAGGACCACCCGGCGTTCGGCCGCCGTGAGGCCGCCCCAGACGCCGTAGGGCTCGGGCTGGAGGAGGGCGTGTTCGCGGCACTCCACCATCACCGGGCAGCGGGAGCAGACCCGCTTGGCCGCTTCCTCGCGGGACAGCCGGGCCGCGGTCGGTTCCTTCGACGGGGCGAAGAACAGCCCGGCCTCGTCGCGCCGGCACACCGCCTCGGTGTGCCAGGGGGCGTCTTGGTCCCTGTCTCGTGCTGGCACCCGCTGGGCCGGAACGGCAGCTACCTGCAGGGACGAATGCGGCGGTTGCAGCACGGTCTACTCCTGACGACGGCTTCGCGAGCGAGAGACGATGCAGCAAGGCCTACCCGCTGTGCGCGCGCCTATGCACAGCGTTCCCATCCGCGGGCGCACGGCGGCTCGTTCACGCCCCCGACCGCCGGCGGCGCCCCCCGGACCGGGTTCGTTTCCGGCCGTCGGAGGATCCGCGCGGCCGTCGATCCCGGGGTGCCCGCGCGCCTGCGCCCGAATGCTCGCGGCGCGCTGGGGCCATCACGCCCAGCCGTCACCCCCGAGGGGCCTGCGCACCGCGACCGCCGACGGGCCGGAGCGCCCGCGCACACCGCCGGTTCCCCGCGGCGCCCCACGGCAACCGCACCGCGACCGTCAACGGCCAGGACCCCTGCCCGGGCCCCTGCGCGCACACCGCCGGTTCCCCACGGCGCCCCACGGCAACCGCACCGCGACCGTCAACAGCCAGGACCCCTGCCCGGGCCCCTGCGCGCACACCGCCGGTTCCCCGCGGCGCCCCACGGCGACCGCGCCGCAGCCCTCGACGCCCGAGGCGCCCGGGCGGCCCGGCCGT
>NZ_MUMF01000501.1 GCF_002155905.1 Streptomyces tricolor | reverse complement strand
CTCGCCCAGGCCTGGGCGAGCGCGGACTCCAGGTCGTCCAGGGGGTGCTCGGCGGTGTCCAGCCGGAGGGCGGGGCCGATGTGCACGTGGACGCGGGGGCGGCGCACGGGCGCGGTGGCCCAGCCGACGAGCTGCTTGGCGTGGCTGCCGGAGGAGACGCGGCGGGCGCCCGCGTGCCCGACCGGGATCACCGGGACGCCGGTCGACAGGGCGAGCCGAACCACCCCCGACTTCAGGCGTCCGGGCGGGCGGTCGTGGGAGGCGCGGTAGCGGGGCAGGCCGCCCTCGGGGTAGATGAGCACGCCGCGTCCGGCGGCGAGGGCGTCGGCGGCCTCCCGGAGGGCGTCCGGGGCGCGGCGGCTGCCCCGGTGGACCGGGACGTAGCCCTCCCGGGTGAGCGCCCGGCCCAGCAGGGGCACCCGCCACAGCCCGGCGGTGGCGAGCACGGCGGGGCGCAGGCCGAGCCGGTGCAGGGTGCCGATGAGCAGCACCGGGTCGAAGAACGAGGTGTGGTTGGCGGCGAGGACGTACCCGGTGCCGGGCGGCAGCTCCAGGTGGCCGGTGCCGCTCACGCTCGTGTCGCTGAAGACGGGCACCAGGGCCCCGGCCCATGCGGACAGCATCGGCCCCTCCTCTCCGCCGTGTCTCCCCCGGGGCCGATCCTCCCCGCCGCCGCGTCCGCGCGCACGCCCGTACTGCCCCGAATGCCTGTTTGACGTGCGGCGCCCGCGGGCCGGTGGCTGAATGGCCGGCATGGACTTTCTCGCCGCGTACGACGCGATCCCGGAGGACGACGTCCCGCAGCGGGTGGCCCTGCTGCGCACCGCCATGGCGACCGGCAGGACGGCCCTCTTCGCCGAGCTGCGCGCCCGCCGTCCGGTGTTCAGCACGCCCGTCGGCGTGTTCGTCACCCGGCACCCCGACGTCCTGGAGGTGCTGTCGGCGCCCGGCACGTTCACCGTGGGGGTGTTCGGCCCGGCGCTGGAGGACGTGCTCGGGGCGCCGTTCGTCCTGGCCCGGGACGGTGCCGACGTGCACTGGCGGGAGCGCGGGTACGGGCAGCTGATGCTGGCCGCCGAGGACGCGCCCCGGGTCCGGGAGCTGACCGCGCGGATCGCCGACGAGGTGCTGGACGAGGTGACCGGCCGGGGCGCGGACACCTTCGATCTGATCCAGGACTACGCCCGGGTGGCCGCCGCCCGGGTCGCCATCGCCTATCTGGGGTTCACCGGCATCGAGGAGGAGACGCTGCACTCCTGCACCCGCCGGATGCAGTGGGCGTTCGCCATCAACCCCGGGCGGGACCCGGAGATCCACGCGGCGGGCGTGGCCGCCGGCCGCGAACTGCACGACCGGGTGGCCGAGTTGATCGCCCGCCGCCGGTCCGCTGCGGCCGCCGACGGCTCCGACGACATCCTCGGCCGGATGCTGCGCACGCGGCTGCCCGCCGAGTACGGCTTCGACGACGAGCGGATCAACGCCAACCTGGTCGGCTATCTGACGGGCTACCAGCAGAACGCCACCCAGTGCACGGCCACCGCGCTCAAGGAACTCGCCGTGCGTCCCGAGGCGCTGGCCGAGGCGGTCCGCGCGGCGGGCGAGGGCGACCCGGCCCGCTTCGACGCCTATGTGTGGGAGGCGCTGCGCTTCCACCCGTTCGTGCCCGTCACGCCCCGGCTCTGCCTGCGCGACCACGTGCTGGCCGCGGGCACCCCCCGGCAGACGGTGATCCCGGCCAAGAGCGTGGTGCTGGCCTGCTTCGCGTCGGCGATGTTCGACGAGGAGGTGGTCGACGCCCCGGCCGAGTTCCGGCCCGGCCGCCCGCCCGCGCACAACCTCGTCCTCGGTTACGGCGCCCACGACTGCGTCGGCCGGTACGCGGCCCAGGTGATCGTGCCCGAGCTGGTCCGGCGTGTGCTGCTGCGCCCCGGCGTGCGCCCGCTGCCCGGCGCCGAGCGCGCCCTGGACTACGCGGACACCCCGTTCCCGCAGCACTACCGGGTGCGCTCCGGCCGCAGCGCCACGACCCCGAGCTGACCGTACCCGGCGCCGGACCCGGAGGTCCGGCGCCGGGATGCTTCCCGCGAACCGACCGGAGGACCCAGTGACCGTCACGTTTCGCTCGCCCGAGGCCGGGACCGCGCCGTGGACCGGAGCCCGGGACAGGTCCCGGGACGGCTTGCGCAACCGCTTCGAGACGCATCTGCTGACCCATTACGGCCCGGCCTGGCAGGTGGCCCAGCGCAGCCGGTGGCTGCACCGCAGGCTGAACTCCAAGCTGACCGACCTGGCCGTGCTGAAGGCCCCGCCGCGCCCCAACCCGCTGAGTGTCAAGGCCCCTTACACCTCCTGGGACTCGCTGACCGACCGCTCCTGGGTGGGCCGGCATCTGCCGCCGGTGGCCGAGCTGCCGAAGGGGCTGCCCGCCCCGGAGGAGGTCGCCGAGCTGTTCCGCCGCGAGGGCGAGGGCCGCTACTGCACCCGGTCCAGCGCGCTGCTGCCGGCGTTCGCGCAGTGGTTCACCGACGGCTTCCTGCGCGGCCACGCGGCCACCGGCGACCCGCGCCGCACCGACTCGCCGCACACCCTGGACATGTGCCAGCTGTACGGCGACCGCGCGGACGTCACCGCCTGCCTGCGCACCTTCGAGGGCGGGCGGCTCAAGAGCCGGATCATCAACGGGGCCGAGTTCCCGCCCGCCCTGTGCGAGGGCGGGCGGATCAGCGACGAGTTCCGGGCGATCCGACCGGTCCGGTTCGACGAGGTGCCCGAGGACCGCCTGGACACCCTGTTCGCGTGCGGCGGGGAACGCGTGCACGCGCACATCGGGCCGATGGCGCTGAACGTCCTGTTCCTGCGCGAGCACAACCGGGTGGCCGGCCTCCTCGCCGCCGCCCACCCCGACTGGGGCGACGAACGCGTCTTCCAGACCACCCGCAACACGCTGATCGTGACGATGATCCGGGTGATGCTGGAGGAGTACATCAACCACATCACGCCGTACCACTTCGGCTTCGTCCTCGACCCCGTGCGCACCGACCGCGGGGTGTGGCACCGGGAGAACTGGGCGACGATCGAGTTCAGCCTCGTCTACCGCTGGCACAGCCTGATCCCCTCCACGTACACCATCGCCGGCCGCCCGGTGCCGCTCGAGCGGACCATCGCCAACGCGCGGCTGGTCGTGGACCGTGGCCTCGGCCCGCTCTTCGAGGACCTGTCCCGCCAGCCCGCCGGTCTGGCCGGGCTGTTCAACACCGACGAGCTGCTGCTGCCGATCGAGGCGCACAGCGTCTCCGTGGGCCGGGAGCTGCGGCTGGCCTCGTACAACGACTACCGCGTCCACTACGGCTTCCCCCGGGTCACCGATCCGCAGCAGATCTCCGGCGACCCGCGCGTCCAGGAGGCGCTGCTGGAGATGTACGCCGACGTCGACGCGATCGATCTGTACGTCGGGCTGTTCGCGGAGGAGCCGGAGCCCGGTGCGATCTTCGGGCGGCTGCTCGAACGCATCATCTCCGTCGACGCGTTCTCCGAGGCGCTGAACAACCCGCTGCTCGCACCCCGCCTGTTCGGGCCCGACACGTTCTCCCCCGAGGGCATGCGGGTCGTACGGGAGACCCGCAGCTTCTCCGACCTGGTGCACCGCAACCTGCCGGAGGACAAGGCGCGTTACGACGTGTCCCTCGGCCGGGGCGCGGCGCAGACCCGGGCCGCGCTCCGCTGACCGCGCCCGGTCCCCGGCCCGCGCCGGGCGGCCGGGCTCAGTCCCGGGCCCGCGCCAGTGCGAACAACCCCTCGGCCGCGGTGCGCAGTTGCTCCGCCGCCGTGGCGCAGGCGGCGGCCTGCCGTTCCAGCGCGGGGCGGCTCCACTCGGGGGCCGCCGGGCAGCCGTCCAGGGTGGCCGCGGTGCTGCGCAGCCGCCGGGCGTACTCCTCCATCAGGCCGGCGTCCGACCGCAACTCCTCGACCCGGTCGAGGAGTTGCGTGTCGTACGACGTGATGTCGGGGGACTCGGTCACCATGGCGCGCTCCCGGGGGGCGGTGGGGGGACGTCAGCGCGGCAGGACGGCGCCGGCGCTGCGGTGGAGCATGAACTGGGGACAGGTGAGGACGAACCGGGGCCGGGCCGTGTCGATGCCGAGCCGGCGCAGCTGCCCGGCGAAGGGTTCGGCCGCCGCGGTGTCCAGTCGCAGTCGGACGCCGGCGCCGGTGTGCAGCCGCAGCCTGCCGTGGGCCCGGACCAGGGTGCGGATCGTGCTCTCGCCCCGGCGGCCGTAGAGGATCCAGTCGGCCTCGGGGCAGCGCATGCCGCGCCCGAGGCGGCCGTCGACGGCGAGGCCGAGGTCCGGGGACCGGACGCCGATCTCCCGGCCCATCAGATCGGCCTCGGCGGTCACCCGCAGCGCGGGCTGTCCCCAGATCTCCTGGGCGACGACCCGGGCCTCCTCGCTGGTGACGCCGAGGGACAGCACGTGGCGGCCGGTGCGCCGCAGGTCGACGCGGCGCAGCAGGTCCGCGGCGACGTCGTACGGGCGGGGCCGCCACAGGTCGTCCACCAGCACGGACAGGGCGATCTCGGTGTACGGGCCGATCGTGGTGCAGCGGTGCTCGTACAGCGACAGCACCGCCATGGCACGGCGGGCGGCCCGGCTCGGGGTCATCCAGGTGACGTCGGGCAGCAGGCCGCGGGCGGTGTCCGCGTCGACGGGGTAGCACAGGTGGGCCGCGGAGGAGTCGTAGTAGCGCACCGGTACGTCGATGGGGCCGGCCGTGGTGGGCAGCGAGGTGGTGGGCAGGGTGAGGAAGGGGTAGCCCTCGGGCGGGTTGGCGCGGTCCTTGAGCTGGTAAGCCTGGGTGCGCACGACGGGGCCGCGGTAGGGGGTGAGGGCCTCGTCGACGCGCTCGCGGGCCTCGGGGATGACGGTCCTGAGGTGCTCGATGTACTCGCGGAGCATGTGGCACAGCGGGAACTCGTGGGTGGGGCCGGTGTAGTCGACCTCGTACCAGTTGGGGTGCGGGTCGAACGCGGAGCCCGCGCCGCGGCCGTCGAGGACCGGCACGATGTCGTGCTGGTTGGTGATGCTGGCGACCCAGGTGCGCGGGTCGGCGGGTTTCTTGGTGTCCACCGGGGAGCCGACGGCGATGACGTGGGTGACCCGGTAGGTGCGGCAGAACTCCTCGTTCTGGGCGAGGTTCATCACCGCGATGCCGCCCTCGCTGTGCCCGATCAGCGCGAGGTCGGCGCCGCGCGGGATGCCGTAGTCCGCCAGGGCGAGCAGGATCGAGCGGGTGTACGGCGAGTCGGTCATGAACAGGTTGCGCCAGGCGCCGACGAAGTCCTGCGGGGAGTCGTTGCGGGGGCGGCCGGGTGCCATGCCCGGCGCCTGGAGGACGTACCGTACGACGCCGTCCGGGCCGCGCACGTTCTGCAGCAGGATCCGCCCGTCGGTGGAGAGCATCTCGATGTTCCGCAGGAAGCCGAGGAAGGACCCCTTTGGGGCGATGACCTGCCTTTCCTGGTCGGTCAGGTCGACGGCCTCCGCGGCGCCCTCGCCCTTGTCCATGCCGGCGAGGTGGGCGGCGCTGATGCCGTGCACCGGGTCGGCGGACAGCTCGCGGCCGGTGGCCAGCGCCCAGCCGGTCTCGTCGTTCTTCGGGTCCTCGTCCAGCAGGGCGCGGATCGCGAGGAGTTCGGCCATCAGCGGCGCCAGCCCGGACAGGGCGCGCTGCGCGCCCTGGTCGCGGAAGAGGGCGCGCAGGGACCGTACGGCCGCCAGGTCCTTGTCGGCGGTGACGGCCTCCGTCAGCCGGCGCATGCCGGGATCGCGCACGAACTCGGGGTGGTCGACCAGCACGGCGGCGATCCGCAGCCGCAGCGAGGTGACCGCCACCAGCGCGGCCAGGTTCTCCCGGCCCAGCACCTCGCCGGCGGCGCCGAGGACATGGCCCATGCCCCTCGGTGCCGTGATGGCCGAGCCGCCGAGGCCCTGCTTGTTCGTCAGGGCCCGCAGCAGCGCCCACCGGGCGGCGAGGCCGGCGCGGGGGCGGCGGCGCGCGGCGGCGGCCAGGGCCGGGGCGAACAGTACGGTGCTGGTGCGCTCGGACACCGCGCGGATGCCCTCGGCGACGTCGACCACGTCCCGCGCGCACCGGCGCAGCTGTTCCCTGGCGTCCTGGCCGTCCGGCGCGGGCCGTCCGGGTGCGGTGCCGTCCGCTCGCATCCGACGCTCCCTGGGTTCGACGACATGGGGCGGGCCGCGTCCGAGGTCGCGGCCTCGGTCCCATGGTCGGCCAGGGGGAACGCGCCCGCACCTTCATCCATCCAGGTAGAGGTTGCCGCCGGGTGCCGTACGGCCGCCGAGCCTGGGCGGCGCGGGCAGGGGGCTGCCGCATAATCGCCGCACATGACCCCCTGTGCTCCCCCGCCCCTCCTCGTGGGAGGCGCGCCGTGACCGTGTCCCCCGACCGCCCGGAGGGCCTGCGCGCCCCGCTGCCCGACACCGTTCCGGTCGGTCTGCCGCTGCGCACCGGCTATCTGCTCACGCTCGTGGTGGGCCCGCTGGCCGTGCTGGCGCTGGTGCTGCCCGTCGCCCTGGCCGGCGGCTGGGGGCCCCGCTGGTACGACGGGGTCCTCGGCGCCGGGATGTACGCGCTGTCCATCATGGGCATCACCGCCGGCTACCACCGCCACTTCACCCATCTGTCGTTCAAGGCGAAACGACCGCTGCGGATCGCCCTCGGTGTCGCGGGCGGTCTCGCCATGGAGGGCCCGGTGACCCTGTGGGTGGCCGAGCACCGGCGCCATCACCAGTACGCGGACCGGGAGGGCGACCCGCACTCGCCGTGGAAGTACGGCACCGGCCGGCGGGCGCTGCTCAAGGGGCTGTGGCACGCCCAGGTGGGCTGGTTCACCTCGACGCTCCGCTCCCACCACCCGCGGTACGCCCCCGATCTGCTCGCCGATCCGGACGTACGCCGCCTGGACCGCTGGTATCCGCTGACCATCGCCGTCTCCCTGGGCCTGCCGCCGGCCCTGGTCCTGGCGGTCACGCAGGACGCCCGGTCCGCGCTGGTCACCTTCTTCTGGGCGAGCCTGGTCCGGTACGCCGTCGTCCATCACGTCACCTGGTCGGTCAACTCCGTGGCGCACGCCTTCGGTCCGCGCCACTACGCCACCCGCGACCAGTCCCGGGACGTGCCCTGGGTGGCCCTGCTGACCTTCGGCGAGGGCTGGCACAACCTCCACCACGCCGACCCCAACAGCGCCCGGCACGGCGGCCTGCGCGGCCAGCCGGACCTCACGGCGTGGCTGATCGCCCGGTTCGAACGGTGGGGCTGGGCGTACGACGTACGGTGGCCGGACGAGCGGCGGATCGCCGCCCGGCTGCGCGCGGAGGCGGCCGGCCGGCGGGTGCCGTACGGTCAGGTGCCGGCGAAGTAGCGGGTGAACGGGGAGGAGTCGACGGCGAAGATGCCGTTGAAGGGCTCGTTCAGCTGGTAGACCAGCAGCACGGTGAAGGTGATGAGCGCGCTCAGGCCCATCACCATCACCACGTGGGTGAAGCTCCGCCGCACCCCGAACATGAACATGAAGACCACGGTGAGCAGGCCGCCGACGATCAGCCCGAACCACAGCACGGGTGACAGGGTGTCGGCCGCGTCCGCCTCCCGGCCGCGCCGGGCGTCGTCCAGCGTGCTGAGCTGGGCCAGGGTCTCCTGGAGCGTGGCCTGCTGGGCCGCGGTGGCGCCGGCGGGGATCTGGCCCGCCGCGCGGAGGTCGTTCAGCAGGTCCCAGCCGCGCCGGCCCGGCGGCTGCCCCGCCGCCATCGCGGGCCACTCGGTGGACACGACATGGTGTACGTACGCGTCGACGGCGCTGCGGGTGCGTTCCCCCTCCAGCGGCGGCAGCCCCGCGGACAGCAGCCGGATCTGGTGGGCGGCGCTGGCCTCCGCCTGCACATGGCCCACCGCGCCGGACCGGGTCTCCCATACGGACACCATCGACAGACCGAGGACGAGGGCGTAGAGCACGCCGACCATCATGGAGATGTACTCGGCGACGTCCTCGCGGGGTTCCTCGTCCGGGGCGGGGGGCCAGTAGTGATGCCAGATCACCACGATGCCCGCGGTGACCATGGCGATCCCCAGAACGACGGCGAAGGTCTCGATCATCGACTCGGTCTCCTGTCGTCTCGGTGTGCTCGGTGTGCTCGGTGCGTGCACGGGACCCGTCCGCCACTCGTCCGCCGCCTACTTGCCGATGCGCCGCGAGCCGAGGAGGGCGGCGGCGAGGGCGGCCGGG
>NZ_MUMF01000500.1 GCF_002155905.1 Streptomyces tricolor | reverse complement strand
GCCGAGCGCCAGCGCAGCATGTGGCCCGCCAGGTGCGGCAGGATCAGCATGATGACGGCAGAGGAGACGGCGAGCGTACCGGAGAGGGTGTCCCCGCTGGCTGACCCTGGTCCTGCTGCTCGTCGTCATGGCCGTCGAGGTGCCGGTCTACTGGGTCGCCTACCAGCCCTTCCACGGGGTCGGCAGCGCCAGCGGGGCAGGCCGGGGCGGGTCGCCAGTCCCTCCCAGCCCTCGGCGGATCCGATGACGTCGGTCTCCCGCCGTGCGGCGCGGTACTCCTCGCGCAGCGCGGCGGGCGAGGTGTCGGCCGGTGCGGTGGTGCCCGCCGTGGACACCGACTGCCAGTCGTCGCCCGGGTCCGTGCTCTCCGCCTTGCCGGCCGGCTGCCCGGCCCCGTCCTCGGCCGGGCCTGGGTCCGCGGGGCCGGGGGTGCGGCCGGCCGGCGGGCCCGCTGCGTCCGGGAAGCGGGCGCGCAGCCAGCGTTCCTCCACCCGTTCGCGCAGCCGGTCCCGGAAGCGCAGCCAGCGCGAGGAGCGGAGCGCGAGCAGGTTGAGCTGGTCCCTGGCCCGCTGGATCTCCTGGTCGGCCTCGCGCAGGCGCTGCTCCAGCAGCGTGGCCTCGGTCTCGCCCGCGGTCACGGCGGACCCCGCCTCGGCGTCCCGGAGCCGTGCCGCCGCCTCCGCGTCGCTCAGCGCCTGATGGATCCGCTGGATCTGGGTGTCCCGCAGCCCGGCCAGTTCCACGAAGTAGGGCAGCGGATCGCCGCTGTTGAGCACCCAGGGGTCCAGCGTCCCCTTCTTCCCCGCCCGCCTGCCCTTCCTGCCGGCCTGGGCGAGCAGCTTGGCCTCGGCCCTGTCCTCGGGGACGACGGGCGAACGGCGGACGGACCCGTCGGGGACCGGGCCGGTCCGGGGGCTCGCCGGCTGCCGTGCGGTCCGCCCCGGGAGCGGTACATAGCCGCTGAGCCGCCGACGGCGCGGCCGGGGCCGGTCAGCGCTTGTACTGGTTGTCGACATGTGCCTTGGCCCTCCCCTCCAGCACTTCCACCCAGAAGGCCTGGAAGTCGTCGGCCTCGCTGGGCTTCGCCGAGTACTGCATGCCGAGCCCCACGGGGAACACCTCCATGCCCTTGATGCCGGGCAGCCCCCGCTTCCGTACCAGCGAGTCGATGACCTTCGCCCGCTCGGCCTCGGTGGACAGGTCCTGGCGGGAGAGGACGAACTCCGGATCGGACTGGTCGAAGTCGCTGACCACGAGCAGCTTCGGCGTCCCGCCGTCGTCGGGGACGGTCTCGCCGATGCGGGCCAGCGCCCCCCACACGTCCGAACCGTTCTGCGTGCGGGCGCACTTCAGCTCCGCGAGCGCCGCGAGGGCGGCTGCCCGCCGGGCGTCCGCCCGCTGCACCTTCTGGTCGGTGTTCGCGTCGTGCGGCGGGTCGAGGTCCACCTGGTCCTGCCGGCAGGAGGAACTGCGCGAGGAACGGGTGATGGGCGCGAAGTCCACGGTTCCGCACTTCTGGTCGGTGAGGAACTCGACCAGGCTGTGCTTGAGCTTCTCCTCCGAGTCGAATCCCTGCTTCACCGCGGCGGCCGACCCGGAACCGTCGACGACCACCCCGCAGGGCGTGGTGAGGGCTTCCTCCTGCTTGGTGCAGGACACGAGCGCGGCGAGCGCGCACACCAGCGGGACGACGACGGCGAGCCGGCGGGCGGCGCGGACGGGGGACCGGTGAGCGGTCCGGGCCGAGTGATGCACGATGACGGTCCTTGGCCTTCCTGGGAGCAGGAGACGGGGAGCGGGGAGACGAGGAGCGGGGGACGGGGCGCGGACGGCGGGCGGCCGGGAGCCGGTCATCGCCCGTGGGCGCCGCTCGTGGCGCCGCCGCCGCGCACCGCCTGGTGGTCGAGGATGTGCAGGGCCCGGGCGACGGCCGACGGGTCGGCGTTCCGCCCGGCCCCTTCCGGGGCGTACCAGCGGTCGCTGAGCAGGCTGTCGTCCAGGTGGGCCCAGGTGTGGTCCAGTTCGATCTCCCCGGGCAGCCAGCTCGTGGGCCGCGGCCCGTCGACATGGCCGTCGCGCCGGGTGCGCCGCCAGGCGGCGTCCCAGTAGCAGGCGATCAACTGGTTGGCCTCGCCGACGAGTTGCTGGGCCTGCTGGCGGCACACGGCGGCGGCCGAGCGCCACTGCCCGACCCTCTCCCCGTACCGGGCGAGCGCGGCCGGCGCGGGTTCCGCGCGCTCGTCGTACTGGGTCACCACCCGCACCGACTCGGCCTGGATGCGGACGTACAGCCCGTGGTGCGCCGCGAGCAGGCGCGAGCGCAGCCCCGCGGTGTCCCGGTGCACCCGCGCGCGCAGGCCCAGAATGTACGGCGGCAGGCCGTCGTCGGCCGGTGTGCCGCCCGCCGCCGCGTCCGTCAGGAATTCCCGGAGACCGGCCGCGTCCCGGCGACCGTGGAACCGGGCGCGCGCGGAAGACAGAGGCCCGGCTTTCAGCCGTCGAACCCGGACATTTATTCGAGCTTTGTTGATCATTTCGAAGAGCCCCCATTCGTCGCGGGCGGTCCGGGTGGGAATGCGCCGCGATGGGGAGAGAGTAGCGGAGCAAAACCCCTAGCGGGACACATGATTTGAGGGGAACCGATCATTCTTCGCGGTGTTCCGGAAAACAACCGGATCCCGCCCGGCGGAGAGCCGGATGAGGGCCTCCCGGCAATTGCGGGCGCCCCTCGGCGCCCTGGATACTCCAAGCCGGTGCGAGGAGGAGATGCCGTGGAATTGCGCCTCGACGGGACGCACTACCCGTTGGAAACACTGGGCCCCGGAAAACGGCTCGGCGTCTGGTTCCAGGGCTGCTCGCTGGCCTGCCCCGGATGCATGTCCCGGCACACCTGGGACCCGGCGGCCGGGACGCCCGCCACGGTCGCCGAGGTGCTCGCGCTGTGGCGGCGGGCCCTCGCCGACGGGGCCGACGGCCTCACCGTCAGCGGCGGCGAGCCCCTGCAGCAGGCGGCGGCGCTCGCGGAACTCCTGGCCGGTGCGGCACGCCTGCGGGACGGGGCCCGGCGCCGCGAGGGGAGCGCCGGGCCCCACCCCGCCGACCTGCTGGTGTACACGGGGTACGAGCCCGGGGAACTGACACCGGAGCGCCGGGCCGCACTCGGCGGCGCGGACGCCGTGATCACCGGCCGGTACCGGGCGGCGGAGCCCACCCCGCTGGCCTGGCGGGGCTCGGCCAACCAGCGGATCGTCCCGCTGACCCCGCTCGGCACCGCCCGCTACGCCCCGTACCTCACCCACCCGGCACCCGGCCCGCGGCTCCAGGTCGGCCCCGCCGTCGACGGGGAACTGCGCCTCTACGGCGTCCCGCTGCGCGGCGAACTCGCGGAGCTGGAACGGACGTTGAAGCGCAGCGGGGTCGGCTTCACGGAGCGGAGCTGGCGGCCGTGAGCAGCCGGGCGTGGCTCTCCTCCGGTGTGACCAGCACCACCGCCCAGGACGGGTCCCGGCGCAGCTCCGCCCGGATCGCGTCGAGCAGCCGGCGGGCCACCGTCTCCACGGGCAGGCCGCCCCGGCCGGCACCGAGCAGCGGGAAACAGATCGAGGACATCGGCAGAGAGAGGAACTCGCTCTCGTGGCGGGCCAGTTCGAAGGACGCGCGGACCACCTCGCCCAGCACGGCGGGGGACACGTGGTAGCGGTCGCCGCCCCCGACCGGGGTGGCGATCGCCGCGTGGTGGACCCGCCGTACCCCCTGGGCGGCCAGGGCGCCCGACGAGGTGGCGACCACCGTGCCCGGCCGCACGGGCCTGCCCGCCCTGCCGTGCGTCCGCAGCCACACGCCCAGCTCCCGGGAGAGGACGTCGTCCACGATCTCGCCCGCGGCGTCCCGGAGGGCGGCGGCCCGGCGCAGCGCGCCGGACACCGTGGGGCGGAAGGTCTTCGACATCTCCAGATAGGTGTTCTCCGAGGAGACCAGGATGTCCACGTCCCGCACCTCCTCGATGGGGCACACCCGGACGGTGATCCGGCCCGCCGGGGCCGCCGCGGCGGTGACCGGCCGGGCGCCCGGCCGCCGGGACCGGACTCCTGCGGAGGGTGCCGCGTACGCGGACGGCGCCGCGGCTGCCGGAGCGGTCAACTCCGTCACGACTTCGGCCCGTTGGCCGTCCGTCGGGCCGACGGCCGCCTCCCGGGCGACGGCCAGGACCGCCGCCGCCAGTTCGGCGACGACGTCGTGCTCCTGGCTCTTGCGGAACCGTTCGGTGGTCACGCCGTAGACCCCCGCGGCGGCCTTGCGCCGGTCGGTGCCCGGCACCCCGCGGCGCGCGGCGAAGATGCCGAAGGAGTGGGCGGCGGCGCGGGCCAGCGGATCGCAGGAGTCGTCGTCGCGCACCGGGTGTCCGCCGGCCAGCCTCCGCACCGCCGCGCCGAGCAGCTCCTCGATGCCGGTCTGCTCGTCGTCCGGTCCGCCGCACAGTCCGGCCGCGACGGCGGCCTCGCGCAGCGCGTCCCTGGTGCAGTGGCGCAATCCAGGCAGGCCGCGGCGCCTCAGTTCCCTGAGTTCGGCGACGAGGCTTTCGTGCGTGGGCAGGGGGCACATGATGCGCATGGTAGCCCCGGCCGGGGATTCACTGAAGATCCGGGAAACTCCCCGTCGGCCGCGGGGAATCGGGATATCTTCTTCGTCCCGCGGCCCGCCCGTCGGGCCCGTTCGTTCCGCATTGTGGCCCCCCGGTTCACCCAGCGCGTTTTCCCGGAAGGCCGGTAGATGACGACCACGCCGCCCACCCGATTCGTCGACCCCGCGGACGGGGGATTCACCAATGCCCGGGTCGTCGAGACCCGTCCGGTCCGTGCCGGCGTACCGCCCGCACTGGCCGACCGCTTCCCGCTCGTCGCCGTGCTCTCCGAGGCCCGCCGGCCCGCCGAGGCCGTCGTCCTGCGGGTGCGCGACCTGACGGCCCGTCACGGCCCGGCGGAGATACCCCTGGTGCTCAAGTGGTACCACCGGCTGCACGCCCCGGACCCCGAGGTGGAGCAGCGGCTGCGGGAGCTGGCCGAGGGCCCGGCACCCCATGTGGAACGGCTCCTGGAGACCGGTGACGCCCACGGACACCCCTGGCACCTGTACTGGTCGCACGGCGAGGAGACCCTGGAGAAGTACCACGAGGACCACCCCGACGGCCTGCCTCCCGACGCCGTACGAGCGGTGGTCGGCCAGCTCTGCGACGCCGTCACCGCCCTGCACGGACGGGGCGTCGTCCACCGGGACATCACCCCCGACAACATCATGGTGCAGACCCGCCGCGGCGACACCGCCGACCTCGTCCTGGTCGACTTCGGCGCCGCCGTCCACCGGCCCGACGAAGCGCTGGAACCCCGCACCGACTGGCGCGGCAAGCCCCTCTACCTCGCCCCGGAGGCCGGACTGCTCCGGCAGACCGTCTCCGAGGCCGGCGACTGGTGGTCGCTCGGCATGGTCGTCGCCCAGCTCGCCCTCGGCCGGCACCCCATCGAGTTCCGCCGGGACGAGGACGTGCTCGCGGAGATCGCCACGCACGACCCCGACGTCGGCGGCATCACGCACCGGCGGACCCGCCTGCTCTGCGAGGGCCTGCTCACCCGGGCGCCCGAGCAGCGCTGGCAGGCGGCACAGGTGCGGGACTGGCTGGACGGGCACGACCCCTACGTCGCCCCGCGCACCGACGGGCGGATCTTCCCCGACGACCCCGCGCGCCCCGCGATCCGGCCCTTCGGGTTCATGGGCCAGGAGTTCACCGGCACCGAGCACCTCGCCGTTCACCTGGACCAGAACCACGTGTCGGCGGCCCGCATGCTGGCCGATGACGACGACCGGGCCCGACTGGCCGAGTGGCTGGGCCAGTTCGAGACCGTCGGCGGCCGCAGCCACGACGAACTGCGCCGGCTCGCCGCGCTCCGGGAGGAGCTGCGCCGGCCCCCGTCCGCCGGCGTGGTCGTGGACCTGCTGAACTGGCTCGGCCCCGCCCTGGACGTCACCTGGCACGGAGCCGGCCTGGACGCGCAAGGCATGCGCCGGCTGTGCCAGGGCGCCCGGGACGGGCACGCCGACGCGGTCGCGCTGGTCCGGCACCTGGCGGAGCACCCCGAGGTGCTGACCGGGCTCGCCCGGCGGCCCGGCGGCCACGGACTGGACGAGACGGCACGGGCGTGGCGCGTCCTGCGCGACCGGTGGGAACCCACCGTCCAGGAACTGAGGCGCGACCGCCGGGAGCGGGCCGACCTGAGGCGCACCGTGGCGGTGGACGCCTGGCTGCTGCAACTGGCGCGCGAACCGGAACGCACCCGGCAGCGGCTCACCGACCGGCTGCTGCGGCTGCGCGCCGAACTCCCGGCCCCGGTGCCCTGGTTCGACGCGCTGATCAACGCCCAGGACGACGACGTCCGCCTCGTCGCCGCCCTGCTGCTCACCGGCCGCGCGAGGCGGGAGGCGGAGGCGCTCGGCGCCCGGCGCGTCGAAGAGGAGCACGCGCGGCTGCTCGCGGCCGACCAGGACGGCATCATCACCCTGCTGCGCCGCATGGACCGCCTGCCCACGCTGGGCTGGGCACTGCTGGGCGCCGTCGTCGTCACCGCCCCCTGGACCTTCGTCATCGGGCTCGCGGACGTACTGGGCCGCGCCTCCCAGGAGGCGGTCGTCACGGCCTGGCTCGAGGCGCTGCCCGCCGCCGCGTTCGTCTTCGTGGTGGAGATGTGGACCGCCGTGTACATCGGCCCGCCGTTCTACCACCCGAGCCGTTCGCTGGCCGGCCTGCTGATCCGCAGCTCGGAGCGCCCGGGCCGGCTGGCCCGCACCCGGCTCGGGCGCTGGGCGGGGGCGGCGCTGCTCGTCCTCGCCGCCTTCGCCGGGTGCTACGCGGTCGTGGCGGCTCCGTGGCTGTGGCCGCTCGCCTCGGCCGCCGCCGTCG
>NZ_MUMF01000499.1 GCF_002155905.1 Streptomyces tricolor | reverse complement strand
CGCCTCGGCTTCGCCATCGGCGTCCGTGTTCCCACCCGCACCACCCGTGCGGGTTTCGTCGTCGTCCGCGGGTGGCCCCTGTGGGGCGTCCCCGCCGTCGGCGGCCTCCGGCCCGTCCTCCCCGTCCGCCTCGCTCTCGGCGTCGGTGTCCGCCGTGTCCTTCGCGTTCGCATCGGCATCGGCCGGCTCTTCCGAAGCCGCCTCGGCCTCATCCTCCGTGCCCGACGGGTCCTTGGCCTCTGCCTCCGCCTCATCCTCGGCGCTCGTGCCGGACGAAGCCTCGGCCTCGGCGTCGGCCTCGGCGTCGGCCTTGGCGTCGGACGCCCGCTCCGGCTCAGCCTCCGCGCCGGAAGACTTCTTCGCCTTCGCCTCCGCCTTCTCGCCCGAAGCCTCCTCGGTCTCGGACGGGGTCTCAGAGGCGGGCTCGTCGGCGGAGTTTGCAGGTGCGTCGGGGTTGGAGTCGCGTACCCAGGTGGAGACCGCCGCGCGCAGCGCGGTGTCCTCGTCGGTGCCGGCCGGCTGCTTCGGCGTGGTCGGGGTTTCCGGTCGTACCGTCAGGACCTTCGTCGCCGTGTCCGGGCCGTCACCCGAGGAATCCTTTTCGCGGGACACCGCGAGACGCGGATCGCGCGCCTCGGGAACCGAACCCGCGCTCCCCGACGTCGGTTCCGCCGACGACTCGCGCTGCTTCGACCTGTCGGGGGACTCGCCCGCCACCGATGCCTCCTCCATGCGTCGCACGCCCACGTGTGCGCCCTGTCCGAACCATGTTCCAGTGTCCTGTGTGAGGGCTTGGCCCCTGCGGTAGACGAGAACGACATACCTGCCGGTTCCCTCACGAACCGGTCACGCACCCTCGACAGACCAATGTGAGAGGGGTCACCCTGTCATTCATCCACGCGGGGAGGCATGGATGGGCAGGAGCCGCAGAACACTTCCGGAGGAGCTTCTGTTGCTGGCACTGGACCCGGCCACGGGTACCACTGCGCAGCCGCAGTCGCTCGACCTCGGTCTGGCCGGTGCACAGCTAGTGGAGCTGGCGCTGGCCGGACGGATAGCCCCAGACGGGGATCGTATCGCCGTGGTGGTGCCACGGCCGACAGGAGATCCGACTCTGGACTGCGCGTTGGAGTTGCTGCGAAGGCGTGGCGCTCCCGTGCGTGCCGTCCACTGGATCGGCGGGCCCCGGCTGGGGCTCAGGCAGACCTACCTCTCGCATCTGGAGCGGTGCGGCATGGTCGCCGCCGTGCCCGGCCAGATGTGCGGGGTGCTGCCGACAACGCGTTACCAGGCGACGGACACCGCCATCAGCCGGGAGATCCGCGCCCGGCTGGATTCCGCGATCCGCACCGGCGTACCGCCGGACCCGCGGACCGCGGCGCTCGCCGCCCTGGCGCACGCCGTCGGGCTCGGCAAGCACCTGTATCCGGGGAACGAGGGGCGCTCGTCCCGCTCCCGGCTGCGGGACCTGATCCGGCACGATCCCATGGGCGGGCTGGTCGCCCACGCCGTCATGGACGTGCAGAACGGTGCGGCTGCCCAGCCGCGCCGTGGCCCGGCCTCGGGCGGCCGGCAGGCCGCGTCCGGTGCCAGGCCCGTGGCGGAACCCGCACGCGCGGTTCCGATGCAGCCGCGTCGCGGGTCCATGGCGCGCGCCGTGGCCCACTGAGCCGTCACCCCGGTCCCCACGACCCGGTTCGGGAGCCGCTGGTCCGAGCGGGGCGGTGAGACCCCTGCGGTCTCGCCGCCCCGCTCGACTGCGCCCGAGGAGGACGGTAGTTCGAGGAGGCGCCGCATATCCTTCGTTTCCCAGCGGTAGTAAGCACCTTGGTGGCAGTCTGCTCAACAGCAGATACGCAAAGTGTTAAGTAACAGGCAGGCAGCCGGAGGTGCACGTCCCGTGGCGTCCAATGTCAATCCCACCGTCAGGCGGCGCCGGCTGGGCCAGGAGCTGCGCAGGCTTCGCGAACTCAAGGGCATGACGGCCGAAGAGGTGGCGGAGCGGCTGCTCGTGTCGCAGTCGAAGATCAGCAGGCTGGAGAACGGCCGCAGAAGCATCAGCCAGCGCGATGTGCGCGACCTGTGCGGGGTGTACGAGGTCGAGGACCAGCGGATCGTCGACTCGCTGATGGAGATGGCCCGGGACTCCCGGCAGCAGGGGTGGTGGCACACCTTCGGGGACATCCCGTACAGCGTCTACATCGGCCTGGAGACCGACGCCGAGTCGCTGCGGGTGTACGAACCCCAGCTGGTGACCGGCCTGTTGCAGACCCGTGCGTACGCCGAGGCCCTGGTGCAGGGCGCGTTGCCGGAGACGTCGACGAACGAGATCGAGAAGCGCGTCCAGGTGCGGATGCGCCGACAGGAACGTATCACCGCCCAGAACAACCCGCTCCGGCTGTGGGTGGTGCTGGACGAGGCGGCCCTGCGCCGGGTCGTGGGCAGCCGGCTGGTGATGCGGGAACAGCTGGAGCACCTGATCGAGATGTCCCAGCTGCCGCACGTCACCGTGCAGGTGCTGCCGTTCGAGGTGGGCGCGCATCCGGGGCTCAACGGGCAGTACGCGATCCTGGAGTTCGCCGACGCGGCCGACTCCAGCGTGGTGTACCTGGAGGGCGTCACCAGCGATCTGTACCTGGAGAAGGCGCAGGACGTGCAGAAGTACGCGGTGATGTACGAGCATTTGCGGGCGCAGTCCCTCAATGTGGAGGCGTCCCGGCACTTCATCGCCGAAGTGGCGAAAGGGTACGCCGACTGAGGCGGGGCGCAGCGGGCGCGGGATCGTACACCGTCGGTCGGCTGCAACGGAAGGCTCACCTGGAATATGCCATCCGGTCGAGTGAACGACTCCTCCGCGAGCGCCGGTTGCCCGGTAGCGTCGATCACGCCAATCAGACGACATGGTTGGCGTGAACCGCACTACTGCAACTCGCAACAGGAGTGGACATGGCACTGATTCAGGGCGCTTCCGAGACGTGGATGAAGTCCTCCTATTCCGCGGGCAACGGCGCCTGCGTCGAGGTCAAGTCGCCCACCGCCGCCGAACTCGCCGTCCGCGACTCCAAGATCCCCGAGGGTCCGATCCTGGCCTTCCCCACCGACGCGTGGAACGCCTTCGTGGCCTCGGTCAAGGCGTGAGGGGTTCCCCCTGACCCTGGCAGGACCGACAACTGCACAAGCACCACCAGAAGAGCCCTCTCGACCAGTCGCCGTCCTTGCCGAGAGGGCTCGTTCTTTTGCCGCGAATACCGCGAGTACCGCGCGGGCGCAGCGGGCTCAGCCGAGCTGGGCCTCGATCGCGGCGACGACCTCGGCCGACTCCGGCTCGGTCTGCGGCGAGAACCGCGCGACCACCTGACCGTCCCGGCCGATCAGGAACTTCTCGAAGTTCCAGCGGATGTCCCCGCTGTGCCCCTCGGCGTCGGCGAAGCCGACCAGCCGCTCGTACAGCGGGTGCCGGCCCGCGCCGTTCACCTCCACCTTCTCGGTCAGCGGGAAGGTCACGCCGTACGTCGCCGAGCAGAACTCCGCGATCTCCTCGGCCGTGCCGGGCTCCTGCCCGAGGAACTGGTTGCAGGGCACGCCCAGCACGGTGAAGCCCCGCTCGGCGTACCGCTCCTGGAGCTTCTCCAGCCCGGAGTACTGCGGGGTCAGACCGCACTTGGAGGCCACGTTCACGATGAGCACGGCCTTGCCCGCGTACTGCGGCAGGTTCGCGGAGCCGCCGGTGAGCGCCCCGATCTCGACATCCAGCACGTTGTGGTCAGTAGTCGTCATGCCCGGATGCTAGCCCCGCCGGGTCGCCGCCGCCCCCTCGCCCGGCCTCCACCAGCACGTCACCGGCCGCCGTCCGCACGTACAGCACCGACCGCCCGGCCCGCCGCCGCTCCACCAGACCCGCCTCCCGCAGCACCTTCAGATGCCGCCCCACCGACCCCAGGCCCTGCCCGGTCACGGCGGTCAGCTGGCTGGTGCTCAGGGGGGAGCCGAGGAGCAGCAGCACCCCCGCCCGGGCCGCCCCGAGCAGCGCGCCCAGCCCCGCGGGCACCGCCCGGCGGCCGTCCCCGGCGAGCACACCGGCGCAGGGATAGACCACGGCGTACCGCTCCCGCTCCTCCCAGGACACCCAGCCCGAGCGCTGCGCGGTCACCGGCACGAAGAGCAGCTCGGCGCCGGAGATCTCGCGGGGCGGATACTCGTGGAGATTGACCTGGAACCGGTTCTCCCCGAGCCAGCGGGTCCCGCCCGGCCGCAGCCCGTCCAGCGCGCTCGCCCAGCCGCCCCGGCTCACCTGTGCCGTCCGCGCGACCACATCCGCCTCCAGCACCCGCCGGCGCCGCTCCCAGTACGGCCGTACGGTCTCGTGCCACACCCACTCCAGCAGCCCGGCCGCCCGCTCGGGCAGGTCGTCCCGGTCCAGCTCGGACGGGAGCGGCCCGGCGAGGGAGAGCCGCAGATGGGCGCGGGCGGCGGCCGGATCGACCGCGCGCACCCGGGCGACCTCCGCGGCGAAGCCCTCCTCGCCGCGGGGCGTGGGGGTGAGGAAGTCGGCGATCCACTCCCGGCCCAGCCCGGCCCCGACCAGCCGGGCGGTCACGGGGTCGGCCGCGAGCCGGCCCCGATAGGCGGGCAGGTGGGCGTCCAGCCACGCCCGTTCACCGGGATGCGCGCCCTGCCCGGCGTGCAGCAGCTTCAGACAGGCGAAGGTCTCGGCGAGCGGCGAGACGACGAACCGGCAGCGGGCCAGGGTGTCCGCATTGACCTGCCACCATCCCACCGGGCCCGCCCCTCCGCCGTACGGCCTTTCGCGCGACGGCGAAACAATAACGAGCCGCCGGCGGCCCGGCCGAGACTCCGGACCATGCCCAGCTACCGCTCCCTGTTCCGTGTCCCGGAGTTCACCCCGCTCTTCCTCGGCACCGCCGCGCAGACCGCCGCCCAGACCGTCGGCGGGCTCGCCCTCGGCACGCTCGTGTACCGGGCGACCGGCTCCCCGCTGCTGGCGGCGGTCAGCATGTTCGGCCAGTCGCTCGCCCAGGTGCTGGGCGCCACCGTCCTGCTGTCCGGCGCCGACCGGCTGCCCCCGCGTACGGCCCTGACCGCGCTCGCGCTGGCCTTCGCGGCCGGTACGGCGGTGCAGGCGCTGCCCGGCCTGCCGGCCGGCGCGCTCCTCGCCGTCGTGCTGCTGCTGGGCCTGGTCGCCTCGCTCGGCGGCGGGGTGCGCTGGGGGCTGCTGAACGAGATCCTCGCCGAGGACGGCTATCTGCCGGGGCGTTCGCTGTTCAACATGATGAGCGGGCTGACGCAGATCGCCGGGTTCGCCACCGGCGGCGCCCTGCTCGCCGTGCTCTCCCCGCGCGCCTGCCTGCTGCTGGCGGCGGCCCTGTACCTGACGGCGGCGCTCGTCCTGCGGGCCGGTCTGACCGCCCGCCCGCCCCGGGCCGCCGGGCGCCTCTCGCCGACGGCGACCTGGCGCGCCAACGCCGAACTGTGGTCGTCCCGGCCGCGCCGCCTGACCTATTGGGGCCTGTGGCTGCCCAACGGCATGGTCGTCGGCTGCGAGTCGCTGTACGTGTCGTACGCCCCGCACGCGGCCGGCACCCTGTTCGCCTGCGCGGCGGTCGGCATGCTCGTCGGGGACGTGACGGTCGGCCGGCTGCTCCCGGCCGGCGTACGCGCCCGCCTGGCCACGCCGCTGCTGCTCCTGCTCGCGCTGCCCTACCTGCTGTTCGCCGCACACCCGCCGGTGCCGGTGGCGGCCGTCTGCGTGACCGTGGCCTCCGTCGGCTTCGGGGCGAGCCTGGTGCAGCAGGAGCGGCTGCTGCGGCTGACCCCCGGCGCCCTGGCCGGCCAGGCCCTGGGGCTGCACTCCGCCGGCATGCTCACCCTCCAGGGCGTGAGCGCGACGGCGGCGGGCACGCTGGCCCAGCTCACCTCGCCCGCGACGGCGATGACCGCGACGGCGGCGGGCTCGGCCGGCGTGACGCTGGCGCTGGCCGTGGCCGCTCGGCGGGCGCCGGTGCGGTCGTCGGACGCGCCGGCACCGCAACGCGCCGCGTCCTGAGCCCGTGCCGCGGCGAGCCGTTCGGACAGGGCGGCGGAACGGGGCCGGAATGCGCTCTGGTCCCGGCTCCGGCGTGCGCCTTCAATGGCTGGACGTCGTGCCGTACTTCCCGAGAGGAGCGCTGGATGACAGCCTCTGTGGCTCCGGTCGCCCGGCAGGCCGTGCAGGCCGCACGGGCCCGTCGCCCGGCTCCGGCGGCCGTATGACCGGGACCGGGGTGGTACCGCGCCGGTCCCTCGCCTCCCTGGCCGCCGCCCGGCTGGAGAAGACCGTCTCCGCCGACGCGGTGCGCCACAACCTGGCGGTGCTGCGCGCGGCGGCCGGCGGTCGGCGGATCATGCCCGTGCTCAAGGGCGACGCGTACGGGCTCGGCGCACCCGCCCTCGCCGACCTGCTGGTGGCCGCGGGCGTGCCGGCGCTGGCCGTGGACACCGTCGCGGAGGGCGCCGTACTGCGCGAGCACGGCATCGGCGTACCGATCCTGGTGATGGACGTCGACGTCGCCGACAACGCCGAGGACTGCGCCCGGTACCGGCTGATGCCCGCCGTCGCCGGCCCCGAGCAGGTCGGCCGGCACAGCGCCGTGGCCCGGCGGCGGGGCGAGCCCGTCACCGCGTGGCTGCGCACCAACGTCGGCTTCAACAGGTTCGGGCCGCGCGAGGAACGGGACGTCGACGCCGTCCTCGACGGGCTGCACCGGGCCCGCGCCGCCGTGCGGGTGGCCGGGGTGTTCGCCCACCTGTCCAGCTCGGCCACGGACCCGGGGGAGACGGCGGAGCAGGCCGAGGTGTTCCGGGCCCGGGTGGGCCGGGCCCGCGCGGTGCTCGGCGGGCACCTCACGGCCTCGCTCGCCGCCACGCACGGCCTGCTGCATCCCGCGGCGCTGCGCGGCACGGACTGGGTGCGGCCGGGCCTCGGCCTCCACGGGCTGCTCCTGCCGGGCAGCCGCGACCTGCCCGGCTGGGCGGGATCCGGCCTGGGCCGGCTGCGGCCCGCCGTCGCCGTACGCGCCCGGGTGCTCGACCTTCTCACCGTGACCCGCGCGGAGGGGCTGGGCTACGACCGCTCCGCCGCCGTCGCCCCCGGCCGGCGCCTGGCCACCGTCGCGATCGGCTTCTCCCGCGGGCTGACGGGACCGGCGCCGGCGTTCACCGGTCTGCTGCGCGGCCGGAGCTGCCCGATGGTGGGCCGCCCCGGCATGGACTGCGCCCAGTTCGACGTGACGGCGGTCCCGGACGCGCGCCCGGGCGACTGGATGACGCTCCTCGGGCCGGAGCGGACGGGCGACGGCGCGGCGCGGGGCGGCGGCGGCCCGGTGCGGACGGCGGCGGACGTCGGTGCGGAACTGGGGCTGACCCTGTACGAGCTGCTCGCCGCCCTGCGTATGCCGGTACGCCTCGAAGGGGCCACCCCCGCCGCACAGGGTGATGACGAGTCGGCGGCACCCCCCTGACCAGGCGGACGGCCCTCCCCCTTACGGGTGGACCTCGACGCCCGGGCCGGGGCGACGCGCGGACGCCGTACGCGGCGCCCGGGACGACGGATACGAGTCAACTTCCCTACGCGGGTGCGCGGACGCACCGGTGCCGGCGCCCCGCCCGTGGGAAGCTGACCGCGTTGTCCTCGCCGAAGGATCCAGCGCGCCCCGCACGACACCCCTGCTCCTCCGCTCCCTTGCTCTCCGTCCCTCGCGACCTCAAGGTGTGCCATGTCCATCGCCTCCGCCGCTCCTTCGCTGTCGCCGGCCGAACTGCGCAGCGTCTTCGAGCGGAACACCCAGGACGAACTGGTCGGCATCGAGATCGAATCGGCCGCACTGGACCCGCGAACCGGTAGGTCGATCCCGTACGCGGGAGAGTCCGGCATCGGCGCCTACCTCGCCTTCCTGGCCTCGCAACCGGGCGTCGAGGCCGTCCACGACTACGGCACCCTGGTCGGCGTCCGGCTCCCCGACGGCGGGCAGGTCTCGCTGGAGCACGGCGGGGCGGTGGAGTACTCGTCGCCGCCCGCGCCCTGCGTGGCCGACCTGATGGACCTCGTGCACGCCGCGCTGCGCCGCCTCGCCGCCGCGGCCGACCGCTTCGGCTTCGCGCTCGTGCCGGGGGCGCAGTACCCGTGCACGGCCTTCGAGGACGTCCAGTGGATGCCGCACTCCCGTACGGCGATCATGCGCGGCCACTTCGAGAGCCTGGGCCGGGACGGCATGTGGGGCCCGCGGATCATGTCCATGATCCTTTCCACCCAGGTCTCCTACGACTACACCTCGCCCGCCGACCTCGCCGAGAAGCTCCGCGTCCAGGCCGCCGCGTCCACCCCGGCCGCCGCGCTCTTCGTCAACGCCCCGCTGGAGGGCGGAAAGCCGTGCGGCGCGCTGTCCCGCCGCATGCAGTTCTGGAGCCTGGCCGATCCGGCCCGCACCCGGGTCGTCCCGGTGACCCTGCGGGAGGACTTCACCATCGACCGCTTCATCGACTGGGCCCTGACCCTTCCGATGATCCACCGGGGCACGCCGGACGGCAGCCGCAAGCGGGTCCCGCCGGTGCCCTTCGGCACCCTGCTGGTCGACGGCTTCGAGGACGGCACCAGGCCCACCCTCCAGGACTGGCGCGACCACCTCTCCCAGATCTTCCCGGACGTCCGCCTGCGCGACACGCTGGAACTGCGGGCCGTGGACGGCCTGCCCTACCCGGCCCTCGCGGCGGTCCCCGCGTTCTGGACCGGCCTGACCTACCACGCCCCCACCAGGGCGGCGGTGTGGGACCTGCTGCGCGGCATCACCCCCGAGCAGCACCTCGAAGCCCTCGACGACATCGCCCGCCGCGGCCTGGACGCGACGCTCGCCGGCCGCCCGGTACGCGATCTGGCCACCGAACTCCTCCGCCTCAGCGAGACCGGCCTCCGCGCCCGGGTCGCCGCCGGCCACGAGCGCCCCGAGACCCTCACCTACCTGGACCCCCTCCGGGAAGTCGCCCGGACCGGCGAGACCTTCGCCGACCGCGTTCTGGCGCAGTGGCACGCGGATCCGTCGGGCTTCCCCGCGGCGTACGTGGCGGCGTACCGGGTGCGCTGACTGGGGAGGGCGGCCGGGCAGGTGCGGCTCGGCTGTCGGGGCTGCTGGGCTGTCGGGTGCTGCTGGGGTGTGGGGTGTGGCTCGGCCGTCGGGCGCGGCTCGGCTCGCCCGGTGCGGCTCGGCCGTCAGGTGCGGCTCGGTTCCGGCTCCGGTGCGGAGGGGAGCGCTGCCGGGCGGCGGGGGAGCAGCAGCGGGGTCGCCAGCAGGAGCACACCGGCCAGCCCGATGGCCGTACGCGGACCGAGCAGGCCGCCCAGCACGCCCCAGACGGCCGTCAGCAGCGCCGTCGAGGCCTTGGTCGTCACCGCCCAGGCGGACAGCGTGCGGGTGACCCGGTCGGCCGCGGTGCGCTCCAGGCGGGAGGTGGCGCAGACGGGGTTGAAGACCCCGCAGCAGAAGATGAGCCCGAACTCGACGCCGATCACCAGCAGCAGCCCTCCGGTGCCCGGCCCCACGAAGGCCAGACCCACGGGCCAGAGCGCGCGCAGCGCCCCGGACAGCACCAGGACCCGGTGCCGGCCGAACCGGGTGACGAGCGGCCGGGCCAGCCGTGACCCGAGCAGCCCGCCGACCGAGGGCGCGGCGAAGGCCAGGCCGTACTGCCAGGGGGCGAACCCGAGCCGGCCGAGCATCAGGACGGCGAGCAACGGCTGGACGGCCATCACCAGCCCGTTGAAGAAGGCGGTGTTGAAGAACAGCGGACGCAGCGTCGCGTCGGCGAGGACGTACCGCCAGCCGTCGAGCAGGTCCCGGCCCCGCACGCGCGCGGCCTCCCGGCGTCCGGGCCGCGGCTCGTGCCCGCCCGTGGCGCGGACACCGAGGGCCGACAGCAGATAACTGATCGCGTCGGCGACCACCGTCGCCACCGGACCGAGCAGTCCGATCACGGCACCGCCCACCGGCGGCCCGACGATCGTGGCGGTCCAGGCCGTGGACTCCAACCGCGCGTTGGCGACCAGCAGGTGCCCGGACGGCAGCAGCGTCTTCAGGTACGCGCCGGAGGCCGCGCGGAAGGTGATGTCGGCCGCCGCGACGACGACCGAGACCAGCAGCAGCTGGAGGAAGGTGAGCACGCCGAGCGCGTACGCGCCGGGGACGGTCAGCAGTGCCGCGCACCGCACCAGATCCATGGCGATCAGCACCGGCCGCTTGCGGCGGAACTCCACCCACGGTCCGAGCGGCACCGCCACGGCCGCGC
>NZ_MUMF01000498.1:19100-19502 GCF_002155905.1 Streptomyces tricolor | reverse complement strand
CCTCCGGCCCGGGCCGAGGGGGGCCTCCGGCCCGGGCTGAGGGAGGCCCCTCCTGTCGCGGGCTGATGCCGGGTCTCCTGCCGTGGGCCTGGGGGAACCTCCGGCCGCGGAACGAGGCGGGGCGGGAAGGCCGTAGACTGGTGGGCTGTTGTCGGGCCCCTGCGTGGGGCCGCTGTCGGGCTCCCTCGTGGGGCCGCCCCGCTGTCGATCTGGAGTCTCCCCGCCATGCCCGCTGAACCGAAGAAGTCTCTGGTGGGGGAGGAGTACGAGGTCGAGATCGGCCCCGTCGCCCACGGTGGCCACTGCATCGCCCGTACCGCCGAGGGACAGGTGCTGTTCGTCCGGCACACGCTGCCCGGCGAGCGGGTCGTGGCAAGGGTCACCGAAGGCGAGGAAGGCGCC
>NZ_MUMF01000498.1:0-19047 GCF_002155905.1 Streptomyces tricolor | reverse complement strand
CATCGCCGAGCAGCTCCAGCGGCTCGCCGGCCTCACCCCCGAGGAGGCGGGCTGGGACGGCACGGTGGTCCCGGCCGAGGGTGACAAGCTGCCCGCCGGCCAGGTCCCGCAGTGGCGCACCCGGGTCCAGTACGCCGTCGACGCCACCACCGGCAAGGCGGGCCTGCGCCGTCACCGCTCGCACGAGGTCGAGCCGATCGACCACTGCATGATCGCGGCGGAGGGCGTGAGCGAGCTGGGCATCGAGAAGCGGGACTGGACCGGCATGGAGTCGGTCGAGGCGATCGCGGCGACCGGTTCCCAGGACCGCCAGGTGATCCTCACCCCGCGCCCCGGCGCCCGCCTCCCGCTGGTCGAACTGGACAGGCCGGTGTCGGTCCTCCGCGTGGACGAGAAGTCCGGCGGTGTGCACCGCGTCCACGGCCGCCCCTTCGTCCGCGAACGCGCGGACGGCCGTACGCACCGGGTCGGCAACGGCGGCTTCTGGCAGGTCCACCCGAAGGCGGCGGACACCCTCGTCACGGCCGTCATGCAGGGCCTGCTGCCCCGCAAGGGCGAGACGGCCCTCGACCTCTACTGCGGCGTCGGCCTCTTCGCCGGCGCACTCGCCGACCGGCTCGGTGAGAAGGGCGCGGTCCTCGGCATCGAGTCCGGCAAGCGGGCGGTGGAGGACGCCCGGCACAACCTGGCCGACTTCCCGCGGGTCCGCATCGAGCAGGGCAAGGTCGAGTCCGTCCTGCCGCGCACCGGGATCACCGAGGTCGACCTCATCGTCCTCGACCCGCCCCGCGCCGGCGCCGGCCGCAACACGGTCACCCACCTCACCTCCCTCGGCGCCCGCCGCATCGCGTACGTCGCCTGCGATCCCGCCGCGCTGGCCCGGGATCTGGGGTACTTCCGGGAGGGCGGGTACCGGGTGCGGACGCTTCGGGCGTTCGATCTGTTTCCGATGACGCATCATGTGGAGTGCGTGGCGATCCTGGAGCCGGTTAAGTAGGACGCCTGACCTGGGGTTTGTGCGTGCGCGATATGTGCGGTGTGGGCGTTACGGGCGGTATCTTGACGCTGTGATGACGCTCGTGACGCTCATTTGACGCTCGTTCTGATGTGGTGTCAGGCGTGTTGCGTCGTTGGTCACGCGGTCTGATGGCTAAGGCCGTGAGGCAGGGGTGCTGGGAATCTGGTGGTGCCAAGCAGTCATGCTCAGCCACATGAGCGGAGCGCCCAGCAGGTTCTTGGTCTGCGGTGGTGCACCTGTGTGCGCTGTGGCTGGCAGGCGTGCGGCATGTCGCTCTCGATCAGCACGGCCTGCGCAGCTTCGGCCAGCCCGACCGCCCCCGGGTGGACATCCGTTGTCGGCACCAGGCCCTCGAACTCCCGCAAGAAAACCCGCACCGGGCGAAGAGCGGGAAGGCCCCGGCCTCTTCCTTCACCCGGACAATGCTCGCCCCGTCACCGGATGGGGCGAGCACAATATCGGCCGACAGAGCCGCGCCGGAACTCCGTGCGCTACCGCACCTGCCGGAACTACCAATTCGCCTGGTGGCTGCGGGCCCACCGCACTGCGCCGAATGCGCCGCCGAAGTTCATCCCGCCCAGGAGGCCAAGTGAAGGCGAGCAGATGTCACTGATGTGACGGCGGCGCCGGCGCGGCGGAATCCGCCTCGCCAAGCCGCTCCGCGCCGACCGCTGATCCGGCAGCTTCGGACTGCACCGGGTCGGCGGTCTGCGCATCTGTACTCTTCTATGCGGGCGGAGCCTCGCCGTCCGCCGTCTGGTTCTGCTCGCTGTCGTCCCGAAAAGTGCTGCGCAGCTTGCGCCATGCCCTGACCAAGGGGATGAGCTGCCCCAGGATTCCAGTCAGGACGAAGATCAGAACAGAGATCACGCCTGACCAAGCGAGAATCCAAAGAACCGCAGACGAGTCCACCGTTCGGTCCCTTTCTGTACAGGGCCGAACTGAATGCGGGCACGCCTACTCAGCTCGGCCACAACTCGTGGCTGAACTGAGTTCCGTACCAGCGATAGAAACTCAGGACCTTCAGACTTTTCCGGCTCTGTGTGCGTTGCGAAAGTGGTCGCTCGTCCGTGCACCGTGGCGAGTCAGGCAGGTCGCTGGATCCGCCCGGACTTCTCGGAGCACCCGGTTAGCGCACGCCCTTGAACTGTGGGGGCGATGCCCGGACTTCCAGCCGAAATGCTAGTGGGCCGCAGAGTCGCTGTCTGCGGAACAGGTGAAGTGGTGGAGCGCCGATTCCTGACGAAGGTGCGATCATGGGCCTGGGCGCGGGGGCGCACCCGAGCTGTGGAGGACCACCCCCCGCCGTGGGACGCCCCGACAAAGCCGCGCGTGCGGCCATCGCGCGCCGCCGCTCGGACGCCATCGACCTACGACTCGCCGGCGTGGACTGGCTCACGATCGCCCGCAAACTCGCCGCCGACCCGACAGCCAACTCCGACGGCATGAGCTGCGCGCACCCTGCCGGTTCGTCTTCCGCGACCCCCGCGCCACCCGGATGTACCCCGAACGGGAACGCATGGCCCGCGACGGAGTCGGGGTGCTGCGGAGTGAGGTCGCCAAGAACCCCCGGGCCTGAGAGGGACCGAAGAAGGGCAGTGAAGCGCTTCGATGCTCGTCAGAGCTCCAGGGCGGTGCAAAGAAATCAGCCTCCCTGGCTGAGCAAAGCGCGCTGAAGCCTCTGTTGGCTCGTTGAGCGATCTTGGAAGCGGCCCTTGTGCGCCCTCATGCCTTCACTTAACCTCGCAGCAACGTCGAAGCGCTTCGACTGTGCCTCACGTCGCAGTCATGGGATGTCTGCTTTCAGCTCAGCCAATTCCAGTCACGACACCGCAGCCGACGGCCCTCCGCCGGGTGTCCTGGTGCGCCATGAAGGGGTTGACGCGATGACGCCGAATGCCGTCTCCGCCTGCTGCCGGCCGAGCCGGAGAGGCTTCCTCGTCTTCACGGCGTTCGCCACCGCAGCGGTGGCCGGTGGGATGCCGCTGCTCACCGCCCGGGGCAGGCCGGGCAGTGGGGCGCGCGGGGGCACCACCTAGGGCAAGGCCGCCGACGAGCTGCTCCCGACGCGCAGTGCCGGCGATGTGGCACAGCCGGGCCTTCCGTTGGAGAACGGCTCGGCGGCCGACTGTACCGGCAAGCCCCCGCGCCCTCAGGGGCGTCGCTCTTTCCGTCTCCTTCGCACAAGGAAGAGGTATGCCATGCGCACGCTCCCCATCAGCAGAAGAGCTGTACTCGCCGGGACCGCTGCCGCTGCCGCAGCCGCCTCCCTGCCGCTCGGCCAGGGACGTGCGCAAGCCGCCGCCACCCCCGCGGAGAGCGGATACCGTTGGCGCAACGTGGTCCAGGGCGGTACCGGGTTCATCACCGGGGTGCTGTTCCATCCCTCCGTGCGCGGGCTGGCCTACCTGCGGACCGACATCGGCGGCGCCTACCGGTGGGACGACCGGGCCGATCGTTGGATCCCGTTGACCGACCACCTGGGCTGGGACGACTGGAATCTGCTGGGCGTGGAGGCCATGGCTGTCGACCCGGCGCATCCGAACCGCGTGTATCTGTCCCTGGGCGCGTACACGCAGTCCTGGGCCGGAAACGGGGCCGTGCTGCGCTCGGATGACCGCGGGGCGACCTGGAAGCGCACCGATCTCAGCGTGCGGCTCGGGGCCAACGAGGACGGCCGGGGCTGCGGGGAGCGCCTCCTCGTCGATCCGCGCGACAGCGACACCGTGTGGCTGGGCACCCGGCACGACGGGCTGCTCAAGTCCACCGACCGGGGCGCCACCTGGCAGGCCGTGAGTTTCCCGGCCGCCCCGAGCGCCACCGGCCAGGGCGTCACGCTCCTGGTCGCCGTGGGCCGCAGCGTCTACGCCGGCTGGGGCGACTCCGACGGCACCTCCGCGAACCTCTACCGCACGTCCGACGGCGCCACCTGGGAGGCCGTCCCGGGACAGCCGACCGGCACCGCCGCCAAGGTCCCGATCCGGGCCGCCTACGACCGGCACACGCGCGAGCTGTACGTGACGTACGCCAACGCCCCGGGCCCGAACGGGCAGTCCGACGGCAGTGTGCACAAGCTGCGCACGGCGAGCGGGAAGTGGACCGAGGTCACCCCGGTGAAGCCGGGGGGTACGACGGCCGACGGCTCAGCCGACTCTTTCGGCTACGGCGGTGTCGCCGTCGACGCCCGCCGCCCGGGCACGCTCGTCGTCTCCACCAACAACCGCTGGTCGCTGGTGGACACTCTGTACCGGTCCACCGACGGCGGCCGCACCTGGACGTCCCTTAAGGACAGGGCCGTCCTCGACGTCTCCGAGACGCCTTACCTCAAGTGGGGTGCCGAACAACCCAAGTTCGGCTGGTGGATCCAGGCCGTCGGACTGGACCCGTTCGACTCCCGGCACATCGTCTACGGCACCGGCGCCACCCTTTACGGCACCCGCGACCTGAAGCACTTCGCCCCGGAGATCCGCGGTGTGGAAGAGGCGTCCATACGCCAGCTGGTCTCCCCTCCGACCGGCGAGGCGCACCTGCTCAGCGGCTCCGGCGACATCGGCGTGATGTACCACGAGCGGCTCACGGCCTCGCCCTCGCGCGGCATGGCGTCCAACCCCGTCTTCGGCACCAGCACCGGCCTGTCCCTCGCCACCGCCACACCCTCCTACGTGGTCCGGGCCGGCTGGGGCGACCACGGCAACGGCGCCTACTCGAACGACGGCGGCAAGACCTGGACTCCCTTCAAGACCCAGCCGGCCCCTGCCAAGTCCGCACCCGGCCCGATCGCCACCAACGCCGACGCCAGCGTGCTGCTGTGGTCCTTCGGCACCGCCCACCCCGCCCACCGCTCGACCGACAACGGCGCCACCTGGACCGAGATCCCCACCTTCCCCAAGGGCGCGGCACCCGTCGCCGACCCCCTCGACCCCACCCGCTGCTACGCCTTCGACACCACCACCGGCACACTCTTCGCCAGCACCGACAGCGGCCGGACCTTCACCGCGCGGGCCACCGGCCTCAGCTCGGGCGACACCGAGTTCCAGCTGGTGGCGGCACCCGGCCGCACCGGCGACCTGTGGCTCAGCCTCAAGGGCAACGGGCTCTACCGCTCGACCGACGGCGGCGCGACCTTCACCAAGGTCAGCAGCTGCCACGCCGCGCACACCCTCGGCTTCGGCAAGGCCGCCAGGGGCGCTTCCTACCCGGCGCTCTACATGGCCGGCGCCACGGACGCCATCACCGCCGTCTACCGCTCCGACGACGAGGCGAAGACCTGGACACGGATCAACGACGACCGTCACCAGTGGGGCTGGACCGGAGCCGCCATCACCGGCGATCCCCGCGTCTACGGGCGGGTCTACATCGCCACCAACGGACGCGGCGTGCAGTACGGGGAGCCCGCCTGACGCGCGACAGCGTATCGGTGTCGTCCTCACCGGCCACGGCACCTGACGGCCGCGCCCGGCCACCCGGTGGGCAACCGCCCTCCTCAGCAGCGACGGCCGACAGGGCGCCCTCGTGTTCGGCGATCCGCACGCCGTGCGGATCGCCGTGACGCACCGCACCCCCATGCCCGCCGGGCGCCGACAAGCCCCGCTGGACAGCAGTCACTCGCAGAAGAGAAGGAACTCCATGAAGAAGTCTCGGATCCTGCCCCTGGTCACGCTTGTCTCCGCCGTGCTCGGGCTGACAGCGGCAGGTGTGACCCCTGCCTCCGCCGCCTCCGACACGCCTTTGCGGGTCATGCCGTTGGGCGACTCGATAACCTGGGGAGTGGGAAGCAGTACGGGCAACGGCTACCGGGCGCCGTTGTGGGACGGACTCGCTTCGGACGGCCACCCGCTGGACTTCGTGGGCACCGGGCGGGCCGGGTCGATGTCCGATCCCGACAACGAGGGCCACTCGGGGTACCGCATCGACCAGATCGCCGCACTCGCCGACGCCTCGCTCACCCGCTACCGGCCCAATGTCGTCACGCTGCACATCGGCACCAACGACCTCCAAGGGGCCTCCGAGGTCAACACCGCCATCGCCCGGCTGAAGTCGCTGGTCAACCAGATCACGGCCGACGTCCCCGACGCAACCGTCCTCGTCGCCTCCCTGGTCGTGTCCACCAGCAGCTCGGAGGAGCGGTTCCGGGGCGAGTACAACCAGGCCACCCGCCGCATCGTCAGCGAGGCACAGGCGGCGGGCAAACACGTCGCCCACGTCGACATGAGCAGCCTGACCACGGCCGACCTGGCCGACCCCCTGCACCCCAACGACTCGGGCTACCAGAAGATGGCCGACGCCTTCCACCGCGGCATCCGGGCCGCGGACAGCGCCGGATGGCTGAAGAACCCCGCCCCCGCCCCCGCACGCGTACAGTCCGGCATCGCCGGCAAGTGCATGGACGTCAAAGGCGCCGCCACAGCCGACGGGACCGCCGTCCAGACGTGGAGCTGTGGCGGCGGTGCCAACCAGTTGTGGTCCGCCTACACCGACGGCACGCTGCGCTCCATGGGCAAGTGCCTCGACGCCGCCGGCTGGGGCACCGCGAACGGAACCAAGGTGCAGCTCTGGTCCTGTCACGGCGGCGCCAACCAGGTCTGGCAGCCCTACAACGGCGGCTACCGCAACCCCGCTTCGGGCCGCTGCCTCGACGTTCCGGGCTCCTCCACGGCCGACGCCACGCAGCTCCACCTGTGGGACTGCAACGGCGGCTCCAACCAGAAGTGGACCACTCTGACCGCCGGATGATCCCGGAAGAACATCGGTAGCGGGTACCGCTGCGGAGCAGCGGTCACCCGGCCACCGAGCGCCGTCCCCCTCACATTCCGTCACTTCCCCGTCGGGGGCACGCGGTGGCACCCGGGCGTTGAACACCTCCCGCCGCACCACGAGGCGACCTGGAAAAAGCTCCAGAATCACGGCAACCCTTCGCGCAGCCTGTGACCACAAGGAATCGGATCCGGCCAGTTCGGCAGCAGGGATCCGGATTTCCACGGGAACAGCACGCAAGGAGAACGCCTCCCCATGAACCACCCCACGAACGGCGGGCGCCGCGGACGTCACCGCCGCCGCTGGACCGCCACTGGTCTGGTGCTCGGTGTGCCCGCCGTCCTCGTGCCGTACCTCCTGTTCGCGCAGGAGGACTCGCAGGCCGCGACGGTCGACGGCGGTGCCTACTACCGGCTGGTCTCCGTGCGCAGCGGCAAGGTGCTGGACGTCAACGGCTTCTCCACCGCCGACGGCACCCGCATCCAGCAGTGGACCGACGAGAACACCGCCAACCAGCAGTGGAGGCTGCGGTCCACGGGCGACGGCTACTACGAGCTGGTGAACCGCAACAGCGGCAAGGTGCTGGGTACACGGGGCGATGCGACCGGGGCCGCCGCCGAGCAGCAGACCGACAGTTCCTCCCCTTCCCAGGAGTGGCGGATCAGCGAGGTGGGCGGTTCCGGCGCCGTCACCCTCACCTCCCGCAGGAGCGGCCAGGTGCTGGGCGTTTCGGGAGGCTCCATGGCCGAGGGCGCGGCGGTCGTCCAGTACCCCGGCAAGGGCGGCACCGACCAGCAGTGGAAGCTGGTGAGGACAGCCAAGACCCGGACGGCCGCGGCCGGACCGTATGTGTGGAAGAACGCCCAGGTGGTGGGCGGTGGTTACGTCACCGGGCTGGTGTTCAACCAGCGGGAGAAGGGTCTGCTGTACGCCCGTACCGACATGGGCGGCGCCTACCGCTGGGACACCGGGGCCGAGCAGTGGATCCCGCTGACCGACTGGATCGGCGAGAAGGACTGGAACCTGCTGGGCATCGACTCGGTGGCCACCGACCCCGTCGACCCCGAGCGGCTCTACCTGATGGCGGGCACCTACACCAACGACTGGGCGGGCAACGGCGCGATCCTGCGCTCCACGGACCGGGGCCGCACCTTCAAGCGCACCGATCTGCCGTTCAAAGTAGGCGGCAACGAGGACGGACGCGGGGCGGGCGAGCGGCTCGTGGTCGACCCGGCCGACCACGGCACCCTGTTGCTGGGCACCCGCAGGAACGGCCTGTGGCGCAGCACCGACTACGGCGTGACCTGGCGCCAGGTGCCCTCGTTCCCCGTCAAGGACGGGGCGAGCAGCGGCGCGGGCATCTCCTTCGTGACGTACGGTCCGGCCGGCAGCAGGACGGTCTACGTCGGTGTCGGCGACAGGTCCACCTCCCTGTACCGCTCCACCGACGGCGGCGGCACGTGGCAGGCCGTCCCCGGGCAGCCCACCGGCCAGCTGCCCCAACACGGCGTGCTCTCCGGTGACGGCTCGCTGTACCTGACGTACACCAACAACCTCGGGCCCAACGGCGTGACGGGGGGCTCGGTGTGGAAGTACACGCCGGCCCGCGCCGCGTGGAAGAACATCTCCCCCTCCCAGGGCTCTTACGGGTTCTCCGGTCTGGCCGTCGACCCGCGCAAGCCCTCCACGGTCATGGTCACCACCCTCGGCCGCTGGTACCCCCAGGACGAGATCTACCGCAGCACCGACGGCGGCACCACCTGGAAGGCACTGGCCGACAAGTCGGTGCGCAACGCCTCCGCCGCTCCTTACGTCGGCACCCACACCGGGCACTGGATGACCGCCCTGGCCATCGACCCCTTCAACTCCGGACACGTGCTGTACGGCACCGGCAACGGCATCCTGCGCAGCAAGGACGCCAACGCCTCCGACAGCGGCGGCACCAGCCACTGGAGCATGGGCGCCCGAGGGCTGGAGGAGACCGCGCTGCTGGACGCGATCGCCCCGCCCGGCGGCGCCGCCGTCGTCACCGCCATGGGCGACCAGGGCGGCTTCCGGCACGACTCCCTGACCAAGGTGCCCTCCGGCCGGCTGAAGAACCCGCTGATGACCAACAGCACCGACATCGACTTCGCCCAGTCCAAGCCCTCGATGATGGTCCGCGTCGGCCGTGGCGGCGCGCAGGACGGCGCCTACTCCACCGACGGCGGCCTCAGCTGGACCGGCTTCGAGGCGGAGCCGGTGGCCGGTGCCCAGGACGGCCGTGTCGCGCTCGCGGCGGACGGCTCCACCATCGTCTGGACCCAGGCCGGCCAGGCCCCGTACCGCTCGACCGACAGGGGGGCCAGCTGGTCGAGGGTCGGCGGCCTGGGCGACGACGCCGTGGTCGTCGCCGACCGCTCCTCGTCCAGGACCTTCTACTCCCTGTCCGGCGGCACGCTCCACGCCAGCACCGACGGTGGCGCGACCTTCACCGCTCGCGCCACCGGCCTGCCCTCCGGCCGGCTCACAGCGGTGCCCGGCATCGCCGGAGACCTGTGGATCGCCGGCAGCACCAAGGGGCTGCTGCACTCCACCGACGGCGGCCGTACCTTCACCACGCTCAAGACGGTGCAGTCCGCCTCCGCCCTCGGCTTCGGCAAGGCCAAGCCGGGCACCGGCTACCAGGCGCTGTACCTGATCGGCACCGTCAAGGACGTCACCGGAGTCTTCCGCTCCACCGACAAGGGCGCCACCTGGCTCCGCGTCAACGACAAGGCCCACCAGTGGGGCGCCATCGGCGGCGTCGGCGTCATCACCGGCGACCCCGACACCTACGGCCGCGTCTACGTCGGCACCAACGGACGCGGCCTGCAGTACGGCGACCCCTCCTGACCTCGACACACCCGAGCGGGGCCGCAGGCACGACCGCCTGCGGCCCCGCCACGGCCGGTGTACTCCGCGGGCCTGTCAAGCAGGCCCGCGGGGTGACGGGTTACGGGGTGCGGGTCACGGGAGCGTGGTCCACTTCTGGTTGTTCTGGCCGTTGCAGGTCCACAGGATGACCGGGGTCCCGTTGGCGGAGCCGGCCTCCTTGGCGTCGAGGCACAGCCCGGCGCGGACGTTGCGGACCGACCCGTCGGAGCCGACCGTCCACTTCTGGTTGTCCTGGCCGTTGCAAGGCCAGATGACGACCGGCGTGCCGTTGGTGGTGCCCCGGCCGGAGGCGTCCAGGCACTTGTCGCCGTAGACGCGGATCTCACCCCCGGCCCAGCTGGTCCAGAGCTGGTTTGCGGCGGTGTGGCAGTCCCACAGCAGTGTCTTCGACCCGGCCGCGGTGGCGGCGCCGTCCACGTCCAGGCAGCGGCCGGACCCGCCACCGCGCAGGCGCCCGGTGGTGGCGGCCAGCGGGCTGCCGCCGGTCATCCTGTACACGGCGACACCATGCGCCGGGACGCTCGCGGAGATCTGCCCGGAGGTGCTCGACGTGCCGCCGGTCCACAGGTCGGTGAGGGTGAACGACCCTCCGCTCAGGCCGACCTGGGCGGCCGTGGCCGTGATGGTCGCGGTGCTGCTCCCTCGGTTGAACAGGCCCACGGCGACCGAGCCGTCGGACAGGCGCTTGGCGAACACCTCGGTGTCGCCGTCGTCGCGCACCCGGCGCCCGCCCGCGCCCAGCGCGTCCTGGTTCACCGCCAGCAGACGCGGGTTGCGCAGGATCGCGCTCACGTCGGCGGACATGGTGCGGATGTCGTTACCGGCCATGAGGGGGGCCGAGAGCAGCGCCCACAGGGCGAAGTGGGCGCGGGACTCGGTCAGGGACAGGCCGGGGCGGCCGACGACGAGCATGTCGGGGTCGTTCCAGTGTCCCGGGCCCGACTGCGCGGCCAGGGGCGCGGTGACGTCCAGGACGTTGCCGACGCCCATCGGATAGCTGTTGGTGTTGTTGTTCTGCCAGATGTCGAGCAGGTCCTCGGTCGTCCGCCACAGGTCGGCGACCTGACCCCAGTCGTACTTGTCGCCGGTGGGGGAGTGGAAGCTGTTGGGGTTGATGCTGTAGACGATCGGCCGGCCGGTGGCACGCAGGGCGTCGCGCATGGTCGTGAACCGCGCGATCTGCTCGCTGAGGGTGCCGCTGCCGGAGCACCAGTCGTACTTGAGGTAGTCCACGCCCCAGGAGGCGAAGGTGGCGGCGTCCTGGGCCTCATGCCCCTTGCTGCCGGTGGAGCCGGGGTAGGTGCCCACCCCCTGGGCGCATGTCTTCTCGTTGGGCGCCTGGTAGATGCCGAACTTCAGGCCCTTGCCGTGGATGTAGTCCCCGAGCGCCTTCATGCCGCTGGGGAACTTGGTCGGGTTGGCCCGCAGGTTGCCCGCCGGGTCGCGCTGGGGGTCGAACCAGCAGTCGTCGACGACGACGTACTGGTAGCCCGCGGCCTTCATGCCCGAGGACACCATCGCGTCGGCGGCCTGGCGGACCTGCGCCTCGGTGATCCCGCATCCGAAGCTGTTCCAGCTGTTCCAGCCGAGCGGCGGGGTCAGCGCGGGGCTGCCCGGCGCGGCCTGGGCGGTCGTGCCGGCGGAGGCCGTGGCGCAGGCGCTGAGCGTCAGCGCGCCGGCCGCGAGGAGCCGCAGCAGTCGTCTGTGCAGGGGAACCATGGGGGTTCCTTCCCGGCCCGCGAAGCGGTCGCCGCTTTGCGGGCCTGATGGCGGTCAGGAGTGTGTGTCCATGTGCGCGCGGGTCAGCGTCGCAGGGTGAGGAGACCCGGCCGGTACGGCAGTTTCAGGTAGTCGGTGCCGTCCGATGCGGGGCTCCTGCCCTGGTAGAGGAACTGCAGGTTGCAGGGATCGACGGTCATGGTCTGGTCGGGGCTGGTGCGGACCAGGTCACCGTGGCTGATGTCGTTGGTCCAGGTGGCACCGCTGTTGGCCTTGCCGGCGAAGGGGCTGCTCTCGCTGCCGGCCTGCGCTGTCCACGGACCGTTCAGGCTGGAAGCGGTGAACGAGCGGAAATAGCGGCCGTTCGCCCCCATCGCCTCGACGATCATGAGGTACTGGTTCTGGCCCTTGACCCTGTAGACCTCCGGCGCCTCGAACAGCCTTTCCTTCGTGTCGCTCATGACCGTGGTGTACGACGAGCCGAAGCTGCCCGGGAAGTTGCCGATCGGCATGGTCGACTTGTAGATCTTGCCGTTGTCGTCGGCGAAGAACATGTACATGTTCTGGTTGTCGGCGATCATGGTCGGGTCGATCGGGCCGCTTTCGGGGAGGCTGCCGGTGAACAGCGGTTGCGGGGCGGACCAGCCGTTGGGGTTGGTGGGGTCGCTGGACGTGCGGTAGGTGAAGGGCCAGGCGGTACCCCACCCGTTGGATGTCAGCACCCAGATGTTCTTGGGCGCGAAGTAGAACAGTTTGGGCGCCACCGCCAGGCCCTGGCTCATCCCGGTCTGGGTGGCCGTCGCCATGTCCGACCAGTTCGTGAAGGGACGGAACGCCATCGTGCCCCACGACGCCCCGTCGGAGGTGGTCGCGTAGACCAGCTGCTTGCCGTTGTACGGCACGGTGGTGAAGTCCTTCAGCGCGACCCAGCCGTTCGACGGCTGCGCCAACGGGCCGGTCGACGACCACCGGTACGCCGACGGCAGAGCACACGTATCGCCCGGCGGCGCGGACGGCCCCGTCCACTTCTGGTTGCTGCCGCCGTTGCAGTTCCAGAGCTGCACCGCCGTGCCGTTGCCCGTGGCGCCGCCGCTGACGTCCAGGCAGAGCCCGGACTCCACTCCGACGATCGTGCCGTCGGAGTTCACCCGCCACTGTTGGTTCGCACCGCCGTGGCAGGCCCAGATCTGCACCCGCGTACCAGCCGCGGTGGCGTGGCCGGGCACATCCAGGCACTTGTTGCCGTACACGGTCAGCTGGTTGTTGTCCGTCAGCGTCCACTGCTGGTTGGTCCCGCCCGTGCAGTCCCAGATCTGCACGTTCGTGCCGTCCGTCTGGGCGGCGTTCGGCACATCGAGACACCGGCCGGAACCGGCGCCGCGCAAAGCGCCGCTGGTGGCCGCCTGGGCCGGGCCGGCGACGAGTGTCGCCGCCGAAGCGACCAGGGCCGCGAGCACCACGGACAGATGCCTGGGGCTGAAACCACGTCTGCGCATGGGGGTCTCATTCCTTGAGTGAGCGGTTCCGGTCGGCCCCGTCAGAGGCTCTCCGGACTGTCGATGCGCTACGACCCGACCTTGGTGTGGGTCATCGAACGATCATGTTCGTCATTTCGAACAATGGTCGAAGTGCCGCGCAAAAGAATGGGAAGAGTGATCACCATCTGCTTCCGGGGGGCGTCAGTTCCGCACGAGGCGCCAGCGGTTGTCGGCGGTGCCGTCGTCCGCGTCCTGCACCGCGAACGCGCCGACGGCGGTGGAGCTGTTCGCGATGGCGAGCACCTTGCCGCTGTGCACGTTGCGGATCTTGTAGGTCCCGTCTCCCTGGTCGAGCAGCGTCCAGCGGTGGTCGGCGGTGCCGTTGTCCGCCCACTGCAGGACGGTCGCGCCGGCTGCCGTAGACATGCCCTGGACGCCGAGCACCTTGCCGCTGTGGGCGTTGCGGAAGCGGAACCCGTTTCCGTCGGGGATCATGTGCCAGTCGTGGTCGGCGGTGCCCGAGTCGTTCCACTGAAGAGCGCGGCCGCCGTCAGCCGTGGACATGTCCTGGATGCCCAGCACGAGTCCGCTGCCCACGTTGGCGAGACGGACGGTGCCGGTACCGCTGGTGTTCCAGTAGACGGTGTAGTTGTGGCCGTGCGCGTCGTGGAACGGGCCCAGGTCGACGGTGGATCCGTCGGCGGTGGCGGTGAAGGCGAGCGACGTGCTGCCGGTCCGTCTGATCGAGGACGTGTCCAGCCTCGGCAGGGAGTTGAGCACGGAGTCGCCGTAGTGGCCGGACAGGACCACGGGGCCGTAGGTGATCGCGGCGACGTGCGCGTCGTCGTTGGCCGCCCGCAGGACGACCCGCATGGGCAGGCGGACGGTGACCGTGTCGCCGGAGGTCCAGGAGCGGGTCAAAGTGGCGTAGCTGCCGGGCGTGGTGGTGATGTTCTGCGCCGCGCCGTTGACACTGACGGTGGCCCCGGAGGTCCAGCTCGGGATCCGTATGCGCATCGCCCAGGTTCCGCCGACGTCACCGGTGACCCGCAGGGTCGTGGTGTCGCTCACGGGATAGGCCGTCGTCTGGGTGACGGTGATTCCGCGCTCCGACCAGGTGAGCACCGAGGGCACGAACATGTTCACGATCAGCGTGGTGTCACTGCGGTAGTAGACGGAGTCCATCAGCCTGGTGTGCATCTCCAGGCCCGTGCCCTGGCAGCACCAGAAGGTGCCGTAGTCGGTGCTCCACGTGCCACCGCCCCACGCCGGGCCCACGCCGCGTCGGCCTCCGGGGTTGAGCGGGGTGAAGTAGGTGACATGGCCGTGGTCGTCTGCCGGGTTCTGCTGGCCGATCATCTGGTTCAGCCACGCCTGCTCGTAGTAGTCGAACAAGGCGGCCCGGTCCGGGTCCAGCGCGAACAGCTCCCGGGTGAGGGTGAGCATGTTGAAGGTGTTGCAGCTTTCGCACGTGTCCTTGTTCAGGTAGCCGGCGATGGCGTTCGGGGCGCGGAAGTGCTCCGCCTGGCTGTTGCCGCCGATGGCATAGGTGTGGCTGTTCACGCAGAGGTTCCAGGCATGGGTGGCGATGTCCCGGTACCGGGTGGTGCCGGTGGCCTTGAACTCCCGCGCGGCCCCGATCCACTTGGGTATTTGCGTGTTGGCGTGCAGTCCGCTGAGCTGGTCCTGGTCCGCCGCCAAAGGGTCGAACACCGCGGCGTGATCGAACCGCTGGGCGACGGTGAGCCATCGCGCGTCGCCTGTCTGCTGGTAGAGATCGGTCAGTACGGCGTTCATGCCGCCGAACTCCGTCTGCAGCATGGCCTGCATCTGCTGGCCGCTGAGCCGGCCGGTGCGCCGGTCGACCCACCCCGCCAAGGAGAGCAGGACATCACGGGCTTGTGTGCTGCCGATGTGGCGCCAGACGTCCAGCAAGCCGGTCAAGGTCTTGTGGATGGTGTAGTACGGCACGTTGCCGTTGCTCAGGGTCCGCTGCTCGAGAGCGGTGAAGTCGGATTCGGGGTAGCCGGAGAGATACCCGGCGCCGAAACCGGCGGCACTGTTGTTGGCCTGGCATTTGGCCAACTCCGCAACCATGTGGATCGCCTTGTCCCGGCAGACGGTGTCCCCGGTGACCGCGTAGAGCTGTGCCCACGCCGTGAGGAAGTGCCCTTGGACGTGGGTGCGGAAGGGGAACGTCGGTGCGTCCCAACCACCGTTCGCAGCCGCACCGTTGGTGGGCAGGCGGTGGTTGGCGCGGAAGTTGTGGAGCAGCCGGTCGACATCGACGAACCGCAGGTAGTTCCGCGTACGGTCCTGGTTGTCCAGCCAGCGGCTCGCGGTGAGCCGGACCTGGCCGAGCGCGAAGGGATGCGCGGACACCCCTATGTCGGCCCTCGCGGGAGGGACGGCCGCTCGGGCAGGCGATGCGCCGATGAGGGAACCGGTGGCAGAGGCGGCGGCCGTGGCCCCGGCTAATTGCAGGAGACGCCGTCTGCTGACGGAGGAAGACATCTCGCACCCTTCGGTGGGGGGAAGGTGACTGCTCGGTCTTCGGTGCGTTCGTTCACAGGTCGGGCGGTCGGGCCCGACGCGTCACGTGCTCATCCGGTGGGGTCTCGGTCCGGTCGACCCCCTGGAGTGATCCATGGGATGGATTAACGGATACGGACGTTGCTCCTGTCTAGTCTCGCGACACGGAAGGCTTGGCTACTTGCGGGTTTCGTCCGGCTCACGCCCCTGACGTTTCCTCCCGGCCGGCACCGGAGCGGTCACTCCGGGTGGCCGGCGAAGAACGCGGTCAGCGCGTCGTTCACCGCGCCCGGGTCCTCCAGATGCCCGTAGTGCCCGCAGTGCGCGATCTCGACGTACCGGCAGCCCTCCACCGCGTCGGCCACCTCCCTGCCCAGGTGCGGCGGGGTGACCAGGTCGTCGCCGAACGCGATCACCGCGCACGGCACCGTGATGCCCGCGTAGTCCCGCAGCCGGTCGGGGATGAGTGTGCTCTCCAGCTGGTACCGGTACCCGTCGCCCGTGTCGAGCGGCCCTTCCATGAGGGCGATCCAGTCCTGCGCCCGGGAGTCGTCCGCCAGGGTGGACTGCGACAGGTTCTGCATCGCCCGCAGCACCCCGCGGTGGGCGTCGGAGACGCTGGGCGCGCCGCGGCTCTGCTCGATCTCGGCCGTCACCATCGCCCGGCGCATGGCGTCGGTGCGCCCGCGGGTGGCCATGAAGACGGCCTGGCGGACCAGTTCGGGACGGCGCAGCGCCAACTCCTGCGCGACGATGGCACCCAGCGACAGGCCCACCACCCGGCAGGGCGCCGGGCCGAGGGCCTCGATCAGGCGGGCCGCGTCCTCGACCAGGTCGTCCAGGCCGAACGGCCCGGTGGGACCCGGCCCGCTGCCCCGGTTGTCGAAGGTCACCGTCTGGTAGCCGGCCCGTACCAGGGCCGGCACCTGATAGGCGTCCCAGCTGCGGGCGCTCCCGCCGCTCCCGGTGATCAGCAGGACGGGTTCGCCCGTGCCCCGGCGGGTGTGGGCCGGCACTTCCGGCGCCGTCCGGGATGCGACGGCTGTCCGAGTGGTCATGATCCCCATTCCTGTCCTGTGCGTCGTCACCGCGGCCGGCGCTCGTCCGGGCCGGCCGGATCGTGCGGCCGTGCCGCCCGCGCATCCCCGCCGCCGAGGCCGGCGAGCTGAGCCGGCGCCCGCGACGCGATGCGCTCGAAGGTCCGCTCGTCGGCCGCGAAGACGGAGTCCTCGACGGGCCAGTGGACGACGATCTCGGTGAAACCCAGCTCCGCCCGGCGCCCGGCGAAGTCGACGAACGCGTCCACGGATCGCAGGGGGTCACCACCGGTGAAGCCCGTCAGCAGGATCCGCTCGATGTCCCGCGCCGCCCGCCCCTGTTCGGCGAGGGCCTTGTCCAGGTTCCGGACCTGCTCCACGAGCGTGGCGTGGAAGCGCTCCTCGTCGCCGTCGGGCAGCCGCGGGTCGCCCAGCGTCACCCACGCCTGCCCGTACCGGGCCGCCAGCCTCATGCCTCGGGGCCCGGTGGCGGCCATCGCGAACGGCAGTCTCGGACGCTGGAGGCAGCCGGGCAGGTTGCGCGCCTCGTGGGCGCGGTAGAAGGAGCCGTCGTACGAGACGACGGGCTCCCTCAGGAGCCGGTCCAGCAGCTCGGTGAACTCCTCGAAACGCGCGGCGCGTTCGCGTGGCGGCCAGGGTGCCTGCCCGAGGGCCGTGGCGTCGAAGCCGTTCGCTCCGGCGCCCAGTCCCAGCGTGACCCGTCCCCCCGACAGGTCGTCCAGAGACATGAGTTCCTTGGCGAACGGCACCGGATGACGGAAGTTGGGCGAAGCGACGAGGGTGCCCAGCCGGATCGACCGGGTGGCCGCCGCGGCCGCGGCCAGCGTGGGCACGGCGCCGAACCAGGTCCGGTCCCGCAGGTTGCGCCACGCCAGGTGGTCGTAGGTGTAGGCGGCGTGGAAGCCGAGTTCCTCGGCGCGCAGCCACCTGCGGCCGCCGCCCTCGGTCCAGCGCCGGGTGGGCAGGATGACGGTGCTCAGCCGCACGGTGTTCTCCCTCCGCGGACGTGGTTCTCGCGGCCCTAGGGACGCAGTACGGCCTTCAGCACCCCGCCCGTACCGACCTGCCGCAGGGCTTCCTCGCAGTCCGCCATCGGGAACTCGGTCACCAGGCTCGCCAGGTCGAAGCGAGCGGTGAGGGCCGGGAGCAGGTTCACGTAGGCCACGAGGTGGGCGCCGGTGAAACCCCAGGAGCCGAGGAGGGAGAGCTGGCGGTGGACGAGCTGGTGCGGGTTGACGGCGACCTCGCCGCGGTCCGTGTACTGGCCCACGACCAGGTACGAGCCGCCGCGCCGGGCCATGGCGATGCCCTGCGGCACGGCGTCCGGGGCACCGGCGCACTCGATGACGAGGTCGGCGCCGTACCCGCCGGTCAGGGCGCGGACCTCGGCGAGCGCGGCCGCGGCGTCCATGCCGTCGATGATGTCGATGTGGTGGTCGCCGATGCCGAGCCGCCGGGCGACCGCGAGGCGGGACTCGGGCCCGCCCACCACGATCACCTGGGCCGCCCCGGCCAGCTGCGCCATGGCGGCCGCGGCGAGCCCCACCGGCCCGCTGCCCTGGACCACCACGGACTCGCCGAGCCTGACGGGCCGCCGGCCGTACAGCGCGTGGATCATGGTGGGGCCGGCGCAGGCCAGCGACATCGCCGACGCCGGGGGCACGCCCGCCGGGAGCTTCACCACGCTGGTGCCGGCCCGCAGCACCATGCGCTCGGACCATGAGCCGGACGGGCCGGGGGCGTTCGCCACGGGGAGGTTGACTCCGTAGGTGGTGCGCCGTTCGCACAGGGTCGGTTCCTCGTGCATACGGCAGGGCACGCAGGAACCGCAGGAGATCGAGGACGCCCACATCACGGTGTCGCCGACCGCCAGAGGCTCGCCGTTGGCGTCGGCGAGCCCGCCGGCGCCTATCCGCTCCACCGTTCCCAGCCCCTCGTGCCCGAGGACCACGGGCGTGGGGATGTCCAGCCGCCCGCTCCACAGGTGCGCGTCGGTGCCGCAGACACCGCCGTACTCCACCCCGACCACGACTTCGCCGGGACCGGCCTCGGCGACGTCCAGCTCCTCCACGGCGAGGGGCTTGTTGAATTCACGCAGGACTACGGACCGAGAGGTCGTGTGGTGAGCGTTCGACATTTCCATCCACTACTGAGGGCCGGACAGGGAAGGACCGGGCGTTCCCGGTGCCCGGGCGGCGGTCGGGCCGGTGCCGGCGGCCGGTGTTCCGGCGGGCCGTGGGCTGTGCGGAGCCTAGGGGCGCCGCTTATCGACGCCGTATCGCTTCTCCAACCAGAGCCGGCCGGTCGGCGTCCGGACCGGGACAGCGGCCTGCGAAGCGTGCGCGATAACAAGACGAAAGCTGGGCGACCTACCTTCTGAGCTGGCGTGATGAGGGTGGTCAGGGGTGCCTGGACGGCACGGTCCCCGTGTCGATCGCCGCCGGTTCCCCCCGCTCGGCCGCGCCGGTTCTCCGGCAGGCGCCGCGCCGGGCCCGCATCGGGAGCCGATCCGGCCGGTCCACCACGGGCATCACTACGGACTGCACTAGGAGTCAGCGGCATGGCTGGAACA
>NZ_MUMF01000050.1 GCF_002155905.1 Streptomyces tricolor | reverse complement strand
CCGCGTCCAGCCCGGCCGCCCGCCCGATCCGGTGCCACAGCGCCGTCGCGGACGCGTTGTCGCTGTCCTCGATCATCCGCGCGGCGTGCGCCCGCTCGGCCGCCGCCGGCCGGCGCCCCGCGTCCTGCGCCCGGAGCAGCAGCGCGGCCAGGATGTCGACCTTGACGATGCTCGCCGTGTCGAAGGCCGCGTCGCCGTACACCGCGCGCCGGCCGGAGTCCACCGCGAGCACGGCCGCCGACACGCGCGCGCCCGCCGGCACGCTCACCCCCGCCATCGCCCTGCGCAGCAGCGCGTCCCGGTCCCCCGTCACCGGCTCCGGCACCGACGCCTCCTTCCCCGCCCCGGCCGAACCGCTGACCGAGGGCGCCGCCGCCGACGATACGGCCGCCGTCCCCGGCCGCACCCGCGCCCGCAGGTACGCCGGCTGTGCGCTCCCTCAGGCAGGCGTGCGGACCGGATCAGACGGCGTCACCGGCCCCGCACAAGCCCGGCGGCTTCCCCCCGATAGGCTCGGTGACCGTGGCGAACAAGAACATTCCCGACCCCGGCTTCTCCGACGACGACGGCTCCGCCGACCCCCGGCTGAGCGCCGCGCTCGCCGCCTGGGCCGAGGACCGCAGCGCCCTCGGGCCCGTCCTGGAGGCACTCAAGGGCGCCCGCCTGCTGGTCCCCGTCGTCGCCGTGCTCGGCGAGGTCGAGGAGGACGAGAACGGGCTGCGCCGCGAGAAGACCAGCGACATGGCCGTCCCCACCCTGAAGGCCGGCGACCGCACCGCGCTGCCCGCCTTCACCTCCACCGACTCCCTCGCCCGCTGGGACCCCGCGGCCCGCCCGGTCGCCGTGCCCCTGCACCAGGCGCTCCAGGCCGCCGCGCACGAGAAGGCCGACACGGTCGTGCTCGACCTCGCCGGCCCGGTGCCGTTCGAGCTGACCGGCCCGGCGCTGCTCGCCCTCGCCGAGGGCCGCACCAGCACCGACCCGCTCGCCGACCCCGCCGTGGTGGAGGCCGTCCGTACGGCCGTGGCGGCGGAGCCCGCCGTGCTCCGCGCCCACCTCGGGCCCGGCCGGGCCGACGGCACCCTCGCCCTCGTCCTCGACCCGGCGGCGCCGCCCGCCGAGGCCGCCCGCGCCGTCGCCGAGCGGCTGGCCGCCGACGAGACACTGCGGGCCCGCCTGGTACGCGGCCTCGACCTGGCACTGCTGCCGGCCGGGACCACGCCACCGGGCGAGCCCTTGTACGTGCGCGGGTGAGGTCCGGGGGCGACTAGCCGTAGACCGGGCCGGTGTACTTCTCGCCCGGGCCCTGGCCCGGTTCGTCCGGGACGATCGACGCCTCGCGGAACGCCAGCTGGAGCGACTTCAGGCCGTCGCGCAGCGGGGCCGCGTGGAAGGAGCTGATCTCGGTCGCGCTCGCGTCCAGCAGACCGGCGAGCCCGGTGATCAGCTTGCGGGCCTCGTCCAGGTCCTTGTACTTCTCGCCCTCCTCGCTCAGCCCGAGCTTCACGGCGGCGGCGCTCATCAGGTTGACGGCGACCGTCACGATCACCTCGACGGCGGGGACCTCGGCGATGTCCCGGGTCATCGCGTCGAAGTCGGGGGACTCAGGAGGGGTGTCACTCATGTCCCACACCATAGGTGGTCGCGCCCGGCGCCCCTCAATTAGCCCTTGTCAAGCGATCCTGCTAATCTGAAGGACGACCGGCCGGACATGCTTGTGCCCGGCCCACAAGTGGAGGCTCCGATCTCCCACCTGACCGTCCTCCGGGACGGCGGGTCTTCCGGTCAGGCGGCCACCATCGTTCCGTACGGACGATGGAGTCGCCCGAAGTGCGCCCCGCGACATCGCGGCGGTGCTCCGGTAGTTGTTGGAGCCCCGCCTGTGATCGTCCGGGGCATTTTTTCTGCTTCGGCGCGGTTAGGTCTAAGGAACACAGACGTCCGTGGCTGTCCGCCAGACCGCCGCGTGGTGCTACCGAGGAGGATCCATCAGCGCCGAGCCCCGCATCAACGACCGGATTCGCGTTCCCGAGGTGCGACTTGTCGGTCCCAGTGGCGAGCAGGTGGGCATCGTCCCGCTGGCCAAGGCACTGGAGCTTGCGCAGGAGTACGACCTGGACCTGGTCGAGGTCGCGGCGAACGCCCGTCCGCCCGTGTGCAAGCTCATGGACTACGGGAAGTTCAAGTACGAGTCGGCCATGAAGGCCCGTGAGGCGCGCAAGAACCAGGCGCACACGGTCATCAAGGAGATGAAGCTCCGGCCGAAGATCGACCCGCACGACTATGACACCAAGAAGGGTCACGTCGTCCGGTTCCTCAAGCAGGGCGACAAGGTCAAGATCACGATCATGTTCCGTGGTCGCGAGCAGTCCCGCCCCGAGCTGGGCTACCGACTGCTGCAGCGGCTCGCGGAGGACGTCCAGGACCTCGGCTTCGTGGAGTCGAACCCGAAGCAGGACGGCCGCAACATGATCATGGTCCTCGGTCCGCACAAGAAGAAGACCGAGGCGATGGCCGAGGCTCGCCAGGCTCAGGAGGCCCGCAAGGCGTCCGCGAAGGCCAACCCCGGTCGCTCGCAGAACCCTGCCGAGGTCGAGGCGTCCGCCGAGGAGCCCGCCGAGGCGTGATCCCGGGGGATGTACGTCCCCGAGGATGTAACCGAAAGAAGAGAGCGACGCTCCAGCGTGCCCGGTTTCACGACCGGGCACGGGAGCGCCACCGACGAGGAGATAACGGCGCTATGCCGAAGAACAAGTCGCACAGCGGTGCCAGCAAGCGCTTCAAGGTCACCGGCTCCGGCAAGGTGCTCCGTGAGCGCGCCGGCAAGCGCCACCTGCTCGAGCACAAGTCGTCCCGCGTCACGCGTCGCCTCACCGGCAACGCCGAGATGGCCCCGGGCGACGCCGCGAAGATCAAGAAGCTTCTCGGCAAGTGACGCGGCGGCGCCCTCTGAGCGCCGTGCGTCGGGACCGGGACCGAATCGTTTCCGGGTCGTGTGAGGACCACCACGACCCCGCTACAAGGAGTTAACAAGTGGCACGCGTCAAGCGGGCAGTCAACGCCCACAAGAAGCGCCGGGCGATCCTCGAGCAGGCCTCCGGCTACCGCGGTCAGCGTTCGCGCCTGTACCGCAAGGCCAAGGAGCAGGTCACCCACTCGCTGGTCTACAACTACAACGACCGCAAGAAGCGCAAGGGCGACTTCCGTCAGCTGTGGATCCAGCGCATCAACGCCGCTGCCCGCGCCAACGGCATCACCTACAACCGCTTCATCCAGGGTCTGAAGGCCGCGAACGTCGAGGTCGACCGCAAGATCCTGGCCGAGCTGGCCGTGAACGACGCGAACGCCTTCGCCGCGCTCGTCGAGGTCGCCCAGAAGGCGCTGCCGTCGGACGTCAACGCCCCGAAGGCCGCGTGACGCCGCGCTGGCTCTGAGCCGACGTTCACTTCGGGACCCGCAGGCTGTATGGCTTGCGGGTCCTGTTGTTGGGGCCCCCGGGTGGTTCTCCCGGCTGCGCGTGCGACGCGGCCGGTCGCGCCCGCGCGGCGGAGCCGCATGCCGATACAGCCCCGCGCCCCTGACGGGGTGCTGCACCACCGGTGCGGCGAAGAAGAAGACTTTGTGAAGGTGAACAACAGGATGCCTCCCGTCAGCCCCGAGCTGATCTCCCCCCGGTCCGCCCGTGTCTCCGCCGCTCGGCGGCTCGCGAAGCGGAACTTCCGGGGGAAGGACCGGCTGTTCCTGGCCGAAGGGCCGCAGGCCGTGCGGGAGGCCGCCGGGCACCGGGCCGGGGGAGAGGCGACGCTCGTCGAGCTGTTCGCCACGGTCGAGGCCGCGGAGCGGTACGCCGACATCATCGGCGCGGCCCGGAGCGCCGGCGCCCGGGTGCACCTGGCCTCCGAAGAGGTCATCGCCGACATCTCCACCACCGTCACCCCGCAGGGGCTGGTCGGGGTCTGCCGGTTCCTGGACACCCCCTTCGAGGACATCCTCGCCGCCCGGCCCCGGCTGGTCGCCGTCCTCGCCCACGTACGCGACCCCGGCAACGCTGGCACCGTGCTGCGCTGCGCCGACGCCGCCGGCGCCGAGGCCGTGATCCTCACCGACGCCTCCGTGGACCTGTACAACCCCAAGGCCGTCCGGGCCTCCGTCGGCTCCCACTTCCACCTGCCCGTCGCCGTCGGCGTACCCGTCGAACGGGCCGTGGCCGGACTCCAGGCGGCCGGGGTGCGCATCCTCGCGGCCGACGGGGCCGGCGACCGCGACCTGGACGAGGAACTGGACAAGGGCACCATGGGCGGACCCACCGCCTGGGTGTTCGGCAACGAGGCCTGGGGGCTGCCCGAGGAGACCCGCGCCCTCGCCGACGCCGTCGTCCGCGTCCCCATCCACGGGAAGGCCGAGAGCCTGAACCTCGCCACCGCCGCCGCCGTATGTCTCTACGCGTCGGCCCGTGCACAGCGCGCCTCCGGAGGGTGCCGCTCCGTCACCGAGAGCTAGTAGGGTGACCAGCGCGGGGCCCTGCGCCGTCTGAGAGGTGGGGTACGGGGATGAGTGTGGCCGGCACGAGTACCGCGCCGGGGGGACGGGACGAGCGGCGCACACCCGCGCCCGGGAGCGCGGACGGCTGCCTGGGCGTCGATCCCGACCAGCTGCCCGACGGCCTCGTCATCGCCGACGAGCACGGCCGGGTGACCTGCTTCAACGCCGCCGCCGCGCGGATCACCGCGGTACGGCCCGCCGAGGCCCTCGGACAGCCCCTGGACAAGGTGCTGCCGTTAGAGGACCTGGAGGGGCGCCGCTGGTGGCAGCTCACCGACCCCTACGGCGGGCTGCCGATCCGGGTCCGGCAGCCGGAGCGGAACCTGCTGCTGCCGGGCGGCCGGGAAGTGCTCGTCTCCGCCCGCTACGTACGCGACGAGCCGCTGGGGCCGGTACGGTGCGTGGTCGTCTCCCTCCGGGACACCGAGGCCCGCCGCCGCACCGAGCGCAGCCACGCCGAGCTGATCGCCACCGTGGCCCACGAGCTGCGCTCCCCGCTCACCTCCGTGAAGGGCTTCACGGCCACCCTGCTCGCCAAGTGGGAACGCTTCACCGACGACCAGAAGCGGCTCATGCTGGAGACCGTCGACGCCGACGCCGACCGCGTCACCCGTCTCATCGCCGAACTGCTGGACATCTCCCGGATCGACTCCGGGCGGCTGGAGGTGCGCCGCCAGCCCGTCGACATCGGGGCCGCCGTCTCCCGGCACATCCAGGCCTACGTCGCCGCCGGCCAGCGCGCCGACCGCTTCCTGCTCCGCATCGAGCAGCCGCTGCCCGCCCTGTGGGCCGACCCCGACAAGATCGACCAGGTGCTCAGCAACCTCATCGAAAATGCCGTGCGGCACGGCGAGGGAACCGTCACGATTGACGTCACGCCCACGCCGTCCCCGCGCGAGGGCGAGGAAACCGGCACGTCGGTCACGGTGAGCGACGAGGGGCCTGGCATCCCGGAGGAATCCATGAACCGTGTCTTCACCCGCTTCTGGCGGGGCAGCAAGCGCGGCGGCACGGGCCTCGGGCTGTACATCGTCAAGGGCATCGTGGAGGCCCACGGCGGCACCATCACGGTCGGCCGCGCCCCCGAAGGCGGCGCCGAGTTCCGATTTACGTTGCCCGTGGCGGCCCCCGCGTATCTCGCGTAGTGGCCCACGGGCGCATTCGTACACCTCCACCCCGTTAGACTCGGCCTTTGGCACCTTTGTGTCCTTCACACGGCCGAGCCCGGTGACGGGGACCATCCGCCAGGGGGCACCTCCCAGCGATAGCTGGGGGACACAATCGGAAGCACGGGAAGAGATGTCGGCACCCAATAAGTCGTACGACCCTGTCGAGGTCGAGGCGTTGAAACCGGAAGAGATCGAGCGCATGCGGGACGAGGCGCTCGCCGCCTTCGCCGCCGCGGACTCCCTCGACGCGCTCCACGAGGCCAAGGTGGCCCACACCGGCCCGGCCTCCCCGCTGGCGCTCGCCAACCGCGAGATCGGCGCCCTGCCCCCGCACGCCAAGGCCGAGGCCGGCAAGCGCGTCGGCATGGCCCGCGGCGCCGTGAACAAGGCCCTCGCCGCCCGCCAGGCCGAGCTGGAGGCCGAGCGCGACGCCCGGGTGCTGGTCGAGGAGGCGGTGGACGTCACGCTGCCCTACGACCGCGTCCCGGCCGGCGCCCGCCATCCGCTGACCACGCTCTCCGAGCGCATCGAGGACATCTTCGTGGCCATGGGCTACGAGGTCGCCGAGGGCCCGCAGGTCGAGGCGGAGTGGTTCAACTTCGACGCGCTCAACATCGGGCCGGACCACCCGGCCCGCGGTGAGGCCGACACCTTCTTCGTGCAGGGCCCCGACGGCGGCACCGAGTCCGGCACGGTGCTGCGCACCCACACCTCGCCCGTGCAGATCCGCTCGATGCTCGACCGCGAGCTGCCGGTCTATGTGATCTGCCCCGGCGTCGTCTACCGCACCGACGAGCTGGACGCCACCCACACCCCGGTCTTCCGCCAGGTCGAGCTGCTCGCCGTGGACGAGGGCCTGACCATGGCCGACCTCAAGGGCACCCTGGACCACATGGTCCAGTCCCTGTTCGGCGAGGGCATGAAGACCCGGCTGCGGCCCAACTTCTTCCCCTTCACCGAGCCGAGCGCCGAGATGGACATGCTCTGCTACGTGTGCAAGGGCGAGTCCGTCGGCAACCCCGACCGGCCCTGCCGCACCTGCTCCAGCGAGGGCTGGATCGAGCTGGGCGGCTGCGGCATGGTCAACCCGCGGGTCCTCACGGCCTGCGGCATCGACCCGGAGAAGTACAGCGGCTTCGCCTTCGGGTTCGGCATCGAGCGGATGCTGATGTTCCGCCACAACGTCGAAGACATGCGAGACATGGTCGAGGGTGACGTCCGGTTCACCCGGCCGTTCGGGATGGAGATCTGATGCGGGTCCCGCTTTCTTGGCTGCGGGAGTACGTCGACCTGCCGGCGACGGAGACCGGCCGCGACGTCCAGGCCAAGCTCATTTCGGCCGGCCTGGAGGTCGAGACCGTCGAACAGCTCGGCGCCGACCTCAAGGGCCCGCTGGTCGTCGGCCAGGTGCTGACCATCGAGGAGCTGGAGGGCTTCAAGAAGCCGATCCGCTTCTGCACGGTCGACGTCGGCCAGGCCAACGGCACCGGTGAGCCCCAGGAGATCGTCTGCGGCGCCCGCAACTTCGCCGTCGGCGACAAGGTCGTCGTCGTCCTCCCGGGCGCCACGCTCCCCGGCGGCTTCTCCATCTCCGCCCGCAAGACCTACGGCAAGACGTCCCACGGCATGATCTGCTCCAGCGACGAGCTGGGCATGGGCGACGACGGCACGCACGGCATCATCGTGCTGCCGCCGGAGACCGAGGTCGGCAAGGACGCCATCGAGCTGCTCGAACTGGTCGACGAGGTCCTGGACATCGCCGTCACCGCCAACCGCGGCGACTGCCTGTCCATCCGCGGCGTCGCCCGCGAGACCGCCATCGCCTACGGCCTGCCGCTGCGCGACCCGGCCCTGATCGACGTACCGGCCCCGAACGCCTTCGGCTACCCGGTCCAGGTCTCCGAGCCGTTCGGCTGCGACCGCTTCACCGCCCGCACGGTCACCGGTCTGCGCCCCGAGGCCCGCTCGCCGATCTGGCTCCAGCGCCGGCTGCAGAAGGTCGGCATGCGCCCGATCTCGCTCGCCGTCGACGTCACGAACTACGTGATGATGGAGCTGGGCCAGCCCCTGCACGCCTACGACCGCACGCTGGTCCAGGGCACCATCGGCGTCCGCCGGGCCGAGGAGGGCGAGAAGCTCGTCACCCTCGACGGCGTCGAGCGCACGCTGCACGCCGAGGACCTGGTCATCACCGACGAGCGCGGCCCGATCGGCCTCGCCGGCGTGATGGGCGGCGCCCACACGGAGATCGCCGACCACGAGGTCACCGAGGACGGCGTGAACGGCACCACGGACGTGGTCATCGAGGCCGCTCACTTCGACGCCGTCTCGATCGCCCGTACGGCCCGCCGGCACAAGCTGCTGTCCGAGGCGTCCCGCCGCTTCGAGCGCGGGGTCGACCCGCAGGCCGCCGCGGCCGCCGCGCAGCGCACCGTGGACCTGCTGGTCCTGCTCGCCGGCGGTACGGCGGAGGCCGGTGTCACCGAGGTCATCGCGCCCTCGGCGCCGCACACCATCACCCTCCCGGCCGACCACCCGGACAAGGTGGCGGGTGTGCACTACGGCCGCGAGACGGTCGTCCGCCGCCTCCAGCAGGTCGGCTGCGACGTGTACGGGCAGGACGAGCTGATCGTCACCGTCCCGTCCTGGCGGCCCGACCTGGTCGACCCGAACGACCTCGCCGAGGAGGTCATCCGCCTCGAGGGCTACGAGAACCTGCCCTCCACGCTGCCCAAGCTGCCCTCGGGCCGCGGCCTCACGCACCGCCAGCGGCTGCACCGCAGGGTCGGCCGCGCGCTGGCCGGAGCGGGCTACGTCGAGGCGCCGAACTACCCCTTCGTCAGCGAGCAGGTCTTCGACCAGCTCGGCCTGGACTCCGACGACCCGGCCCGCCGTGTCGTCAAGCTGGTCAACCCGCTCAGCGACGAGGAGCCCGCGCTCCGCACCACGCTGCTGCCGGGCCTGCTCGGTGCGCTGCGGCGCAATGCCGGCCGCGGCTCGCACGACCTGGCGCTGTTCGAGACCGGGCTGGTGTTCCACCCGCGCGAGGAGCAGCGCGTCGCCGCGCACCTGCCCGTGGACCGGCGGCCCAGCGACGAGGAGATCGCCGCGCTGAACGCCGCGCTGCCCGAGCAGCCGCGGCACGTGGCCGTCGTCCTCGCGGGCGCTCGCGAGCAGTCCGGCTGGTGGGGCAAGGGCCGTCCCGCGGACTGGGCCGACGCCGTCGAGGCGGCGCGTGCCGTCGCCCGTGAGGCCGGCGCCGAACTGGTCGTGCGCAAGGGGCAGTACGGCCCCTGGCACCCCGGCCGCTGCGCCGAGCTGCTGGTCGTCGTCGACGGCACGGAGCGGGTCGTGGGCCATGCGGGCGAACTGCACCCGCGGGTCCTCAAGGCCCTGGGCCTGCCGGAGCGCACCTGTGCGGCGGAGCTGAACCTGGACGCCCTGGAGGCGGCGGGCGACGGCACCCCGCGGGCTCCGCGGATCTCCACGTTCCCCGTGGCCACGCAGGACGTCGCCCTCGTCGTCGACCAGTTCGTGCCGCACGCCGACGTGGAGGCCGCGCTGCGCGAGGGCGCGGGAGAGCTGCTGGAGTCCATCCGGCTGTTCGACGTGTACGAGAACGCCGAGCAGCTGGGGGACGGGAAGAAGTCGCTGGCGTACGCGCTCCGCTTCCGGGCCGCTGACCGCACGCTGACCGTGGATGAGGCCTCGGCCGCGAGGGACTCCGCCGTGGCTCTTGCCGGTGAGCGTACGGGTGCGGTGCTGAGGGGTTAGTCGCCGTCGGGGTTCTGTGCGTGGCCGGCCGCGGGTTTCCTGTGGCCGGCCACGCGCAGTTCCCCGCGCCCCTTCGAGGGCGCCTCAAACCCTCTGTCAGCTGCATAAATGCAGGCTGGCTTGGGTGATCTCACTCGTTCGGGTGGGAAGTAAGGGCGATCTGACCCGGCCGGGTCATGCCGTCGACAGAATCGGACCGGCCTTTCGGGGTCGGTCCGTCTGCTCTGTCAGGGCCCATATGGGGGACCAGAGGCATGATCCGCATCAAGGCACGGGCGCCCACCGGGCGAGCCGTACTGCCCACCGTCTGGGGAGCCGTCGCGGTCGGCTACAAGCTCGGCTGCCCGCTCGCCCAGCAGGACGGGCTCGGGGCGCGCATCGTCACCAGTGCCGTGTTCTTCGCCGTCGGCACCGGACTCATATTCCATGTCCGGCGCGCTCTGCTCCGGGAGCTGCGGCTCGCCCGGCGGGTCGCGCGGGCCGCGCAGAACGTCGTCCTGCGTCCGCTGCCGCCGCGTCTCGACGGGATCGATGTCGCCGCCGCGCAGCTCTCCGCCGACCGGGGCGCGAGCGTCGGCGGCGATCTGTACGAGGCCGTCGCCACCGAGCACGGGGTCAGGGTGGTGATGGGGGACGTACGCGGGCACGGTCTGGCCGCCCTCGGGACCGTCGCGGCGCTCCTCGGCAGCTTCCGCGAGGCCGCCCACGACGAGCCGGAACTCGGCCGCGTGCTCCGCAGACTGGACCGCGCCCTCGCCCGCCACCTGCGCGAACGCGCCCGCGCCGAGCATCCGGCGTGCGGTGCCGCGGCCCCCGACAACCCGGTCGCCGAGGAGTTCGTCACCGTCCTGGTGCTGGAGATCGGCAGGGACGGCGAGCTGCGCGTCCTCAACTGCGGCCATCCGTGGCCGTACGTGGTGCGGGGTGTCCGGGTGGAGCAGCTGAGCTGCGGGGATCCGCTTCCGCCGCTGGGACCGTTTCCGTTGCCGGCCGAGCTGGAGGCGCTGTCCTGCGGCCGGCTGCTTCCGGGGGAGTCGCTCGTGCTCTTCACGGACGGGGCGGAGGACGCACGGGACACGCACGGCCGCTTCTTCCCGCTGCCCGCGGCCCTGCGTGACGCCGTGAGCGACCAGCCGGTGTCACCGCAGACGGTGCTGCGCACCCTGTTCGGGGCCCTTCTGCACCACACAGCCGGCAGCCCGGCGGACGACGTGGCCCTTCTGGTCCTGCGGAACGGCCGGGGAAGGGGCACGGTGTCCTGCCCGGGGGCGCGGGGCGGTGACATCAGCGGCTCCGCCGCGCGGGCGCGCTCGGCCCCCACCCACCCGCAGCCGACGACGCACCGCTAGGGCCGGCATGATCCGAGCGACAGGCCCTGGCCGTCGGGGGCCCGGCCGAGCCGCTGCTGTGTCGAGGGGGGAGCCGGCGGCCCGGCCGGTCTCTCGCGAGGCCCCCCAGTCAACCGGACCGACACGCTCCGCAACAGCGCGCGTACGCCGCGGATACGGGCACTCCGTTCACACCCCGTGTGAACGGGGAGCCACTACGCTGACCGCACCAGGCCACTCGGGGGGCATCCCATGCAGCCCAACACTCTGCTCGACGCCATCCTGGACGAGGCGGGGATCTCGCACGCCGGCCTCGCCGCCCACGTCAACCAGGCGGGACGCGGCCGCGGTCTCGCGCTGCGGTACGAACACACCGCCGTCGCACGGTGGTTGAAGGGCCAGCGGCCCCGGGGTCAGGTCCCCGACCTGATCTGCGAGGTGCTGGCGGCGCGCTTGCAGCGGCCCGTCACGCTCGACGACATCGGGCTCGGCGTGCCGGGCGAGCCCAGCACCCCGCACGCCGGTTCGCTGGGCGGGTTCGTGGAGCGGGCCACCGCCCTGTGGCGGTCGGACGAACAGCAGCGGCCCCATGTACTGGGGGCGCCGGCCGTCACCGGCACCCCCGCCGTGATGCCGGTGTGGGAGTGGGAGAACCCGCCCGAGGACGTGGACGTCTCCCGGGGCGGCCGGCACCCGGTCACCGCGGCCGACATCGAGATGCTGCGGGCCGCCCGGACGCACTACGAGCAGATGTACCGCAAGGCCGGCGGCATCGCGACCCGGACCCGGATCGTCGGTTTCCTCAACACCGAGGCCGCGCCGCTGCTGCGCGGCGGCTACACCGACGCCACCGGCCGCCAACTGCACCGGGCGACCGGCGGGTTGGTGGCCATCGCGGGCATCTGCGCGTACGACTCCGACGCCCACGGACTCGCCCAGCGCTACTTCCACCAGGCGCTGCGGCTGGCGAAGGCCAGCGGGGACCGGGGACTCGGGGCGTATGTGATCGCGCTGCTGGTCAACCAGTCGCTGTTCATGCGGGAGTACCGGCAGGCCGTCGCCTTCGCCGAGGCCGCGCTGCGCACCGCCGGCCGGCACATCACCCCGGCGCTCGCCTCCGACCTGTACGCGATGCAGGCCAAGGCGTACGCCCATCTCGGCGACAGCGGCAGCGCGCTGTCCTGCATCCGGCGCGCGGAGACGGCGGCCGACCGGATCCGGCGCGGCTACGAGCCCGACGAGACCGGGTACGTGCAGCCCGGGCTGGTCAATGTGCAGGTGGCCGAGGCGCTGCTCAGCCTCGGGGAACTCGCCGCCGCCCGGGAGCACGCGGCGGCGGCCGTCGACAACCCCGCCCACGACCGGGGGCGGGTGCACCGACTGGCCATGCTCAGCACCATCGAACTGCGCCAGGGCAACGCCGACAGAGCCGTGGCCACCGCCGTGCAGATGGCGGAGCAGGCGCGGGGCATGGAGTCCCAGCGGCTGCGCGACCGGCTGCGCGCGGTACGCGAGCACCTGGTGCGCTGCGGCTCGGCCGGCACCGCCGAGGCCGCCGAACTCATCGACGGGGCACTGCGCGTGCCCCTGTAGGCGCACTGTGGGCACACCGTCCCTGCTGCGATATTGCCACTTACTCGACGGAAGGTGGCAGAACCGTGCAGTGGACGAAACAGAACGAACAAACTGTGTATGAAAACCGCTGGTTCAGCGTCAATCTCGCAGATGTCGAGCTGCCGGACGGCCGGCACCTGGACCACTTCCTGATCCGGCTGCGCCCCGTGGCCGTGGCCACGGTCGTCAACGAGGCGAACGAGGTGCTGCTGTTGTGGCGGCACCGCTTCATCACCGACAGCTGGGGCTGGGAGCTGGCCGCGGGCGTCGTCGAGGACGGCGAGGACATAGCGAGCGCGGCGGCCAGGGAACTGGAGGAGGAGACCGGCTGGCGGCCGGGGCCTCTGCACCACCTCATGAGCGTGGAGCCGTCCAACGGCCTCACCGACGCCCGGCACCACATCTACTGGTCCGACCGGGGGGAGTACGTCGGGCACCCCGTGGACGACTTCGAGTCGGACCGGCGGGAGTGGGTCCCGCTGAAGCTCGTCCCCGACCTGATCGCCCGTGGGGAGGTCCCGGCCGCCAACATGGCGGCCGCGTTACTCCTGCTGCACCACCTCAGGCTCGCCGAAGGCTAAGGGCGCTGCCGAACGGCACGGCCTCAACGGCCCAGCGCCTGCCACACCGTCACCACGAGCGCGCCGAGCGCGGTCAGCGCGGCGAGCGAGGGCAGCGGCCAGCGTGCGTGTTCCAGCGAGGCCATCCGGGTGTTCAGCTCGTCCAGCTCCTTGGCGGTCTCCTCGGTGCGGTGCCGCAGCAGCGCCAGCCCTCCCTCGACGCGGGCGTAGGCCACATCGAGGCGGCGGCGTAACTCTGCGAGTTCTCCATGGACCACGGGATGCTCCGGATCGGCGGTCACGGGTCCGCTCCTTTCGGTAGTCGGCATGGTTGGTTCCGCATCCCTTGCATGCGCATGATGAGTCAACTCGCCTGGTGGGCGCGTGGGGAGCGTGTGTGGCGGGCATATGCGTGCCCGGCGCGCACACGGTGTGTGAAACAGACGGGCCCGGCACCGAAGTCCGGTGCCGGGCCCGCAGGGCGTCGCTCTTCGTAATCAGCCGTAGGTGTAGAAGCCCGAGCCGGTCTTCCGGCCCAGCCGGCCCGCCTCGACCATGCGCTGGAGCAGCGGGGGAGCGGCGTACAGCGGCTCCTTGTACTCGGCGTACATCGAGTTGGCGATGGAGACGATGGTGTCCAGGCCGATCAGGTCGGACAGCTTCAGCGGGCCCATCGGGTGGGCGCAGCCCATCTCCATGCCGTTGTCGATGTCCTCGCGGCTCGCGATGCCCGACTCGAACATCCGGATCGCGGACAGCAGGTAGGGCACGAGCAGCGCGTTCACCACGAAGCCGGAGCGGTCCTGGGCGCGGATGGCGTGCTTGCCGAGCACCTTCTCGGCGAAGACCTGGGCCCGGCTGAGGGTGCCCTCGGAGGTGGTGAGCGCCGGGATCAGCTCGACCAGCTGCTGCACCGGTGCCGGGTTGAAGAAGTGGATGCCGACGACGTGGTCCGGGCGGGAGGTGGCGACCGCCAGCTTCACCAGCGGGATCGAGGAGGTGTTGGAGGCCAGGATCGCGTCCGGCCGGGTCACCACCTGGTCGAGCACCTGGAAGATCTCGGTCTTCACCTGCTCGTTCTCGACGACGGCCTCGATCACCAGGTCCCGGTCGGCGAACTCGCCGAGGTCGGTGGTGAAGCTCAGCCGCGCCTGTGCGTCGTCCCGCTCGGCCTCGGTGATCTTGCCGCGTTCGGCGGCCTTGGCCAGGGAGTTGTTCAGCCGGGTGCGGCCGATCTCCAGGGCCTCGCCGGTGGTCTCGGCGACCTTCACGTCCAGTCCCGCGCGGGCGCACACCTCGGCGATGCCCGCGCCCATCTGGCCGCAGCCCACGACTCCGACGCGCTCGATGTCGGTCACATCGTCCCCTTCGCTGAGTTCTCCGGCACGCTCGGCAGACCTCCGGGTTCGGCGCCTGCTCCGATCGTGCACGTTACCGCCAAGTATCGATGATCGATCGCCCGGGTGGGGGCATCCTGAAGCGCGAAACGATCCGTGACGGAGCGGATCCGGAGCGTACGGGGGTGTGCCGGTGGGGCGCATGTCTCGGCGGGCCTTCGCACTGGCCGCGCTGTCCACGCTGGCCTCCGCACCGCGCGCGGCGGCGCGGAGCACCGTCGGCCCGGGGCCGGACAGCGTCCCGGATCCGGCGCCGGGCGCGGCCCCGGCCGTAAGCGCCATGGACCCGGCACCGGCCGAGGGGGCCGCCGTCCCGGCCGGGAGCGCGGCACCGGCGCCGTACCCCGTCCCCCGGGCGAGCGCGCAGATGCGGGGCGTCTGGATCGCGACCGTCGTCAACCGGGACTGGCCCTCCCGGCCCGGCCGCACGGCGAGCGAGCAGCGCAAGGAGCTGATCGCCCATCTCGACCGGGCGGTGCGCGACCGGCTCAACACGGTGATCCTCCAGGTGCGGCCCACGGCCGACGCGCTGTGGCCGTCACCGTACGAGCCCTGGTCCGAGTACCTCACCGGCACCCAGGGCCGCGACCCGGGCTGGGACCCGCTGGGCACGGCCGTCGAGGAGGCCCACGCCCGCGGTCTGGAACTGCACGCCTGGTGCAACCCGTACCGGATCGCGAACCACGCCGACCCCGCCCGGCTGGCCGCCTCGCACCCGGCGCGCAAGCACCCCGACTGGGTGGTCCGGCACGGCGGCCGGCTCTACTACAACCCCGGTCTGCCGGCGGTCCGCGCCTTCGTGCGGCAGGCGATGCTCGACGCGGTCGCCCGGTACCCGGTCGACGCCGTCCACTTCGACGACTACTTCTACCCCTATCCGATCGCCGGGCAGACCTTCGACGACGACGAGGCGTACGACCGCTACGGCGGCGCCTTCTCCAGTCGGGCCGCCTGGCGCCGGGACAACATCGACAAGCTGGTGCGGGAGATGGCCGCCGGTATCAAGGAGGTCCGGCCCGGCACCCGGTTCGGGATCAGCCCCTTCGGCGTGTGGCGCAACGCCTCCACCGACACGCGCGGCTCCGACACCCGGGCGGGCGTCCAGACGTACGACGACCTGTACGCCGACACCCGCAGGTGGGTCCGCGAGCACTGGATCGACTACATCGTGCCGCAGCTGTACTGGCACATCGGCTACTCGGCCGCCGACTACGCCCGGCTGGTGGCCTGGTGGGCACAGGTCGCCCAGGGCACCAAGACGCATCTGTACGTCGGCGAGGCGCTGTACCGGGCGGGCGCCGCGGGGCAGCCCGCGGCCTGGCAGGACCCGGCCGAGCTGTCCCGCCATCTGACGCTCGCCGCCGCGTACCCGCAGGTGCGCGGGCATGTCTTCTTCGCCGCCAAGGACCTGGCGGCCGATCCGATCGGCGCGATGGCACGCGTGGTCGCCGACCACTACCGGGGGCCGGCGACACCACCGCGGTGAGCTATCGCTGCTGCTCCTTCTTGGGCTCCAGCACGCAGTCGGGTCCGGGGGACAGAACCGTTTCGTGCCCGTCCTCGGCCCGCACGCGGTAGGGCGGGTTGCCCTCGGGGCCGAGTACCTCGACGACTTCTACGACATGGTCGTGTTGGCCGACCACCCTGCCGTGCTTGACAAGCCGGTCGCCCTTGGATGCGCGCATCTGGCAGGCCCTCCTCACGATCACGACCGCTGGGTGACGGCGATGCACACGAGCACGGCCACGGCGGTCAGAGGAGCGGCCATCGTGAAGTGCTCGCCCAGCAGCAGCGCCGACCACACCAGTGTGAGCAGGGGCTGAGCCAACTGCAACTGGCTGGCCCGGGGGATGCCGATGGCCGCCATGCCGCGGTACCAGACGAGCAGTCCGAGGAAGGTCGAGCCGACCGCCACCCACACCAGGCCCGTCACCCCGTGCACGGTCAGGTGCACCGGCTCGAAGGTGAGCGCGAGTGCCGCGGCCGGCACGGTCAGCGGCAGGCACAGCACCAGCGCCCAGCCGATGACCTGCCAGCCCGGCATCACCCGGGCCAGCCGGCCGCCCTCGGTGTATCCGGCCGCGCACACCAGCAGCGCCCCGAACAGATAGCCGTCCGCCGCGGTGAGCGCGCCGCCGCTCTGGGCGACGGTGAAGGCGAGCACGGCCGCCGCGCCCGCCACGGCCGCCAGCCAGAACCGGCGGGAGGGCCGGGCACCGGTGCGCAGCGCCGAGAACACGGCGGTGGTCAGCGGCAGCAGCCCCACCACGACGGCCGCGTGGGCGGTGGTGGACGTCTGCAGGGCGAGCGTGGTCAGCATCGGGAAGCCCAGCACCACACCGGCGGCGACCACGGCCAGCCCGGCCAGATGGCGCCGCGCCGGAAGGGGCACGCGCAGGGCGAGCAGGCAACCGCCGGCGACGACCGCGGCGAGGACACCGCGCACCGCCACCAGCGACCACGGGCCGAAGCTCTCCAGGCCCCAGGCGGTCGACGGGAAGGTCAGCGAGAAGGCGACGACCCCCAGGGCGGCCTGGGCGGTGCCGAGTCCCCGGGTCTCCCGGGGAGCGGTGACTGCTATCGGCCTCGCGGTAGTAGCGCTACTCTGTGTTCTCATGCAACAGCGTAGCAGCGTCGGTGAACTGGCAGAACAGCTCCGCAGGGAGCTGGACCGCTACTCTCCAGGTGGAAAGCTCCCGTCGAGCCGGGCGCTGGTCGAGCGGTTCCGGGTGAGCCCGGTGACCGTCTCCCGGGCGCTCGCCCAGCTCGCCGCCGAGGGGCTGGTGGTCACCCGGCCGGGCGCCGGCGCCTTCCGGGCCCGGCCGCACACGCCGCAGACCCCCGCCGGCGACACCTCCTGGCAGCAGGTCGCGCTGAGCGCCGACGGCTCCGCCGACGTCGTACCGCGCACGGTGGACCCCTGGGGCGTCGTGGTCTCGCTGGCCGCGCCGCCCCCCGGCGTGCTGGAGTTCAACGGCGGCTACCTGCACTCCTCCCTCCAGCCGGAGCGCGCCATGGCGGCGGCCCTGGCCCGGGCCGGGCGGCGGCCGGGTGCCTGGGGCCGGCCGCCGCTGGAGGGGCTGCCGGAGCTGCGGGAGTGGTTCGCGCGCGGTATCGGCGGCGCCGTCACGGCGGCCGAGGTGCTGATCGCGGCGGGCGGCCAGGCCGCGCTGGCCACCGCCCTGCGCGCGCTCG
>NZ_MUMF01000005.1 GCF_002155905.1 Streptomyces tricolor | reverse complement strand
GGCCTCCGGCGTCACCGCCGACCTCACCGCCACCGCGCGCACCGGATCCGCCCGCTTCACCTACCCGGCCGACCGGCCCGCCTCCCTGCTCGTGCGCACCGCCAACTCCGAGGTGGGCTCGGCGGACTCGACGGTCAGCATCGACCCCGAGACCCGGACCGTCTCCGGCTCGGTCACCTCCGGCAACTTCTGCGGCTACCTCGACCCCGAAGGCCGGCGCTCCTACTACACGCTCTACTTCACCGCCCGCTTCGACCGCGCCTTCCAGGCCACCGGCACCTGGCACGACGACCGGCTGGATCCCGGCTCCCGGGAGACCTCCGGCGGCACCGGCGGCTTCGCGCAGGGCGGGAGGCCGGTCGCCGGCAAGGGCGCGGGCGGATACGTCGAGTTCGCGCCCGGCGACGGCCCGGTCCACGTCAAGGTGGGCATCTCCTACGTCAGCCGGGAGGCCGCCGCGGCGAACCTGGCCGCCGAGAACCCGCCCGAGCGCTCCTTCGACGCGGTCCGCGAAGCGGCCCGACGGGCCTGGCGGGAACGGCTGGGCGCCATCCGGGTCGGCGGCGGCACGGACGCCGAGCGCACCACCTTCTACACCGCGCTCTACCACGCGCTGCTGCACCCGAACGTCATCAGCGACGCCGACGGCAGGTACCGGGGCGCCGACGGCCGCGTGCACCGGGTCGACCGGCGCCGGCACGCCCAGTACGGCACCTTCTCCGGCTGGGACGTCTACCGGGACCAGGTGCAGCTGCTGACCCTGCTCGACCCGCGCACCGGCTCGGACATCGCGCAGTCCCTGTACGAGCTGGCCCGGCAGAACAACGGTGTGTGGGACCGCTGGCTGCACGGCGCGAGCGGCACCCATGTCATGAACGGCGACCCCTCGCCGACCGCGCTGGCCGGCATCCACGCCTTCGGCGGCACCGGCTTCGACCTGAAAGGCGCCCTGAAGTCACTGGTCCGGGCGGCGACCGTACCCACCGCGCGGGACCTGTCGGCGGCCGGCAAGCCCGTGCTCTCCGTCGGCCAGCGCCCCTCCCTCGACAAGTACCTCCGGCTGCACTACATGCCGTCCGTGTCCAACGCCTGGGGCGGTGCCGCCGAGACGCTGGAGATGTCCACCGCGGACTTCGCGATCGCCCAGCTCGCCCGGGCGGCGGGGGAGAAGCGCACGGCGGCCGGTTTCACGCGCCGCGCCCAGTGGTGGCAGAACAACTTCAACATCGCGGCCCATCCCTCCGGCGGCTACATCGCCAACCGCAAGGCGGACGGCAGCTGGGTCACCGGCTTCACCCCGGACACCGGCAACGGGTTCGTGGAGGGCACGGCCGCCCAGTACACCTGGATGGTCCCGCACAACCCGGCGGGCCTCTTCGCCGCGCTGGGCGGACGGGAGCAGGCGCTCGCCCGGCTGGACGACTTCTTCCACGACGCCGACGGCGGCTGGGCCCTCACCGGCAGCGGCGGCACCAAGTCCGAGCTGGACAACGAGCCGTCGATCAACGTCCCGTACCTGTACGCCTACGCGGGCGCCCCGTACAAGACACAGGAGACCGTCCGCGCGGCGATGCGGCAGCTGTGGACCACAGAGCCCGGCGGCATCCCGGGCAACGACGACCTCGGCGCCATGTCCGCCTGGTACGTCTTCTCCGCCCTCGGCATGTACCCGCAGGTGCCGTCCCGCGCCGAACTGGTCCTGGCCTCACCGCTGTTCGAGCGGATCGAGATCGACCGGCCGCACGGCAACGACATCTCGATCCGCGCCGCCGGAGCGGCGGCCGACGCGCCGTACGTCCGCTCCCTGAAGGTGAACGGCCGCGGCAGCGACCGCCCTTGGCTGCCCGCGTCGTTCGTCCGGGACGGCGGCCGGCTCGACTACACGCTGTCCGCCACCCCGGACCGCGACTGGGGCGCGGACAGCCCGCCGCCGTCCTTCCGGGAGGGCGAGCAGCCGTACCAGATCGGCGTCGGTCCCACCACGGCCACCCTCGCCCCCGGTGACAGCACCGAGATCGGCGTCCGCGCGCTGTCGCTGACCGGCGGCACCGGCCCCGAGGTGCGCTTCCGGGTGCGGACCCCGGCCGGGGTGACGGCCACGCCCGCCGAGGGCACGGTCACCGACGGCGCCCAGCGGATCACCCTCACCGCGGCGCGGGACGCCGCGCAGGGCTTCGCCGACGTCAAGGTCACGGTCACCTCGGGCGACTCCTCGTACGAGCAGCCGGTGGCGCTCACCGTGGCCGCGCCGGGCACCCTGCTCGCCGCCTACGACAACACGGGCGTCTCCGACGACGACGGCGACCACGACGAGGCCGACTTCGACGGCGGCGGCTGGAGCTACTCCCGGCAGGCCCTCGCCGCGGCCGGCCTCACCCCGGGCAAGCAGGCCACGATCGGCGGCCTCGCCTTCACCTGGCCCGCCTCACCCGCCGGCCGCCCCGACAACGCCTCCGCGACCGGCCAGACCATCCGACTCCCGGCCCCGGCCGACCGGTTGTCCTTCATCGGCAGCGCGGTCAACGGCAACCAGCAGACCAGGGCCACCGTCACCTACACCGACGGCACCACCGACACCGTCGACCTGTCCTTCACCGACTGGACCGTGGGCGGCGGAGGCGGCACCGTCCAGTACGGCAACGAGATCGTCGCCCGGACCGCGTACCGCAACGTCGCCGGCGCGGACAAGGACCCCGTGCCCACGTACGTCTTCGCCACCAAGCCGTTCACCGCCCCGGCCGGCAAACAGCTCAGCGGCGTGACCCTGCCGCGCAACACCGACCTGCACGTGTTCACGCTCGCGGTGGGCTGACGCCGGACGGTGCGTCCGCTGCGCGGGCCGGGGCTCACTCCAGTCGGCCGAGCAGGTCCCGCACGGTCGCGAGCAGCTTGTCCGGTACGAGTCCGTCCTCCTCGTACACCGCCACGACGCGCCGGAGCTGCCGTTTCGCGGCCGCTTCGGCGCCGAGCTGCGACTGCGCGTAGGCCAGATTCGACCGCGCGATCAGGGCGTCCCGGTGGTTCCGGCCCAGGGCGGCGTCCAAGGGGTCGACGAGCGCCACGAGCTGTCTGGCGGCGAGGGCCGTGTGCCCCTGGCGCAGCAGGACGGCCGCCAGCGCCTGACGGTCCTGGAGCGTCTCCGGGTGGCCGGCCCCCAGATCACGGCTCCTGACGGCGACGATCTGCCGGAGTTCCTCCGCCGCCTCGGCGTCCCGGCCCTGCTCGAAGCAGATGTCGGCCAGTTTCCGGCGCGCCGCGAGGACGCGGAGCCCCTCGCCGTCGGCCGTGTCCGCCAGGGCCGCCACGACGGCACGGAGCAAGACCTCCGCGTCCGCGTGCCGGTCCAGCCGGTACAGGGACTCCGCGTGGTTGAGCCGGGCGTTGACGGTTTCGCGATGGCCGGCGCCGAAGATCCGCTCCAGCGCGAGGGCCGCGGTCCGCAGCAGCTTCTCCCCCTCGGCCGCCCGCCCGGTCGTGGCGAGCAGGCCGCCGAGGGCCCCGCGCGTGACGAGCGCCATGGGGTGAGCCTCTTCACCGATGCGGTGCCACGCGGCGAGGGTCTCGCGCAGCTCCGCCTCCGCCTCGTCGTGCCGGCCCAGTTCGACGAGGGCGCGGCTGAGGTTGTTCCTGGTGACCAGGGTGCTGGGATGGTCCGGTCCCTGGACGCGGGCTTCCAGCTCCAGGACCTCGGTGAAGGCGGCATGGGCCTGTTCGGCGTCGCCGAGTTCGAGGAGCAGGTCGGCGAGTTCATGACGGGTCGCGAGCGTCGGCAGTGCCGCCTCGCCCAGGGAGTCCGCCGTGTCGCCGACCACCTGCTCGAAGAGGGACCGGGCCGCGGCGAGATCGCCTCGGGCGCGCAGCGTGCGGGCCAGCTCGTGCCGAGCCGCCAGGGTGGCCGGGTCCTCGGGCCCCAGCACCTCCGCCGTGCGGGCGGCGAGCACGCACAGCTCGGCATGGGCGTAGGCGACGTCCCCGCGCTCCAGGCGGAGCCGGGCCAGTTCGTGGCGTGCCGCCAGAGTGGTCCGGTCGTCCGGGCCGAGGGCCCTCAGCGCCGACTCCAGGACCTGGGCGAACTGCGCCTCGGCCTCGTCGTAACGGCCCTGATCGTGCCGGAGGTAGGCCAGGTTGTGCCGGGTGGCCACGATGCGCGGGTCGTCCGGGGGAAGGCAGTGTCCGAGGATCTCCACCGCGTGGGCGAACTGCTCCTCCGCCAGTGACCACACACCGGCCTTGTGGGCGTATCCGCCGGTCTGGGTGGCGAGACCGCCACGGATCATCCACTCCTCTCCGGCCGCGTGGGAGGTGTCGGACGCCGCGTACGCGCAGTGCGGCGCGAGCAGACGCCACAGCGGCCAGGTCGACGTGTCGTCGCTCGGCAGCCCACTGGCCACCCTTTCCAGCAGGACGACGGACAGGGTCGTGTACTCGGGCGCGCCCGCGACGGCATCCGGCTGCATGCGGGTGATCTCCCGGACGAGCGGGTGGACGACCAGGGTGTCCACCGTCGCACCGTCCGCCTCGATCCGGCGGCGGTGCAGCAGCCCGCAGCCGAGGAGCCCGCGCACCGCCTCCTCCAGGCCGGTCGCCGACAGCCCGGCGAACACGCTCGCCCGCGCCAGCACGCTGCCGATGAGCAGCTGGACCGGCAGGGGATCGGGCGCGAAGAAGGAGATGAGCCGGAACAGCGGCCGTGCGACGGCGGCCCCTTTCGCCTCCAGCAGATCCAGGGACATCTCCCAGGTCCGGGTGAGCGGACCGGACGGGTCGTGCGACAGGGCCGAGACGGTTCCGGGGAACTCCCGGTCGAGCGCCGCCCGGTACGCGGTGAACGAGCGCGGCGTGTGCGACTCCGGGAGCACCGGATCGTCGCTGGTCACGGCGAGGTACTTGCCCACGAGCAACAGGGCGAGCGGCAGACCGCCGAGCCGCCGGGACAGGCTCCGTGCCTCTTCCTCGGTCCCGGCCCGCGGGGCGAGTTCCCGGAGCATCGCGGCGCCGTGCGCCTCGCCGATCGGGTCCACGGCGTGTACGGCCGCCTGTTTCCACCAGGCGGCGGGCCGTTGCTCCCGGCTGGTGATCACCACCGTGCTCCCCGGCCGGGGCGTCCTGATCCAGTCACGCACCACCGACGGGTCGTCGGCGTTGTCGACGACCAGCAGCCACCGCCCCGTACCCGCGTCGTCCAGCGCGCGCCACAGCACGTCCCGGGCCGCCTCCCGCCGTGCCCACACCTCGCGGGCCTCCCCGCGGGACACACCCGCCTGTACGGCGACCTCGCGCAACCCCTCCTCGAAGGTGCCGCGGGTCGTGGCGTCGACCCACCACACCCGCAGCCCCTCGGCGCGGCCCCGGCGGGCGAGGGCCAGCGCCACCGTGCTCTTGCCCGAGCCGCCGACCCCGCACAGCACCGTCCGGCCGCCGCCGCGCGTGATCCGCTCCGCCAGCTCGGCCAGCAGCGCGTCCCGGCCCCGGATGTGGTGTTCGATCGCGTCCTCGGGCACCGCGACCGACAGGTCCCCCGCGGGCTCGCCGGCCATGCCCGGGAGCGACGGCAGCCCCAGGTGCCGCTGGGCCAGATGGATCAGGTCCGGTGCGGTGAGGAAGTCGGTGAGGGCCATCGCGTCGAACACGTCCAGCTCGACGTCGTGAATCTCCCGCGCCTCACGTTGCAGCGCGTGCCGGGCGGCCACCGGGACGGGGGCGAGGGTGAAGTACAGGACACGGTCCACCGGGGCGCCCTGTCCGGTGATCGCCGCCAGATCCTTCCTGACCTTGGCCGGGACGTCGGCCCTCTGGATGGTGCAGGCCAGGACGACCCGCTGCGGCGACGCGCGAGCGGCGAACTCCGAGGCCGGGGGGTACGGCGGGTGGGCCAGGGCCGTCCAGAAGCTCTCGCCGTCCCGCCCCTGGTCGCCCCCGCTGCTCACCGGTCCGGTGGCCGGCAGCAGGTTGCTCACCAGCCGCCGGCGGGCGACCTCCAGGCAGAGCCGCTCGAACTCGTGGTGCGCGTTGCGCTCGCCCATCGTGTGCAGCGCGAAGCGCACCAGCCCACCGATGTCCACGGGAGCGTTCACCCGTCGACCCCCCTCCCCGTACGCGGTGCGTGACCGGAGTCGATTCTGCCCCGGCGCACCGACACAGGCGGGCGGAGCCGACCGGATCACCCCGGCGTGTGCCGCGAGGCCGGCGCGGACGCCCGCACGTCCGGGGCCCGTCGGCCGCCGGACTCCAGCGCGACGGCGTACGGCCCCGAGGACGCCTGGTGTCCGGCGGGCCCCGGGGCCGTCAGGTCAGCGCGGTCGCGCGCCTGTTCAGGCCAGCAGCTCCACCTCCGCCAGTGTCGACTCTCCGTTCAGGACCAGGCGGTACTGGGCGTACCTGCCGGGGTGGGCGATGGTGAAGGCGCGGGTCTGGCGGTCCCAGGTGAACGTTTCCCCGGCGCGGTGGTCCAGGGTGTGCCAGGTCGTGCCGTCGGCGGAGCCCTGGAGGGTCCAGCCGGTCGGTGCCTTCGTGCGGTCGGCGCCCGAGGTCAGCGTGTACTGGACCGGCGTGACGGCGCCCTCGGCCGGCAGGTCCGCCGAGGTGACCGTCGCGCTCGTCGCCGAGGTGTCGTCGAAGAGCGCCCCGGCGCCCTTCAGGACGTCCGCGCGGGGGTCCGGCACCTGGTCGTCGCGGGTGATGGAGACCGGCGCCGCCCTCTTGCCCGTGCCCCACGCCGACGGCTCGGGGCCCATGGCGAAGTCCAGCACCCCGCCCCGGGAGAGGAGCCGGTGGGGGAGCGAAGTGGACTTCCAGGGGCGGCCGTTGAACGTGACGCCCTGGACGTAGACGTTCTTCGCGCTGTTCCTCGGCGCCCGGACCACCAGGTCCCGGCCGTTCTCCAGGTGCACGGTGACCTTCTTGAACAGCGGGGAGCCGATGGCGTACTCGCCACTGCCCATGACCAGCGGGTAGAAGCCGAGCGCGGAGAAGAGGTACCAGGCCGACTGCTCGCCGTTGTCCTCGTCGCCGTGGTAACCCTGCCCGATCTCGCTGCCGGTGTAGAGCCGGGAGAGCGCCTCACGCACGTACGCCTGCGTCTTCCAGGGCTGGCCGGCCGCGTCGTACATGTAGATGACATGGTGCGCGACCTGGTTGGAGTGGCCGTACATGCCCATCCGGACGTCCCGCGCCTCGGTCATCTCGTGGATGACACCGCCGTAGGAGCCGACATGGTCGGGGGAGGCCGTCTCCGGGGTGGCGAAGTACTCGTCCAGTTTGTCGGCGAGGCCCTGCCGGCCGCCGTACAGGTTGGCCAGGCCCCGGCTGTCCTGCGGGGCGGTGAAGGCGTAGCCCCAGCCGTTGGTCTCCGTGTAGTCGTGGCCCCACACGCGCGGGTCGTACGCCGCGGACGCCACCCGCCAGTCGCCCTTGGCGTCCCGGCCCTGGAAGAAGCCGGCCTCGGCGTCGAACAGCTTCACATAGTCCCGGGCCCGGTTGAGGAAGTACGCCGACTCCTCCCGGTAGCGCTTCTCGCCCGTCCTCCGGTACAGCGCCTGGCCCATCTTCGCGATGCCGTAGTCGTTGACGTAGCCCTCCATCGCCCAGGACAGGCCCTCATGGGTGTCGGTCGAGGTGTAGCCGAGGAAGGGCGAGGTGGTCATGCCCTTGCGGCCCACGCCCGACATCGGCGGGACGACGGTCGCGTTCTTCACGGCCGCGTCGTACGCCGCCTTCGCGTCGAACCGCACGCCCTTGACGTAGGCGTCGGCGAACGCCACGTCCGAGGAGGTGCCGGTCATCAGGTCGGCGTAGCCGGGGGAGGACCAGCGGGAGGTCCAGCCGCCGTCCTTGTACTGCTGCACGAACCCGTCGACCATCTCGCCCGCCTGGGACGGCGTCAGGAAGGAGTACGCCGGCCACGTGGTCCGGTAGGTGTCCCAGAACCCGTTGTTGACGTACACCTTGCCGGCCACGATCTTCGCGCCGGTGTGCGTCGGGGTGTCCGGACCCGGCATCGGGGAGAACGGCGAGGCGTACCGGTCCTCGCCGTCGACCTTCTCGAAGCCCGAGTTGGGGTACAGGTACAGCCGGTACAGCCCGGAGTACAGCGTGGTCAGCTGGTCCGGGGTCGCGCCCTCCACCTCGACCTTGCCCAGCAGCCCGTCCCAGGCGCGCTGGGCCCGCGCCTTGACGGTGCCGAAGGAGGTGCCGTCCGGGATCTCCTGGCGCAGGTTGTCCTCGGCCTGGTCGACGCCGATGAGCGAGGTCGCCAGGCGCAGGGTGACGGTGCGGTCGGCGCCCGCGTCGAAGCGCAGGAAGCCCTTCACCCCGCTCGCCGCGCCGTCGGTCACGGGCTTGTCGAACTCGCCGTACACGAACAGCCGGGTCGCGCCCGCGGACAGGCCCGACTTCACGTCCGAGTAGCCGGTGACGATCCCGCGCTCCTTGTCGAGCGTCAGGCCGGCCTGCTCGGTGACGTTGTCGAACAGCACGCTCGCGTCGTCCCCGGGGTAGGTGAAGCGCAGGACGGCCGCGTGGTCCGTGGGCGCCATCTCCGCCTTCAGACCGTTCTCGAACCGGACCCCGTAGTAGTACGGCCGTGCGGTCTCGTTCTCGTGCCGGAAGGCCAGCTCCCGCGCCTCGCGGCCGGTGTCCGGGGTGCCGGAGGCGGCCGACGGCATCAGCTGGAAGGTCTGCCGGTCGCCCATCCAGGGACTCGGCTCGTGACTGGCGCTGAACGCCTGGATCGTCGGCAGGTTGTCGGCGTTGTTGGCCCGCGCGTACTCGTACAGCCAGCTCAGCGAGGACGCGTTCGTCACCGGCGTCCAGAAGTTGAAGCCGTGCGGCACGGCCGTCGCCGGGAAGTTGTTCCCGCGCGAGAAGCTGCCGCTGGAGTGGGTGCCGCGGGTGGTCAGCGCGTAGTCCGACAGGTGTGCCTTCGGCCGCTCCGGCGCCACCGGCTTCAGCGTCACGTCGTCCAGCCAGCCGCGGAACTTCGCCGGACCGTCGGGGGAGTCGTACGCCACCAGGATCCGGTCGACGGTCTTGCCGGCCGCCACCGAGCCGATCCGCGCGGACACGTTGTTCCACTGGTTGACGTACAGCGCCTTCGACGCGCCCTGCCCGCGCGGAGTGAGCGGGAAGCCGTGCTGGTCCAGGGCGCCCAGAGCGCTCAGCCGGGTGCCGTCGGTGAAGACCAGGTCCACGGCGACGTTCGTGGCGTCGTAGTCGCGGTCGCCGTCGGCCATCGACGGGAAGACGCGGTACGACAGCCGGGTGTCGCCGCCGACCCGCACGTTCACGTCGAAGACCTTGTTGTACGAGTAGGCCCGGCCGGACGCCGTGTGCCGGCCGGCGTAGCGCAGGGCACGCTTTCCGGTGAACCCGGCCCGCGCCTTGGCGGTGGGGGAGCCGCTCGGGCCCTTGTCGACCAGGGTCAGCATGTCCTGCGGAACCGGCCCGCCGCCGCCTCCGGTGGACAGCTGCACATCGGCCAGTTGCAGGATGTCCGCGGCGCCGTTGTTCCGCGTCACCTCCAGCCGGAAGTACTGGTACTCCGCGGGTTCGGCCAGGTCGTACGACATCGTCCGGAACCGTTCGGCGAAGGTCTCGCCCGAGCGGGTGTCGACCGTCTTCCAGTGCTTGCCGTCGGTGGAGCCCTTCAGGGTCCAGTCCCTGGGGTCACGCTCGGCGTAGTCATTGGCCGAGGTGAGGGCGTACGTCGTTATCCTGACGGGCTTGTCCAGGTCGAACTCGACCCAGCCGGTGGGCGCGAAGGTCAGCCACTTGGTGCCGGGCTCGCCGTCCACGAGGTTCTCCTTGACCTCGCCGGCGCCGGTGTTCTCGGCGCTGGCCCGGACCTCGGTGACATGGTCGGTGACATTGCCCGGGATGCCGGTGCTGTAGCCGCCGTCGACACCCGAGGCGCGCGGGGTGCCGTCCGGTCCGGTGTCGACGGTGTTCAGCCAGTCCGGCGCCGGGTCGTCCGCCTCGAACGAGGATGCGAACTCCCGGTCGGCCGCCGGAGCCTCGGCGGGCAGGGCGACCGCGGCGCCCTGCCCGCCGACGGCCATGACGAAGGCGGCCGTGAGGACGGCCGCCGGACCCCATCTGTGCCGCGTTCTCCGCTGCATCAAGGATTTCCCCTCCTGCGCCCCCTCCGGACAACGTTGTCAGCTACCGGGCGCAAGAACCAGTAGGTCGTCAAGTGGTCCGTGATGTCAAGGGTGTTGGCTGTGGCATTCAGGGAGTTATGTCGCGACTTTTTCCGCCGGGCCGTTCGCCGGGCCGCCATATTTCCGCGAGGTCTCAACTCGGAAAAGACCCATCGCGAACCGTGCATTCGATCTTGCTCAGCTGGCGGGAAGTGGACTATACCTGTCGGCGTTTCCAGCACGACCCAGCACTACCCGACAGCGGTGCCGGGGAGGATCCGGTTCACCGCCTGAGTCCTGGAGAGGGCGAGGACTTGAGCATGGGATCCACTGCGCACCACGGAGTCGAAGGTGTCGGCCGTCGTGATCTGATCAAGCGGTCCACGGCACTCGGTCTGGTCGCGGTCCCGGGAATGGGGCTGCTGTCCGCCTGTGCCAGCGGCGGCGGGAGCGACGAGTCGGACGACGGCAGCACCAAGGGGAAGGCGTCGAAGGACAACCCGTTCGGCGCCAAGAAGGGCACCAAGCTCGACGTCGTCGTCTTCAAGGGCGGATACGGCGACGATTACGCCAAGGCGTGGGAGGCCGACTTCAGCGAGAAGCTCGGTATCACCTCCACCCACACCGGCACCCAGGAGATCACCGGCAAGCTCCAGCCGCGGTTCAACGCGGGCAACCCGCCGGACATCGTGGACGACTCCGGGGCCCAGAAGATCAACGTCGACGTCCTGTACAAGAACGGGCAGCTGCTGGACCTCACCGAGGTGCTGGACGCGCCCTCGGTGGACGACCCGGCCACGAAGGTCCGCGACACCCTGATCCCGGGCACGCTCGACCCGGGCATGCAGGAGGGCAAGGTCGTCGCGCTGAACTACATCTACACGGTCTGGGGGCTGTGGTACTCCGGCAAGCTCTTCAAGGACAACGGCTGGCAGGAGCCCAAGACCTGGGACGACCTCCTCGCCATCTGCAAGGACGCCAAGTCGCAGGGCATCGGCGGCCTCGCCCACCAGGGCAAGTACCCGTACTACATCAACGTCGCCATCATGGACCTGATCGCCAAGAAGGGCGGTCTGGACGCCATGAAGGCCATCGACAACCTGGACCCGAAGGCGTTCGTCGGCTCGGAGGCGGCGCAGGAGGCCATCGAGGCGATCTACGAGGTGGTCGAGAAGGGCTATCTGATGCCCGGTACGAACGGCCTGACCCACACCGAGTCGCAGACCCGCTGGAACCAGTACAAGGCGGTGTTCATCACCTCCGGCTCCTGGCTGGAGAACGAGCAGCTCAAGCAGACGCCGCCCGACTTCGACATGAAGTTCCTGCCGATGCCGCTGCTGCCCGGCAGCAAGCTGCCGTTCGAGGCGATCCGGGCCGGTTCCGGCGAGCCCTTCATCATCCCGGCGAAGGCGAAGAACCTGCCGGCGGCCAAGGAGTTCATGCGGCGCATGCTCTCCAAGGAGTGGTCGACGCTCTTCGCCAAGCAGGCGAACTCGCTGACCATCCTCAAGGACGGTGTCGACCCGGGCGTGCGGCTGCGGCCGGGCACGCAGTCCACGGTCGAGGCGTCGAAGGCGGCCGGTGACAACACCTTCCGCTACCTCTACACCGAGTGGTACAGCGAGATGGGTACGGCCATCGAGGCCGCGTCCAATGAGCTGATGGCCAAGCGGATTCAGCCGAAGGAGTGGCTGAAGCGGTGTCAGGCCGCCGTGGACAAGCAGGCCAAGGACCCCGCGTCGAAGAAGAACCACCGGGATTAGGTTCGCCTAGTCGCCGCAGGGGCGCGGGCGTGCCTGCGGGTACCGGTTCGTCGTGGCCGGTCGCGCAGTTCCCCGCGCCCCTTTGGGGCGCGATACCACAGGGCGGTCAAAAGTTATGCGTAAAGGGCAGTACCGGTTCGTCGCGGGGTTTCTCTTCGTGCCCGTGGCGCTTTATCTGATCTTCGTGATCTGGCCCTACATCCAGACGTTCGGGTATTCGCTGACCGACTGGAAGGGGCAGTCGCAGACCTTCGGCTTCGTTGGTCTGGACAATTACAGGAAGCTGTTCCAGGACGACGTCTTCGTGAAGGCCATCTGGCACAACATCCTCTTCCTGGTCTTCATCCCGGTGGTCACGATTCTGCTCGCCCTGTTCTTCGCCTTCATGCTGAACGCGGGCGGGCGCGGCCGGGCCGGCGGGGTGCAGGGCGTCGCCGGGGCGAAGTTCTACAAGATCCTCTACTTCTTCCCGCAGGTGCTGTCGCTGGCCATCCTCGCGGTGCTGTTCAACGCGGTGTACCGCAGCGACGGCGGCGGGCTGCTCAACGGCTTCCTGATCAAGCTCGGCCTGGTCGACGCCGACCGCCCCGTGGAATGGCTCAACGAGCCGAACATGGTCCTGTGGGCCCTGCTGCTGGTCGTGGTCTGGCACGGCGTCGGCTTCTACCTGGTGCTGTTCTCGGCCGCCATGCAGTCCATCCCCCGGGACATCTACGAGGCCGCCCTGATCGACGGGGCGAGCCGCAACCAGTCCTTCTTCCGCATCACCCTGCCCCTGCTGTGGGACTCCGTGCAGACGGCCTGGGTCTACCTGGGCATCGTCGCCATGGACATGTTCGTCCTGGTCTCCTCGATGACCCAGAACATGGGCGCCTACGGCGGCGGCCCCGACCACCACAGCGACGTGATGTCGACGGTGATGATGCGGAACTTCCTCTACTACGGCAAGAGCGGCTACGCCTGCGCCATGGGCGTGGTCATGCTGCTGCTCACGCTGGTCCTGTCCGTGGTCACGCTGCGCGCCACCCGTCGCGAGCGCATCGAGTTCTGAGCGGAGCGACGACGATGAGCGCACCCATCAAGGAGTCCGCCCCCGCGCCGGCCGGCCGGCCGGTGACGAAGGTTCCCGTCCGGCCCGGCGACCGCCGCGGCGAGGGCGTGGTCCTGAACGTCTTCTCCCACGGCTTCCTCGCCCTGTGGGCCCTGCTGATCGTGCTGCCGCTGCTGTGGCTGGTGCTCAGCTCCTTCAAGACCGACACCCAGATCGGCGGCTCCGCCTTCGGCTGGCCGGAGAACTGGACCTTCGACGTCTTCGCCCGGGCCTGGGACAGGGGCATCGGGGACTACTTCCTCAACACCGTGATCGTCCTGGTCTTCTCCGTGCCGCTGACCATGCTGTTCGGGTCGATGGCCGCCTACGTGCTGGCCCGGTACCGGTTCTGGGGCAACCGGCTGCTCTACTACTTCTTCGTGGCCGGCGCGATGTTCCCGGTGTTCCTGGCCCTGGTCCCGCTGTTCTTCATGGTCAAGCGGCTGGACATGCTGAACACCTACCAGGGGCTGATCCTGGTCTACATCGCCTACTCCATGCCGTTCACGGTGTTCTTCATGCACGCCTTCTTCCGGACCCTGCCCACGGCGGTCTTCGAGGCGGCGATCCTGGACGGCGCCTCGCACACCCGTACCTTCTTCCAGGTGATGCTGCCCATGGCGAAGCCCGGACTGATCAGTGTGGGCATCTTCAACACGCTGGGGCAGTGGAACCAGTTCATCCTGCCCACGGTCCTGATGCAGCCGCAGAGCGGCGACGACCCCGAGCGGTACCTGCTCACCCAGGGCCTGATCCAGCTGCAACAGCAGCAGGGGTACGCCTCCGACCTGCCCGTTCTCTTCGCGGGAGTGACCATCGCGATGATCCCGATGCTGGTGGTCTACCTGTCCTTCCAGCGCCAGGTGCAGGCGGGGCTGACCTCGGCCACGCTGAAGTGACCGCGCAGAGCGACCGCCCGTACGCACGCCGCTCCGGCCTCCGGGGCGGCGTGCGCGCGCGTGTACCGGGTACCCGGAAACGGTTCAACCTCTTGACGTAAGTCGCCCCGAACGGCTCAGCTTAGAGTTCACTAGTTGGACATACACGGGGCCTCGCCGAAGCGGCCCCGCGCTCAGGAGGTCGTCGTGGAGACTCCAGGGTCGCAGTCGTCGCTGCACCGAGCCAACCTGGAGCGGGTCGTCCGGGCCGTACGCCTGGCCGGGTCCCTCACGCAGGCGGAGATCGCGCGGACGACCGGACTGTCCGCCGCGACCGTCTCCAACATCGTGCGGGAGCTGAAGGACGGCGGAACCGTCGAGGTCACGCCCACGTCGGCGGGCGGGCGGCGGGCGCGCAGCGTCAGCCTGAGCGGGGACGCCGGCATCGTGATCGGCGTCGACTTCGGGCACACCCACCTCCGGGTCGCGGTCGGCAACCTCGCCCACCAGGTGCTGGCCGAGGAGGCCGAGCCGCTGGACGTGGACGCCTCCGCCGACCAGGGCTTCGACCGGGCCGAACAGCTGGTCAACCGGCTGGTCGCGGCGACCGGCGTGGACCGGACCAAGGTGGCCGGCGTGGGGCTCGGCGTGCCGGGCCCGATCGACGTCGAGTCGGGCACGCTGGGCTCCACCGCGATCCTGCCGGGCTGGGGCGGCACCAAGCCCGCCGAGGAGCTGCGCGAACGGCTCGGCGTGCCGGTGCACGTGGACAACGACGCCAACCTCGGCGCCCTCGGCGAGCTGGTCTGGGGCAGCGGCAAGGGCGTGCGCGACCTGGCGTACATCAAGGTCGCCAGCGGTGTCGGCGCCGGTCTGGTGATCGACGGGAAGATCTATCGCGGCCCGGGCGGCACAGCGGGCGAAATCGGGCATATTACACTCGATGAATCCGGCCCGGTCTGCCGCTGCGGGAACCGCGGCTGCCTGGAGACGTTCGCGGCGGCGCGCTATGTGCTCCCGCTGCTCCAGCCCAGCCACGGCACCGACCTGACCATGGAGGGCGTCGTACGGCTGGCCAGGGACGGTGACCCGGGCTGCCGTCGGGTGATCGCCGACGTCGGCCGCCACATCGGCAGTGGAGTCGCCAATCTCTGCAATCTGCTGAACCCGAGCCGGGTGGTCCTCGGCGGTGATCTCGCGGAGGCCGGTGAGCTGGTGCTCGGACCGATCAGGGAGTCCGTCGGCCGCTACGCGATTCCCAGCGCGGCGCGGCAACTGTCCGTTCTTCCGGGGGCACTCGGCGGCCGTGCGGAGGTGCTCGGAGCGCTCGCCCTCGCCCTCAGCGAGATGGGCGATTCCACCCTTTTGGAGGGTGCACTGCCCGTGGCGGCCCCTGCCTTCACTTAGAGAACGGATGGCACCGTTGCCATCTCGTTAAGGATTTACTTCTTGACGTCGCACGTGTGGCCGAGTTGACTTCCAGCCACCTCGGCCGCAACGACGCGGCCTCGTCAGGGAGGTTTCTGAAGTGAACGCACGTATGCGTCGTGCCGCCGTTGCCGTTGCCGCCGGTGCGATGGCCGTCTCGCTGGCCGCCTGTGGCAGTGCCAAGGAGTCGAAGGGCAACGACGACTCTTCCTCCGCGTCGGCCAAGAAGGGCGACGACATCAAGGTCGGTCTCCTCCTTCCGGAGAACAAGACCGCGCGGTACGAGAAGTTCGACCGTCCGCTGATCGAGAAGAAGATCAGCGAGCTGACGAACGGCAAGGCCAAGGTCGAGTACAACAACGCCCGTCAGGACGCGAACCTGCAGGCCCAGCAGGTCGACACCATGATCACCAACAAGGTGGACGTCCTGATCGTGGACGCGGTGGACGCCAAGGCCATCCAGAACTCCGTCCAGAAGGCCGTGGACCAGGGCATCAAGGTCGTCGCCTACGACCGCCTCGCCGAGGGTCCGATCAGCGCCTACACCTCGTTCGACAACGAGGAGGTCGGCCGGACCCAGGGCAACGCCCTGCTGAAGGCGCTGGGCGACAAGGCCAAGAAGTCCACCAAGATCGTCATGATCAACGGCTCGGTGACCGACCCGAACGCCGCCCAGTTCAAGAAGGGCGCGCACTCCGTCCTCGACGGCAAGGTCACCATCGCCAAGGAGTACGACACCAAGGAGTGGTCGCCGGACAACGCCAACTCCGAGATGGAGGCGGCGATCTCCGCGGTCGGCAAGAAGAACATCGCGGGTGTCTACTCCGCCAACGACGGCATGGCCGGCGGCATCATCACCGCCCTCAAGGCCGCCGGCCTGAAGGTCCCGGTCACCGGCCAGGACGCCGAGCTGGCCGGTGTGCAGCGCATCGTCTCCGGCGACCAGTACATGAGCGTCTACAAGCCGTACGCCCCCGAGGCCGAGGCCGCCGCCGAGATGGCCGTCGCGCTCGCCCAGGGCAAGCCGCTGGACTCCATCGCCAAGGACAAGGTCTCCAGCAACTCCCAGAAGGACGTGCCCGCCGTCCTGGTCCCGGTCACCTCGCTGACCCAGGAGAACATCAAGGACACCGTCATCAAGGACGGCGTCTACACCGTGGACGAGATCTGCACCGGCAAGTACAAGGCCGCGTGCGACAAGCTCGGCCTGAAGTAAGCAGCGGTCCGCAGTCCCCTTTCGGCCGCCCGCGTTCGTGAGTCGAACGCTCGCGGCGGAGGCGACGGCCGCCGCCCCCGCTCCTCCGGCGCCCCGCGCATCATTCAGCCCCGCAAGCTCGGCGCGGGGCGCCGGACGGAACTCTCCCCCATACTTTCTGCACAACCTCCCGCCGGGTCAGGCGGCGAAGGAGATGGTTCACGTGTCCGCTACGCCCGTGCTGGCGTTGCGCGGGGTCTCCAAGCGGTTCGGTGCCGTTCAGGCGCTCACCGACGTAGAGCTTGAGGTCCACGCCGGTGAGGTGGTCGCCCTGGTCGGCGACAACGGCGCCGGAAAGTCCACGCTGGTCAAGACGATCGCCGGCGTGCACCCCATCGACGAGGGCGTGATCGAGTGGGACGGCAAGCCCGTCTCGATCAGCCGCCCGCACGACGCCCAGGCGCTGGGCATCGCGACGGTCTACCAGGACCTCGCGCTGTGCGACAACATCGACGTCGTCGGCAACCTCTTCCTCGGCCGTGAGCTGAAGAAGTGGGGCGTCCTGGACGAGGTCGAGATGGAGCGCCGCTCCCGCGAGCTGCTCACCACGCTGTCGATCCGCATCCCGAGCGTCCGCATCCCGATCGCCTCGCTCTCCGGCGGTCAGCGCCAGACCGTGGCCATCGCGCGCTCCATGCTCGGCGACCCCAAGCTGGTCATCCTGGACGAGCCGACCGCCGCCCTCGGCGTCGAGCAGACCGCCCAGGTTCTGGACCTCGTGGAGCGGCTGCGCGAGCGCGGCCACGCCGTCATCCTCATCAGCCACAACATGGCGGACGTGAAGGCGGTGGCCGACAAGGTCGCCGTCCTGCGCCTCGGCCGCAACAACGGCGTCTTCGAGGTCAAGACGACCTCGCAGGAGGAGATCATCTCCGCCATCACCGGCGCCACCGACAACGCCGTGACCCGCCGTGCGGCGCGCACGAACGGGGAGGTTTCCCAGTGAGCATCGACAAGACCTCCGCGAACGTGGACAAGACGACCGACGACCCGAAGGGCGCCCCGGTCGTCAACCCGGAGGCCGCCGCCGCGGCGGTCACCGCCGTCGACCCGCGCCTGCTGGTGCGCGAGCAGGGCCTGCTCGGCTACTGGAGCGAGTTCAAGCGCAAGATGAAGGCCGGTGAGCTGGGCTCCCTGCCGGTCATCGTCGGCCTCGCCGTCATCTGCGTCATCTTCCAGATGCTGAACTCGAACTTCCTGTCCGCACAGAACATCAACGACATCACCGTCACGATGGTCGGCACCGGCATGATCTCGGTCGGCATCGTCTTCGTGCTGCTGCTCGGCGAGATCGACCTGTCGGTCGGCTCGGTCAGCGGCGCGGCCAGCGCCCTCATGGCCGTCCTCGCGGTCAACCAGGGCTGGCCGGAGTGGGCGGCCATCCTCCTCGCCGTCGGCGCCGGTGTCGCCATCGGCGCGCTGCACGGCTTCTTCTTCGCGGTGCTCGGCGCCCCCGCCTTCGCCGTCACGCTGGCCGGCCTGCTGTTCTGGCTCGGTTTCATGCTGAAGGTGCTGGGCGAGGACGGCACGATCAACCTCGACGGCGACGGTCTGGTCGCGAAGCTGACCACCTACTACTTCTCGGACATCGCCGCCGCGTACGGTCTGGCCGTGGTCGCGGTCGCCGTGTTCTTCCTCACCTCCTTCCTCGGCAACAAGCGCCGGGAGGCGGCGGGCGTCCCGTCCCGGCCGCTCAGCGACACCGTGCTGCGGACGGTGCTGCTGGCCGTGATCTCCTTCGCCGCGGCCTACATGTACAACCAGTACAAGGGCCTGCCGCTGGCCACGGTGGTCTTCCTGGCCTTCCTGGTGGGGACGGACTTCGTGCTCCGGCGCACCGCCTACGGCCGCAAGATCTTCGCGCTCGGCGGCAGCGTGGAGGCCTCCCGGCGCGCGGGTATCAACGTCACCGCGGTGCGGATCTCCGTCTTCGCGGTCTCCGGTGGCTTCGCGGCGATCGGCGGTCTGTTCCTGGCCTCGAAGATCGCCTCGGCGAACCAGAGCGCCGGTACCGGTGACCTGCTGATGAACGCGATCGCCGCCGCGGTGATCGGCGGCACCTCGCTGTTCGGCGGACGCGGCCGCACATGGAACGCGCTGCTGGGCGTGCTGGTGATCGTGTCCATCCAGTACGGGCTGCAGCTTCAGTCGATCGCGGAGCCGGTGAAGTACATGATCACCGCCGCGGTTCTGCTGACCACGGTGGTCATCGACTCCATCACGCGCAAGACGCAGAAGACCGCGGGTCGCGCGTAGCGCCGTAACGCCCCAGGGGTGCGGGTGCCGGTCCGTCGTGGCCGGTCCCGCCCGCGCTGCGGAGCCGCACAGCGATACAGTCCCGCGCCCCTTCAGGTTTCCGCCAGCGCCCGGCGCCGCCAAGGTGCCGGGCGCTGTCATGCCGGGCGGCGCCGGAAGATTAGACTCGGGCGAGCCCGGCGAAAGCTCGATCAGCTCTATTGCAAGGAGGCACGGGTGCCGCTGCTGACCCGCATCAGGGGACCGCGCGATCTGGACCGGCTCAGCCTGGAGGAGCTGGACCAGCTGGCGGAGGAGATCCGGACCTTCCTCGTCCAGGAGGTCTCCAAGACCGGCGGGCACCTGGGTCCCAACCTCGGTGTGGTGGAGCTGACCATCGCCCTGCACCGGGTCTTCCACTCGCCGAAGGACAAGGTGCTGTGGGACACCGGCCACCAGTCCTACGTGCACAAGCTGCTCACCGGCCGGCAGGACTTCTCGCGGCTGAAGATGAAGGGCGGCCTGTCCGGCTACCCCTCGCAGGCCGAGTCCGAGCACGACGTCATCGAGAACAGCCACGCCTCCACCGTGCTCGGCTGGGCCGACGGCATCGCCAAGGCCAACCAGCTGCGCAAACAGGACAGCCATGTCGCCGCCGTCATCGGTGACGGGGCCCTGACCGGCGGAATGGCCTGGGAGGCGCTCAACAACATCGCCGAGGCCAAGGACCGGCCCCTGGTCATCGTCGTCAACGACAACGAGCGCTCCTACGCTCCCACCATCGGCGGCCTCGCCAACCACCTCGCGACGCTGCGCACCACCGACGGCTACGAGCGCTTCCTGGCCCGGACGAAGGACATCCTCGACCGCACCCCGGTGGTCGGCAAGCCGCTGTACGAGACGCTGCACGGCGCCAAGAAGGGGCTGAAGGACTTCATCGCCCCGCAGGGCATGTTCGAGGACCTGGGGCTGAAGTACGTCGGCCCGATCGACGGGCACGACATCGAGGCGCTGGAGTCGGCGCTGGCCCGGGCCAAGCGGTTCGGCGGGCCGGTGATCGTGCACTGCCTGACCGAGAAGGGCCGCGGCTACCAGCCCGCCCTCCAGGACGAGGCCGACCGGTTCCACGCCGTCGGCAAGATCCACCCGGACACCGGCCTGCCGATCGCCTCCTCCGGCGCCGACTGGACCTCGGTCTTCGGTGAGGAAATGGTCAAGCTCGGCGAGGAGCGGGAGGACATCGTCGCGATCACCGCGGCCATGCTCCAGCCGGTCGGCCTGGACCGCTTCGCCAAGCGCTTCCCCGACCGCGTGTACGACGTCGGGATCGCCGAGCAGCACGGCGCCGTCTCCGCGGCCGGCCTCGCCCACGGCGGGCTGCACCCCGTCTTCGCCGTGTACGCCACCTTCCTCAACCGCGCCTTCGACCAGGTCCTCATGGACGTGGCCCTGCACAAGTGCGGGGTGACCTTCGTGCTCGACCGGGCCGGCATCACCGGCACCGACGGCGCCTCGCACAACGGCATGTGGGACATGTCGATCCTCCAGGTCGTGCCCGGGCTGCGGCTCGCCGCGCCGCGCGACGCCGACCAGGTGCGGGCCCAGCTGCGCGAGGCCGTCGCCGTCGAGGACGCGCCGACCGTGGTGCGCTTCTCCAAGGGCGCCGTGGGTCCCGCCGTACCCGCCGTCGGCCGGATCGGCGGCATGGACGTGCTCCGGGAGCCCGGCACCGACCGGCCGGACGTGCTGCTGGTCTCCGTGGGCGCCCTCGCCCCGATGTGCCTGGAGATCGCCGAGCTGCTCGACCGGCAGGGCATCTCCACCACCGTGGTCGACCCCCGCTGGGTCAAGCCCGTCGACGAGGCCATGGCCCCGCTCGCCGAGCGGCACCGGGTGGTCGTCACCGTCGAGGACAACAGCCGCGTCGGCGGTGTCGGCTCCGCCGTCGCCCAGGCCCTGCGCGACGCGGGCGTGGACGTACCGCTGCGCGACTTCGGCATCCCGCCGCGCTTCCTCGACCACGCCTCCCGTGCCGAGGTGCTCGCCGAGATCGGGCTGACCGCGCCGGACATCGCCCGCCAGGTCACCGGGCTGGTCTCGCGGCTCGACGGCCGGTTCGACCGTACGGCCGACGCGGTGGACTCGGTGGAGCCCGCGCGCGACTAGAAAGTGCCCCTGCGGGCCGGTTCCCCCACTCCCCCCGGTGGCGGAACCGGCCCGTTTGCGTGAACCTGCCTGTGCCGGGGAATACGCTCCCCGGCCCTCTCGATCATGTCGAGGACGACAAGCGTGGGAGGTAGGTACGTGAGCAACGCGCTGTTCCGGACGAAGAACGTCGAGCAGTCCATCCTGGACACCGAGGAACCCGAACATTCGCTCAAGAAGTCACTGACCGCCCTGGACCTGACCGTCTTCGGCGTCGGTGTCATCATCGGCACCGGCATCTTCGTCCTCACCGGCACGGCCGCCAAGAACACCGCGGGCCCCGCCGTTTCCCTGTCCTTCGTCGTGGCCGGTGTCGTCTGCGCGCTCGCCGCCCTGTGCTACGCCGAATTCGCCTCCACGGTCCCCGTGGCGGGCTCCGCCTACACCTTCTCCTACGCCTCCCTCGGCGAACTCCCCGCCTGGATCATCGGCTGGGACCTGGTCCTGGAGCTGGCGCTCGGCACGGCGGTGGTCGCGGTCGGCTGGTCCGGCTACATCCACTCCCTGCTCGACAACGCGGGCTGGCACATGCCCGCGGCGCTCGCCGGCAGGGACGGCGCCACCGGCTTCGGCTTCGACATCCTCGCCGCGGCCCTCGTCCTGCTCCTCACCGTCATCCTCGTCGTCGGCATGAAGCTGTCCGCGCGGGTCACCTCCGTGGTCGTCGCGATCAAGGTGGCCGTGGTCCTCGTGGTGATCATCGCGGGCGCCTTCTTCGTGAACAGCGCCAACTACGACCCGTTCATCCCGAAGGAGCAGCCCACGGAGGCGGGCGGGAACCTCAAGGCCCCCCTGATCCAGCTGATCTTCGGCTGGGCGCCGTCCGACTTCGGCGTCATGGGCATCTTCACCGCCGCGTCCGTGGTCTTCTTCGCCTTCATCGGCTTCGACGTCGTCGCCACCGCCGCCGAGGAGACCCGGCACCCGCAGCGCGACGTGCCGCGCGGCATCCTGGGCTCCCTCATCATCTGCACCACCCTGTACGTCGCCGTGTCGATCGTCGTGACCGGCATGCAGAAGTACAGCCTGCTGTCCGTGAAGGCGCCGCTCGCCGACGCGTTCAAGGCCACCGGGCACCCCTGGTACGCGGGCCTGATCAGCTTCGGCGCCGCCGTCGGACTGACCACGGTGTGCATGATCCTGCTGCTCGGCCAGTCCCGGGTCTTCTTCGCCATGAGCCGGGACGGGCTGCTGCCCCGCTTCTTCTCGCACACCCACCCCCGGTTCGGCACCCCGTACCGGTCGACGATCCTGCTCGGCGTCGTCATCGCGATCGTCGCCGGCTTCACCAGCCTCAGTGAACTCGCCGAGCTGGTGAACATCGGTACGCTCTTCGCCTTCGTGGTCGTCGCGATCAGCGTGATCATCCTCCGCCGCACCCGCCCGGACCTGCACCGTTCCTTCCGTACGCCGCTGGTCCCGGCCGTCCCGATCCTGTCCGTGTGCGCCTCGCTGTGGCTGATGCTCAACCTGCCCGCCGAGACCTGGATCCGGTTCGCCGTCTGGATGGCCATCGGCTTCATCGTCTACTTCCTCTACGGCCGGTCGCACAGCCGCCTCGGCCGGCACCAGGAGACCAAGGTCAGCGACGTCATGTACCCGCCGAAGGGAACCGCCGAGTAACCCGCACACTCCCGCTCCGGCCCCGTATGTCCCGCTTCGGCTGGGACCGCGGGGCCGGATAGCGTGCGGACCATGCTCGTCGCCCCGCTCGCCCCCGCACGGACCACGGTCACCCGGACGGCGTACTGGGCGCGGTTGCTGCCCCACCTGGCGGTCCTGGCCTGCGTCACCCGGATCCCCTCCTTCGTCCGGCCGCTGTGGAACCCGGACGAGGGCTTCCTCGCCGTACAGGCGCGGCTGCTCGCCCAGGGCGGGCAGTTGTACGAGACGGTCGTGGACCGCAAGCCGCCGCTGCTGCCCTGGCTGTACCAGGCCGCGTTCGCGCTGTGCGGCTCCGGCTCGCTGACCCCGCTGCGGGTGCTCGCCGTCCTCGCCCAGCTGCTCACCGCCGTCCTGCTGGCCTCCCTGGCCCGCCGCCGCTGGGGCGACCGCGCCGGCCGCACCGCCGGGGTGCTGTACCTGCTGGTCTCGGTCGGGCTGCACCCCGAGGACGCGCAGGCCGCCACCTTCGAGGTGTTCATGCTGCCCTGGACGGCCGCCGCCCTGTGGTGCGCCGACCGCGGGCGCTGGGGCGCGGCCGGGGCGGCCGTCGCCGCCGCGTTCCTGACCAAGCAGACCGGCGGCGCGGTCCTGCTGCCGGTCGCCTGGCTGCTGCACCAGCGGGGCGGCGGCCGGGCGGGCCTGCCACGGCTCGCGGCCGGCTTCGCCGCGCCCGTGCTCGGCGCGGCCCTGGTGACGGATCCGGCCGGCTTCCTGTTCTGGACCGTGACCGGCTCCGCCGCCTACGCCTCCGTCACCGGCTCCGAACTGCATGTGCTGGGCCGCGCCCTCGCCAACACCGCGATCCTGGCGGCGGCGTCGGCGGGGCTGCTCCCGCCGGTCGTCCGGGCCCTGCGCACCGCCCGCGCCGCCATGGCCGAGCTGTGGCTGTGGCTGTGGCTGGCCGCCTCGGCCGGAGCGGTGGCCCTCGGCTGCCACTTTTTCGGCCATTACTACCTGCAACTCATCCCGCCGCTCGCCCTGCTCGCCACCGCCGCGCTGCACGCCCTGCCCGAGGACCGGCGGCCGACCGCCGTCCTCGCCTCGGCCTGCGCCTGCGCCCTCTTCATCGGCTGGGGCCTGCTCGCCCCGCGCCCCGAACTCGCGCACGCCGAGCGGCTGGCGTCGGCCCTCGCGCACCGCACGGCACCCGCCGACCGGGTCCTCGTGTGGGGCATACACCCGGAGACGTACTGGCTGGCCGGCCGCACCCCCGCCACCCGCTACCTCACCGCCGGCCTGCTCACCAACTACAGCGGCGGCCGGGACGGCCCCCGGGTCGGCGAGAAGTACGCCGTCGCCGGCGCCTGGCCGGTCTTCCGCCGGGAGCTGGCCGCGCACGCCCCCGCCCTGGTCGTCGACGACTCCCGGGGCAAGCCGTACGCCCCCGGCCGCCTGCCCACGCTGCGCCGGCTGCTGGCCGCGGACTACGCGGAGGTGGGCAGGGTCGACGGGGCGGTGCTGTACGCCCGGGTGCCGGCGGGGCAGCGGGCGCGGCTCAGCCCAGGACCGTACGCGGACCGGCCACCTCGGCCCCCAGCTCCGTCACCCGGCGGCGCAGCTCCCGGTCGGCGGTGACCACCAGACGGGACCGGCCGGGGCTCGCGGCGGCCAGTTCCACGATCCGGTCGTCCCCGCTGCCCGGCGCCGACTCCACCCGTACGCCGGGCACGGACGCCACGCCCCGGGCCGCGCCCTCGACCACGAGCACGATCTCCACGGGCCCCGGGTGCCCGGGCAGCCCCTCGCTCGCCAGCCGGTCCCGCAGCCGCTCGGCCGCGCCCCTGCGGTCCCGCCACCAGCCGTCGGGCCGGGAACCCACGACGTTCGCGCCGTCCACGACGACGAGCAGCGGGGCGGGGGAGGAGGCGGCGTC
>NZ_MUMF01000497.1:226-5222 GCF_002155905.1 Streptomyces tricolor | reverse complement strand
TGGTCGAAGTTCATGCCGTACACCCCGCACACCATCGTCGGCACGGCGATGATCGCGGCCCACGAGGTGATCTTGCGCATGTCCTCGTTCTGCGCGACGGACGCCTGCGCGAGATTGGCCTGGAGGATGGAGTTGAGCAGTTCGTCGAAGCCCAGCACCTGCTCCTGGACCCGGGCCAGGTGGTCGGCGACGTCCCGGAAGTACTTCTGGATGTCCGGATCGATCAGCCGCATCGGCCGCTCGCTCAGCAGCTGCATGGGCCGCAGCAGCGGCGCCACCGCGCGCTTGAACTCCAGCACCTCGCGCTTGAGTTGGTAGATCCGCGCCGAGTCGACACCGCGCGAGACCCCGCCCTTGCGGCCGGGCGAGAAGACCTCGGTCTCCACCTCGTCGATGTCGTCCTGCACCGCGTGGGCGACCGCGATGTAGCCGTCCACCACGTGGTCGGCGATGGCGTGCAGCACCGCCGAGGGGCCCTTGGCGAGCAGCTCCGGGTCGTCCTGGAGGCGGTGCCGCAGCGCGCGCAGCGAGCCCTGGCCGCCGTGCCGGACGGTGATGAAGAAGTCCCGGCCGGTGAAGCACATGACCTCGCCGGTCTCCACGACCTCGCTGGTGGCGGTGAGCCGGTCGTGCTCGACGTAGTGGATGGTCTTGAAGACGGTGAACAGCGACTCGTCGTAGCGCTCCAGCTTGGGCCGCTGGTGGGCCTGCACCGCGTCCTCGACGGCCAGCGGGTGCAGCCCGAACTCGCTCGCGATACCGGCGAATTCGGCCTCGGTCGGCTCGTGCAGCCCGATCCAGACGAAGCCGCCGTCGCGGCGGACCAGCCGCATCGCCTCCTGCGGGCTGAGCGGCCCCGCGCTCTCGACGCGGGCGCCGTCGCGGTAGACGGCGCAGTCCACGACGGCGGAGGACGTGCCGGGAGCGCGCGTGGTGTCGTACGACGGGCTCGTGTCCTTGCGCAGCGAGACACGGGACGACGGACGGACCACGGCGCGCAGGTCGCGGATCATCGACATGGGCAGGCTCCTTCGCAGGCGGGCAGCGACAGCGCGCGCGGCAACGGGTGGAACTACCCGGAATGGGGACGTCCTGACTGTGCGTGTGTGGCACGTCCACAAAGCGGGGAGCACCGCACCGTTGCGGTGGCGACTTCGCTGCTGATGCAGTACTGATTCAGATCAGGCAGATCAGGCAGATCAGGCAAAGCGAAACGAAGTGCTCTTCCGCACGACGATGCGCAAAGGAAGGCGGCGGCCAGCCGTAACTACGTCAGCAGCCGGAAGAGCGAGTGGTACTGCACGGTCGACTTCGATCCATGACAGCCCCACCTCCTCCGGCCGGTCCCTCGTAAGGGAGTCTCATCGGCGTCGGGACTTGACGGCAACGCTCGGCGTGCTGTCCCGAACCACCGGCTCAGAGTACCAGCCGCGCGTACTGTCAAGGCGCCGCTTTGCCCGCTACTGACGAGTTCTATGCTCAGCGCATGGCTGATGTTCTTCCTCTGGTCGAGGCCCGGTTGACCACCGCGCTGGGCGAACCGGACGCCCGGGCCGCGGTCACCTTCCTCGGCACGGACCGTATCGAGGTGCTCCGCTTCCAGGAGGGGGACGTCGTCCGGTACGCCACCCTCGGCATGTCCCGGCACCCCATGACGGATCCCACGGCGATGCTCGCCGACCCGGTCAAGGGCCCCCGCGCCGAACTGGTCCTGTCCGTCCGCGCGGGCGTCGCCGACACCGACAAGGTGCTCCGCCCGCTCGCCGTGCTGGCCGCGTCCCCGCAGGTGGAGGGCCTCGTGGTGACGCCGGGCGCCTCGCTGGACGTGGGCGGTCCGCTGTGGCCCGGCGCCCCCTTCACCTCGGTGCTGGTGGGCGAGCCCGGCGGGCTGGTGGAGGACCTGGAGCTGGACGCCCCGATGGACCCCGTACGGTTCCTGCCGCTGCTGCCGATGACCCCGAACGAGGCCGCCTGGAAGCGGGTGCACGGCGCCCAGGCGCTCCAGGAGCGCTGGCTCGCGAACGGGACGGACCTGAGGGACCCCGCCCGCAGATCCGTCCCGCTGGACTGACGCGCCGCCGTCCGCCGAGTGACCGATCTCACCAACACAAGGCGGAATCCGGTCAGTTGGGCCGGTCGGCGAAGACGCCGACGCCGTCCTCGGCGGCGTGCTTCGGCTCCAGCTCCTCCGCCTCGTGCGTGAGGGCCTTGCGCCGTACGACGACCACGACCGCGCCGAGCACCGCCGTGACGGCCGCGACCACGAACGGGATGTGGACGTCGGTCCACTCCTCGATCTTCGGTGCGAAGTAGGGCGCCGCGGCGGCGGCGAACCAGCGGACGAAGTTGTAGCCCGCGCTCGCCACCGGGCGCGGGGCGTCCGACACGCCGAGGGCCAGCTCGGTGTACACGGTGTTGTTCACGCCGATGAAGGCGCCGGACAGGATCGTGCAGACGATGGCCGCGGTGTGGCCGCCGTAGCCGAGCACGAGCACGTCCGCGGCGAGCAGCACCAGCGAGCCGCCGAGCACCTTCAGCGAACCGAACCGCGCCTGCATGCGCGGGGCCACGATCACCGAGAAGACGGCGAGCAGCACACCCCAGGCGAAGAACACCGCGCCCGACCGGTACGGCGTCATGTCCAGCACGAACGGTGTGAAGGCCAGCACGGTGAAGAACGTGTAGTTGTAGAAGAACGCCGAGACCGCCGCCGAGGCCAGACCGCCGTGGCCGAGTGCCTTGAGCGGGTCCAGGACCGAGGTCTTCCGGGCCGGCCGGGGCTGTTCCTTCAGGAACGCCGTGATGCACAGGAAGCCGATCGCCATCAGCGTGGCCGTGCCGAAGAAGGGGTAGCGCCAGCTGACGTTGCCGAGGACCGCGCCGAGCAGCGGGCCGCAGGCCATGCCGAGGCCGAGCGCGGACTCGTACAGCAGGATCGCCGCCGCGCTGCCCCCGGCCGCGGCCCCCACGATCACCGCGAGCGCGGTGGACACGAACAGGGCGTTGCCGAGGCCCCAGCCGGCCCGGAACCCGACGAGCTGGCCGACCGTGTCCGACGTACCGGCCAGGCCCGCGAAGACGACCACGAAGGCGAGGCCGAGCAGCAGGGTCTTCCGGCCGCCGATGCGGCTGGAGACGAAGCCGGTCAGCAGCATCGCCACGGCGGTGATCAGGAAGTACGAGGTGAAGAGCAGGGACACCTGGCTGGCGGTGGCGTGCAGGCCCTGCGCGATCGACGGCAGGATCGGGTCGACGAGGCCGATGCCCATGAAGGCGACGACGGAGGCGCCGGCCGTGGCCCAGACCGCCTTGGGCTGTCGCAGGAGGCCGCCGGCTCCCGCGTCGAAGGGGTCCATGTGCTTCTCCCTCACTAGGTGGTGGTGGCGAAGATGGTTGGGTTATGCACATAGTAAGTTAGCTCCGCTAATTAATGCAAGATGCATCTATCGCGTCGGCGGGGTGGCCGGCGGGGCGGCCGGTCAGGGCGTATGGTCGGGTCTTCCGTCCGGACGGGTGATCGTCCTTGACGTGGGCGGGCCGGGGTAGGACCGTGGGGCCCTATGAGGGGCGAACCCAGTTGCCCGAGGTGCGGTGGCCGGGTCAGGGCTCCCGGACTCTTCGCCGATGCGTGGCAGTGCGATGTGCACGGCACGGTGTATCCGCTGCAGCCCGTGATTCCGCCCAGCGTCGAGGCGCTCAACGTCGTGGTGCACCGCACGCAGGTGCCGGTGTGGATGCCGTGGCCGCTGCCGGTCGGCTGGCTGTTCACGGGTGTGGCGTACGCCGGCGACGACCGCAGCGGCGGCCGGGCGACCGCGGTGGCCTGCTCGGGCCCCGGACCGCTCGGCGGCCCCGGTGAGCTGATCCTGATCGCCGAGGAACTGGGCGTCGGCCTCGGCGCGCGCTACGCCGGCATCGACGGCCCGGACCCGGGGCCGTACATGAACGTCGAGAAGCCGCCGCAGGCCAAGGTGCTGGCCGCGGGCCGCCCGACCCCGCTCTGGCACGTCTTCCGCACCCCCGACGACCGCGCCGTCTTCGCCGGCGAGGCGCTCGGCATGTGGCTGTGGGCGGTGATGTGGCCCGAGCAGGCCGGACTGCTCATGTACGACGAGCTGGTGCTGACCGATCTGCGGGACGCGGGGGCGGAGATAGACCTGGTGCCCTGCGGAGCGTTGTCGCCGCGCCTGCTCCGGCCGTAGCGTCCACTGGGGTGCCGGTGCCGGTGCCGGTGCCGGGTGCGGGGGCGTGGGCGACCGCGGGTGCGTGGCGGGGCGCTCGCGCCGTTCCCCGCGCTCCTTGCGGGGTCGCAGTAGGGGGCGCCGGCCGGTTGCGGGTGTGACAGGGGGTCCGGAAAACCCCGCTATCCTTAGGTGTCCCCTTCCTACCGTCACCGCCTGGAGCTGCTGTGCGCATCGATCTGCACTGTCACTCCACGGCGTCCGACGGGACGGACACCCCGGCCGAGCTGGTGCGGAAGGCCGCCGCCGCGGGGCTGGACGTCGTCGCGCTGACCGACCACGACACCACGCGGGGCTACGGCGAGGCGATCGCCGCGTTGCCCGAGGGGCTGACGCTGGTCACCGGCGCCGAGCTGTCCTGCCGCCTCGACGGCGTGTCGATGCACATGCTGGCCTACCTCTTCGACCCCGCCGAGCCCGCCCTGCTCGCCGAGCGCGAGCTGGTGCGGGACGACCGGGTGCCGCGGGCCAAGGGCATGATCGCCAAGCTGAACGCGCTGGGCGTGCCGGTCACCTGGGAGCAGGTCGAGCGGATCGCCGCCGGCGGCTCGGTGGGGCGCCCGCACGTCGCCTCGGCGCTGGTCGAGCTGGGTGTCGTCCCGACGGTGAGCGACGCGTTCACCGAGGAGTGGCTGGCCGACGGCGGGCGGGCCTTCGTGGAGAAGCACGAGACCGACCCCTTCGAGGCGATCCGGCTGGTCAAGGCCGCGGGCGGGGTCTGCGTGTTCGCGCACCCGGCCGCCGCCAAGCGCGGC
>NZ_MUMF01000497.1:0-126 GCF_002155905.1 Streptomyces tricolor | reverse complement strand
GACCGACCCCGAGGTGTACGGGGAGATCACCCGGCGGGCGACGGGCGCGTTCCCGGTGCCGGGCACCGGCGGAGCCTGAGGCCCCCGGGGCCCGGACCGTCGTACCCCGCCCCCCTCACCCCCTGC
>NZ_MUMF01000496.1 GCF_002155905.1 Streptomyces tricolor | reverse complement strand
GTCTCAGGCGTCGCGGGCGGGCTCTTCGGCTGATTGGCCACACCGCCGGCCCCACCCCGCCAGATGGGACCGTCCGAATCGCACTCCACCCGCCCGCGACGCCTGAGACCATCAGGTGACCCCCACTCAGGAGGACCCGAGATGCTGCTAGCTGCCGGTCCGTGCGACAACGTCGTCGGCACCGCCAAAGAGCTGTGCGAAGGCCGGCGATCGCCGGCATCGGACCCGACCACGCTCACCGATCCTCTGGGCTCTCTTGCCCAGTCCGTGGCCAACGGCGCGGCCTGGTGCGTCGACAGGATGGGAAGCGCACTCGACGACGCGGCCACAGTAGACGTCACGGACCCGAAGTTCCTCCAGCAATACGCCGTTGTTTTTGCAGCCTCCAGCATTCTCACCATCGTTCTGTGGCTGATCGCGGTGGCGAAAAGGGCGATGAGGGGCGTTCCGCTGACCACCGCTTTGTCCGAGGCTGTAGGTCTGCTCTGGCTCACCGTGCTCGCATCTGCATTCACGCCGCTGGTACTCCACGTCACCGTAGGGGCCGTGGATTCCGTCACCAACGCACTGGCAGGCACAGACGGAACTATGCCGGAATTGTTCAAGCAGATGTCGGCCACTCTCCGAAAGGATGCAGACCATCTAGGGGGCGGCCCTATCGTCCTGATCATCGTGTCTGCGCTGACCATCCTCACCGCCGGTCTGATCGCGCTCGAATTCGTGATTCGGGCCGCTGCTCTCTACCTCGGCGCACTCCTCGGTTTGGTCGTCTACACCGCACTCGTGGACCGTGCGCTCTGGCGTAAGACACGAATTTGGGTGGGCGTCATGATTGCACTTCTCCTCATCAAGCCCATTGTCGTGATCTCACTCGCGATTTCGGCGGCATTTGTAGATGTGCAGGACGAGACTCCGGGCTCCGTACTGGTCGCCGGAAACGTGGTCCTCATCGTTGCTCTCGCGGCAGGAGTCATGATCTTCCGATTCGTCCCCGGATATGGAGACGACATTGCGGCCGGACTCGCAATGCGGGCTACAGTGGGCGCCGGAAAGGCTGCCGTGCGAATCGGTGGATCAGCAGCCGGGGTAGTCGCACAGGGAATCCAGACCCACGCCACACGCAACGGCGGAGGAGACCGGTCCGGCAGTTCCGGCGGAGCGAAGAACGGCCGCACGAACTCTGTGGCCGACGGCATCTCTACCCACGGCACCCGGGGCCCTGGAAAGCCTAGGAAACCGGACAACAAGTGAGCGAATAGTGGGATGAGGAAGGGGCCCGTGGCAGTCGCCACGGGCCCCTTCCTCATCCCACTATCAGCCGTCGAGCTTGGTCAGAATGGGCGGGGTCCGCTCCCCCGCCACCGTGCTGAACGACATGACGGCGTGCCCCGGCAACAGCTCATGGGCCAACTCGGAGGCGGACCACCGCTGCCGCTCCTCCCGCCGCACGGTCACGGCCTCGGAGGTGACGTACCGCCCGGTGACCAGCCGCCGGATTCCGTGCCACACCTTGGTCAAGGGCTCCTCGGCGCGCACCTCCCGGTGCGTGACAGTCCGCGTCTCCACCCACTCCGTGCCCCATGCCGACGCGAAATGCTGAGCGTCCCACGGGTTCACACCGGCGCACGCGATCCGGCATCCCACCGCGCCCAGCAGCGGGTCACGCAGGGACGCCGGGACGTCGGCCAGCGTCCGCAGCGCCAGCAGCACACCGGCATTGCTCATACGGAGCCGCTGAAGCCCTCGGAGCGCCTGCGGAGTGACGAGCTGCACGGCGTCATCCACGACCAGGCCGGCGTACAGGCCCCGGTCGGCACGGGCCGCCGCCCACAGGCAGAACTGGGCCAGCAACAGCCGGGCCACGATGCGGGACGCCTCGGCGTGCACACGCTCCGGCAGATCGACCCGGACCCTGACCGGGCGGTCAAGGTGCTGCAAGGAGAACACCTGCCGCCCAGCAGTACGCCCCGGGACGGACAGCAGGCTCTCGAACGCGGGCCGGTCCAGCAGCGCAATCCGGTTGGACAGAGCGTCCAGCACGTCGCCGGAGGCATCTGCGCGTCGCTCGAACGCCTCCAGCTCCCGCAGATGGGAGGTCAGTCCGCGCGCGCCCAGATCGGCCCTTAGCGCGTCCCGCACGGTGGAGTCGTCCACCAGGTCCCGCAGGTCCGCAACCCCGGGCAGAGCGCCGTGCACGGCCTGCCACGCCCCCATGAGCTGAGCGAGGGGGATAGCGGCACGGCGGCTGTCGCCCCCCGGCAGACTCTCCGACAGGTCACCGATCAGCGCCTCGGCGATCAGGCCGGCCGCCTCATCTGGATCGTCTATACCCGCGTACAGGTCCAGGCAGTATGCCGCGGCGGGGTCACCGGCCGTGATGACGACATCGAACGCGGCCGTGCCCGGCGTCGCAGCGCGCGTGGAAGCCACCGCCACGACCGCCGCCTGCCCGGTGAGGGCCTGGAGACACAGGGACTCGACCACCGGGTACACGATGCGCGTCGTCCGGTCGGCGTCGGACGGCCCGACCACCACGCCGGATGTGCCCAGCACGCGCGGATCCACAGCGATGCCGGCGCCCCGGTAGGGGCGCGCCTGCCTCTCCGGGTCGTCCACCCCGACACCGAGGCGCACCTGACCCACAGTGAGGTCATGCCGGGCCACACGCCCCGCCAGATCCCGCGCACCAGAGCCGTGTACGCATGCCGCCGCACCACGCTCCAGTACCTCGGCCGTGATCTCGGCGCGGTTCCGGCCGGAGCGCCAGGCGTGATCAATCCGGGCCTGATCCACATCAGACATACGCCCACCCCGCAGATCAGCCGTGAGCCGATCGGCCACCGCAAGCGCACCATCGGCCCGCATCTGCGGCCACTGCGCCGGGTCCGACAGCGGGTCTGGGGGCCGCGCCGACGGCAGAGACGGGGTGCCTGCCGGACCTTGGAGCTTCTTCCGCAGGCGCCGTAGCACCTCAGGCCAATTCCCGAGACGCCCGAAGAAGATCACGATGACGGCGAGAACGATCGCGTAGTAGGTCCAGCTCGCGACGACGAAGTACATGGACTGGAACGCGTCATCGGGCGTTAGCAGGATCAGCGGCCACAGCCAGTACTCGCCCAGGTAGCCATTCCATAGGAGCGACCAGAGCAGCCACCCAACGAGCGCCGAAACCGCTGCACCCACCATCAACTGACGTGTAGGTACCGGGTGTTCCGACTCTTCCGCGGGTGGCCTGTATCCGCACCGCCAGATGCCCGGCCCCGCTACAGGGCGCGGAAACCGCAGCCACGCCACCAGCGGGGACTCCGCCGAGGCGACAGGCGGCGCGGGTGGCATCGGCGGAGCCATGGGCGGAGGCGGTGGCGCACCGCGCTGCTCTTGGCCGTGCTGCTCGGTCATGTGTGCTCTCCCTCGTGCCGGTACGACCGTGAGCTGCCCCCAATCTAACGACGTTTCACCTCGTGGTTGGCGGTGTGCCGGGTGCGCCCGCTCGCAGGCACGAAGGCCCCCAGCGCCTGCTGGGAGCCTTCGGCGTCTCCCCGGTCGGCAGGCGGGGGCCAGGCGTCCAGGTGCGGGTGGTGGCGTGCGGCCACGTGCACGTGGCCGCCGGCCGCGGTGGTCGGACACCCGGCCCGCGCGCGTACAGGCCACGTGTACGTGGCGTCGGCCGCGGCGGTCGGGGCTTCGGGAGCACCCCTTCGGCCCGCTGCCGTCCGTACGATGGCCGGGTGACTGCCCGACGCGCACTCGGCTCCGGCCCCCACGACACCCACAGCATCCGCGCCCCGCAGGCGGACCTGATCGACTCCCTGCCCGGGATCCGTATGCCCGACGTCGCCGACCTGCGCGCCCGCGGAGTCCTCGGCCCCCACCCGGTGACGGCCCCGTCCCCGCGCCGCTCGCTCGGTGCCGGCGCACACGCCGCAGAGGACTCGGGCTGACCCCCGGGCGGGCCGCTGTCCTGCGTCCCGCAGATCAGCGGTCCACGGTGCCCGTCATGTAGTACCCGGTGATCCGGTGCCTGCCGGCCTTCGTGGTGGGGGTGGCGTGGAAGTAGGACGCCGGGATGGTGAAGGAGGACCCGCTGCCAAGGGCGGTGACTTCGACGGTGCGGGCACCGGGCTCGTATGCCTGCACGACCACGGTCTCGGGGTAGTGGGAGGTCGCCCCGCCTCGGCATGTCGTGTAGATCTGTCGGGCCTCAATACGGTGCACGGGGTCCTCCCGGGGCAGACGACAGGCCCCCCGACGGTAGCGCCCACCGGCCAGGCCGAGGACCACAGCGGGGTCAGCCCGCTGTGGCCACCCCGCCGCCTCAGCGGGAGGCGGGCAGAACGGGCTGGTGGATGTGGTGGTGTTCGACGTCGACGCCGTACTCGCCGTTCCACGCGGTCCAGATGCGGCGCGCGACCGCTTCCGCCACTGCTACGGAGCGGTGCCGGCCTCCCTGGCACGCCACGGTCAGGCGGACCAGACGGCCCCGGGGGACTTCGTCGGCCAGGGCGCGGAGCTGGACGGCGGTCCGGGTGATCAGTTCCCGGGCCCCGGGGGTGGCAAGGACGTGGTTGTACACCTCGGCGTCCAGCCCGGTGCGGTGGCGCATGGCGGGGTCGTCGGCGGGGTTGCGCAGTGCCTGCCGCAGGTCGAGGTAGAGGCCGTCGGTGACGAGCTGGTGAGCGCCGTCGTGGCGGACGCCGATCGAGCGGACGACGGCGGCGACGGGGCCGATCCCGTTCAGGTGTGTGATCTGCATGCCCACCACGATTCCGGCCCGCCGACCGGCGCGGTAGGAGTTGCCCGTTGCGTCTTGGCAGGACTTTTCACCGGCGGGTGTGGCCACGCGCCGACCTGCGGCAGTTCCAAAATTCGGGACTCGTCCGAGGCACCTGCGCCGGCCCCCGGAGCGCGGTGCTCGCGGGGGCCGGTGGGGGTGGCCACGTGGACGTGGCCGGCTGCGCGACGCGCGGCGACCGGTCGCCGCTCCGCGGCTAGTCCCGCGTGCCGGCGAACCGCACCCCGGTGCCCCACCGCTCCCGCGCGCGGCCGAAGCACCACCCGCACAGCGGCAGCCCGCCCCGCCCGTACTTGTGCGTCTTGCGCTGGCACGTCGCGCACGGCCCGACGTGCTCGCCGGGGCAGACCAGCGCGGACGGGTCCGGCTCGGTGACCGGGGAAGGTGTGGTGGCGGTCGGCATCGGGGGTGTTCCTTCCGGGCGGCGGACGCCGCCGTCTTCACCCGCAGGATAGCGCCGGGGTGACACATCTGTTCGATGCGTGGCCTGCTGCGCTCGGCGCGCCGCTCGGTCCGTCGGTCCCGCCGGCCGGGCCGTGTTCGTCCCTGGTGCCGGCCGCGGCCGCGTGCCGCGCCGCGGCTGTCCGGTCGTTGCCGGGGCGGTCGGGGGTCAGCTGTCGAGGAGTCCGAGGGTGGTGTCAGGGCGGCACTGGCCGCAGGCGGGCACGCCCTGGGTGAGGGCGTGGAGTGCCTGGGTGCGGGTGACGGGCCGGGTGCGGGTGCTCTGCGCGGCGGCCCAGCACTCGCCGGTGTGCACCTGCTGGACGTTGTGCCGGTTGAGTCCGTGTTCGATCAGCCAGTCCGGGGGCGGGGGCCGGTGCTGCTGGCCCTGGAGCTGCTCGGCCTCGCGGCGTTCTTCCTCGGCGATCCAGCGGCGGGTGCGTTCCAGGTCCCGTTCCTGCACGCGCTCCAGGAAGCGGAGCAGGTCGAGGCGGGACGATACGGAATCGGTCACAGGTTCGATTTTAGGCCGAGGGTAACCGGCGTCCCCGACAACACTTCGGACGGGTTAAACGAAAGGGGTAAATCTGAGGCTAAGTGATGGTAGTTTCGGGGGTGGAGGTAGAGCCCATGGCATCTCAGGAAGAGCTGTTCTCCCTTGTGGACGCGCTCTTGGAAGAGGAACCGCAGCTGCCGCCGCCTGCGGAGCGGGCGCGGCTGCGGGAGGCGGCCGGCATCACGCAGGCGCGGCTCGCGGCTGCGCTGAAGTCGACCGTGCAGACGGTGAAGAACTGGGAGGCGGGCCGGTCGGAGCCGCGCCCGCCGCGTTTGGAGGCGTATCAGCGGCTGCTGCGGGGGTGGGCGGCGAAGTACCCCGCCCACCC
>NZ_MUMF01000495.1 GCF_002155905.1 Streptomyces tricolor | reverse complement strand
GCCAGGGAGAGGCTCTCGGTGTAGGCGCCGTCGAAGCAGGTGAAGCGGACCGCGGCGCCCGAGGAGCGAACGCCCGCGGCGTCGAGGATGTCCGCGAGCCTGACCCCCGCGAAAGGCGTCCGGTCCACTCGCCATCCGTCCGTGCACAGCACATCGTGGACGATCCGGGTCTGCGGCATCGCGCGCAGATCACCGAGGGTGTAGGTCTTCGGCCGGTCCACCAGGCCGTCGACCCGCAGTTCGTAGTCGGTCGTGTCCTTGTGCGGCACCGAGCCGACGACGCTGTAGTACCGGAAGCCGCCCGGGTTGGGCAGCAGACCGGTCAGGCCCGTGACGTCCATCTGGGAGGCGGAGGCGAGGAATCCCTCCCAGCCGCGCTGGAGATACGGCGCGGCGGCGAGCCCCGCGGCGCCCGCGCCGAGCGTGCCGAGCATCGCCCGCCGCCCGACCGGTGCGCCCTCGGCCCTCCGCTTCGGTTTTCCTGCCATCGTCAGTGCGCTCCTTCAGGTCACACGTGTGAACGGCACTCCTCATGAGCGTCGTCACCCCTTAAACTGGTGACGAGGGTGGCACGGGCTTCTCGGAGTGTCAACAAGAGGGTGAACAGGGCACCGAACGTCCGTACACGTGTGATCGGCGGACACCGTCCGGGCGGAGCGCGGGGACGACACCTGCTAAACTCCCGGTGACCTGACCGTGTGATCGAGGAGTCGCAGACGTGGTGGGTGAAGACGACATCTCCGGGTGAGATCCGGATCTGACGGCCACCGGCCGGCGCACAGGAGCGCCGCCGCCGACGTGGCCCGTCTCGTCGTACCCCTTTCCCCACGTCTGCCCAGGGCAGAGGTCTCTGTTCTGCCCTCCGTTACTTCGAGGTCTCGTCATGTCCGACGCCGCCATCGTCTGCTCCAGCCTGTCCTTCGCCTGGCCCGACGACACTCCCGTCTTCCACGACCTGTCCTTCACCGTGCCCACCGGCCGCACCGGACTGGTCGCCCCCAACGGCTCCGGCAAGAGCACCCTGCTCAAGCTGATCGCCGGTGAACTCAAGCCGGTTACCGGCTCCGTGTCGGTCGGCGGCACGCTGGGCTACCTCCCGCAGAGCCTCCCCCTGACCGGCGACCTCACCGTCGCCGAGGTGCTCGGCGTCGCCGCGGTGATCCGCGCCCTGGACGCCGTCGAGTCCGGCGACGTCAGCGAGGAGCACTTCACCACCATCGGCGACGACTGGGACATCGAGGAGCGCACCCGCGCCCAGCTGGACCGGCTGGGCCTCGCCGGCCTCGCTCTGGACCGCAGCCTGAGCACCCTGAGCGGCGGCCAGGTCGTCTCCCTCGGCCTAGCCGCCCAGCTGCTCAAGCGCCCCGACGTCCTCCTGCTCGACGAGCCGACCAACAACCTCGACACCGAGGCCCGCCACAAGCTCTACGACGTACTCTCGGACTTCACCGGCTGCCTGCTCCTGGTCAGCCACGACCGCGCCCTGCTCGACCGCATGGAACGCATCGCCGAACTCGGCAGCGGCGAACTACGCCTGTACGGCGGCAACTTCACCGAGTACGAGGAGGCCGTCCGCGCCGAGCAGGAGGTCGCCGAGAAGAACGTCCGCAACGCCGAGCAGGAACTCAAGCGCGAGAAGCGGGAGATGCAGCAGGCCCGCGAACGCGCCGAGCGCCGCATGAGCAACGCCTCCAAGAACCTCAAGAACGCCGGCCTGCCCAAGATTTTCGCCGGCAACATGAAGCGCGGCGCACAGGAAGCAGCCGGCAAGTCCGGCCAGTTGCACGCCTCCCGTGTCAGCGAGGCCAAGGCCCGCCTCGACGAGGCCGGACGCGCGCTGCGCAACGAACAGCGCCTCAGCCTGGAACTGCCCGACACCCACGTGCCCGCCGGCCGCACCCTCTTCCTCGGCGAGGGCATGCGGGTCCACCACGCCGACCGCGCCGTCTTCGCCGACGGCGGCGTCGACATGACCATCCGCGGCCCCGAGCGCATCGCGCTCACGGGGCCCAACGGCGCCGGCAAGACCACCCTGCTTCGGCTGATCAACGGGGACCTCGCTCCCGACAGCGGGGAGATCAAGCGCAACGACGGCCGGATCGCCTACCTCTCGCAGCGGCTGGACCTGCTCGACCTGGACCGCACGGTGGCGGAGAACTTCGCCGCGTTCGCCCCCGAGCGGCCCGAGGCGGAGCGGATGAACCTGCTCGCCCGCTTCCTCTTCCGGGGGGCCCGCGCCCACCTGCCCGTCGGCGTCCTGTCCGGCGGCGAACGGCTGCGCGCCACCCTGGCCTGCGTGCTGTGCGCCGAGCCGGCTCCCCATCTGCTCCTCCTCGACGAGCCGACCAACAACCTCGACCTGGTCGGCGCGGGCCAGTTGCAGAGCGCGCTCAACTCCTACCAGGGAGCCTTTGTGGTGGTCAGTCACGACGAGCGCTTCCTCGCCGAGATCGGCGTGAACCGCTGGCTGCGGCTCGCCGACGGCGTGCTGAAGGAGACGGGAGCCCCCGTGGGGTGAACCCCGGCGTGTGACGTGGCCCGCGTCCGAGGCTCCGCACCCGGCGGGCCGACCACCGAACACCTTGGACGGTTCCCCATGCCCCACCCCGCGCTGCTCGCCCACGACCTCGTCCGCAACCTGGGCGGCCGACGTGTACTCGACGGCATCTCCCTGACCGCCGCCCCCGGTCACCGCATCGGCCTGATCGGGGAGAACGGCGTCGGCAAGTCCACCCTGCTCCGGGTGCTCGCCGGCGTCGACGAACCCGACGCGGGAAGCGTCTCACGCCCCGCCGAGCTGGGCTTCCTCCACCAGGAGATGCCCTACGACGCCGACGCCACCGTCGCCGCGGTGCTGGACGAGGCGCTGCGCGAGGCCCGCGAGGACCTCGCCGAACTGGAACGGCTCGGCGAGGCACTCGCCCGCGTCCCGCAGGACGACCCCGGCCACCCAGAACTGCTCGACGCCTACGGCAGGCGCCTGGAGCAGGCCCAGGACCGGGAGTCCTGGGACGCCGACCGCCGGGCGGCCCTGGTACTGGACGGGCTGGGCCTCGGCGCGGTCGGCCACGACCGCACGCTGGGCTCGCTGTCCGGCGGGCAGCGCGGCCGGCTCGCCCTGGCCGCGCTGCTCGTACGACGCCCGTCCGCGCTGCTGCTCGACGAGCCGACCAACCACCTCGACGACGGCGCCGCCGCCTTCCTGGAGGAGCAGATCCGCGGCTTGCCCGGAACGGTCGTGGTCGCCAGCCACGACCGGGCGTACCTCGACGCCGTCTGCACGGACCTCGTCGACCTCGACCCGGCGGTGGACGGCCCGGTCCGCTACGGCGGCAACTACACCGCCTACCTGGGCGAGAAGCGCGCCGAGCGGGAGCGCTGGGAGCGGCGGTACGCCGAGGAGCAGCGGGAACTGGCGGAGCTGCGGCAGGCGGCGGGCGTGACCGCGCACCGGGTCGCTCCGGACCGGGGTCGCACCGACAACGAGAAGATGGGCTACGGCCACCGGGCAGGCCGGGTGCAGAACCAGATCTCCCGCCGGGTGCGCAACGCCACCCGTCGACTGGAGGAGCTGGAGCGCATCCAGGTCGCCGAGCCGCCGCGCCCGCTGCGGTTCGCGGCCGGGGAGCTGGCCGCACGGGCCGAGGAGGGCCCGCAGCCGCTGGTGTCCCTGCGGAACATCCGGGTGCCCGGCCGGCTCGCGCTGGACGCGCTGGACATCTCGGCCACCGAGCGGCTGCTGGTCACCGGTGGCAACGGTGCGGGCAAGTCCACGCTGCTCGCCGTACTCGCCGGACGGCTGGCGGCCGAGGGCGAGGTGCGCAGGCGGCGTCGGCTGACGGTGGGGCTGCTCACCCAGGACACCGTGTTCGACCGGCCCGAACGCACGGTCCGCGACACCTACGAGCTGTCGCTGGGCCCGTCACGGGCCGAGCAGGTGCCGTTGGCCTCGCTCGGGCTGCTGCACGAGGCAGACCTGGACAAACCCGTGGGGCGGCTGTCCGTCGGGCAGCGGCGGCGGCTCGCACTGGCGCTGCTGGTGGCCCGTCCGCCCCAGCTGCTGCTGCTCGACGAGCCGACCAACCACCTCTCTCCGCGGCTGTGCGACGAACTGGAGGAGGCGCTGGGCACCGGCCCCGGCGCCATCGCCGTCGCCAGTCACGACCGCTGGCTGCGGCGGCGGTGGCAGGGCCGGGAGCTCCGTCTGGAGCCGGGAGGCCGGCCGGACGCGGGAGGCGGACGGCGAGAGAACCCGGCCACGGTCCGATCCGGGGCCTGAGCCGGAGGAAGCCGCAGGCGGTGGTGCCCCCGCGGCGTGGCACCACCCAGAGCGGTGACGGGTTCTTGCGCTCCCCGTCAGTCACCTGTCAAGATGGTGATGTGAATCTTGACCATGTTTTCGTATGCGGACACCCGGCCCTCGACTTCGCGGCCACCCTGCGTGCCCGGCGCTCGACCCGGTTCGAGATGTTCGTGACGCCGGACCGGCTCAACGCCTGGTACCTGGAGTCCGGACTCGTGGACACGATCACACCCGGCGACGAGGCGGACGTCCGGGAGGCGATCACCGTGCGTGAGGCCATCTACCGCCTCGTCACGAACCGCCGGCTCGGTGAGGAGTTCGACCGCGAGGCACTCGCCGTGGTCAACGGCGCGGCGCGGAAGACACCGGTTACGCCGCAGCTCACCCTGGCGGGCCGGCACAACGAGGCGACCCCGGCACAGGCCCTGGCGACCGTCGCGCGGCAGGCCGTCGAGCTGCTCAGCGGCCCGGACGTCCCCCTGATGAAGGAGTGCGGCAACCCCGAGTGCACGCGGGTCTACATCGACCGCTCCAGGGGTATGCGGCGCCAGTGGTGCGGCATGGAGTCCTGCGGCAACAAGATCAAGGCCGCCGCCTACCGCGCCCGGAAGAAGACCGCGCCCGTGCCCGCGCGGTGACTCCCTGACCCGGGCATCGCCCGGCTCCTACGGGCTGCCACCGAGGAGTGTCCGGCCGGACGTTCCGGATCCCTGTCCGCGCCTTCCGGGTGGGCGCCATGGTGCGGACGCAGTGCGCGCAGCCGTGCTCAGACCCAGGTGTCGAGCCACATCCGGGTGTGCCAGCTGGAGTACGGAATCGTCAGGCCCGTGTAGACCGGGAAGAAGTAGATGAAGTTCCAGGCGATGAGCAGCACCAGTGCGCCCGCGGCCACCACGCCCCGTCTGCGGCGTTCGGCCTTCCTCCCCGGAGGACCCAGCAGGGCGCCCAGCATCATCGCCAGGGCCAGGCACAGGTACGGCAAGAAGACCACGGTGTAGAAGGAGAAGACCGTTCGCTCCTGGTAGAGGAACCAGGGCAGGTAACCGGCTCCCACCGCGCACAGGACGGCGCCCGCGCGCCAGTCGCGGCGCAGCGCCCAGCGGTAGAGCACGTACACGAGCGCGCAGCAGGCCGACCACCACAGCAGCGGCGTGCCCAGGGCGAGGATCGCCTGCGAGCAGTCGGACGCGGCGTGGCAGCCGTCCTCGCCCGGTTTCACCGACTGGTAGTGGAACAGCACCGGGCGGCCGAGAACCAGCCAGCTCCACGGGTCGGACTGGTAGGAGTGCGGGGTGTGCAGGCCGACGTTGAACTGGTAGACCCCGTGCTCGTAGTGCCACAGGCTGCGGAGCGGCGCCGGGATCCATGACCAGGTGCCGCCACGGCCGTCCGCCCAGTGACGTCCGTAGCCGTCGTCGGACAGGAACCAGCCGGTCCACGTTGCCAGATACGTCGCCGCGGCGACAGGAACGAGGGACAGCACCGATCGCCCGAGGTCCCTGCGCAGCACGGCCCGGTACGGGTGGCGGGCCCCGGCGACGCGGCGGGCGCCGACGTCCCAGAGCAGGGTCAGGATGGTGAGGAAGGCCAGGAAGTACAGGCCGTTCCATTTGGTCGAGGCCGCCAGGCCCAGGAACACTCCGGCCGCGAGCCGCCACGGACGCACTCCTGTGCCGGCGCGGCCGGCGATGTCGTCGTCCGGTCGTACGTGACCGTCATCGTCCACCGGCAGGGCCGCTGCGAGCCGGGCCCGTGCACGGTCCCGGTCGATCAGCAGGCAGCCGAACGCGGCGAGTACGAAGAACATGACGATGAGGTCGAGCAGCGCGGTGCGGCTCATCACGAAGTGCGAACCGTCCACCGCCATCAGCGCTCCGGCCAGGCAGCCCAGCGCCGTCGAGCGGAACAGGCGGCGCCCGATGCGGCACAGCATCAGCACCGACAGCGTGCCCATGACCGCGGTCATGAAGCGCCAGCCGAAGGGGCTGAGGCCGAACATCCATTCGCCCAGGGCGATCACCCACTTCCCCGTCGGCGGGTGTGCGACGAAGGAACCGGTGTCGGAGAGCGGGATCACCTGGGGGTCGGCCAGGACCTGCGGGTCGGCTGTCTTGCTGTCCGGCCAGGTGCCCTCGTAGCCGAGCCGCCGCAGAGACCAGGCGTCCTTGGCGTAGTAGGTCTCGTCGAAGACGAGGTTCCGCGGGCTGCCCAGACGCCAGAAGCGCGGCAGCCCGGCGAGGAGCGCCACCAGCAGCGGCCCGCCCCAGCCCGACCAGCGCGCCAGCCGGCCCGCCGCTGCCGGGGACGGACCGAGCGTGCGCCACAGCTGCGATCGGGGTTCGGGAAACGGCACCACCAGGCGGTCGCGCACGGACGTACGCGGCGACGCGACGTACCCGAAGCGGTGCAGCCACCGCTCCCACGAGGCCGGCCGGCCGTGCGCCGCCTTCCGTGACACGTCGACGGACGCGGGCGCGTTCTTACGGATCACGTGGTCGGCTTTCTCCTCGTCGAGAGCAGGACAGGCGGAGCCACAGCTGCTCGGAGGTCGGCGTCAGGCACGCCGCTCCCCCGAGGCCGTGCGGGCCCGGCCATGCGGTCCGTCTCGGCATCGGCAACGGCACGCGGACTGAGGGAGCTACGGCATCGGTCAGGCAGGGCAGCGTTTGCCGTACGCTCCGGCCTGCCGACCGGCTCAGGGCCCTTGCGCGTTGTAGGCGCTGAGGTTGGCCTCGACCCGGCCCAGCAAGGTCAGCAGCTGCTCCCGCTCGGCCTCGTCCAGCCCGGCGAGGCTCTCCTGTTCCAGGGTGCTCCAGGCCCGGTCGACCTCGGCCAGCATGCGGGCGCCGGAGTCGGAGGGCTCCACCAGCACCGCCCGCCGGTCCGCCGGGTCCGGCAGGCGTCGTACATGCCCGGCCTGTTCCATTCGCTGGAGCGTCTTGGTGACCGTGGAGGGGTCGAGGCCGAGCATCCGGACCAGGTCCGACTGGCGGATGACCGGGCCGCTCTCCCACAGGTGCATCATCACCAGCTCCTGACCCGGGTACAGCCCGAGATCGCGCAGCAGGGCCGCGGCCGCCGTACGGTGCAGCCGGGCCACCCGGCACAGCGCATGGCTGACCGGACCGCCTCGGGCGACGGCGGGCCGTACGGCAGGCCCCGCCGTATCCGTCCCCGCCGGCTCCTCGGTGGTGTTCATCACTGCTTCGTGCCTCTCCGAGCGACCTGAGAACGCCTGACGACGCCCCGATCCCCCACTTTACTTGGGCGACCAAAGATTGGGGTACGGTGGGCCCGACATCACTAATTGGTCGACCAACAATTTATTTGGTCGGCCATACGATCCTGCGCTGCCTCGTGGAGCGGCTTGTGACCACCGCGCAGCCAGGGAACTTCGTTCACCCTCTGGGAGCACCTCCATGAGCAAGATCTGGTTCATCACCGGCTCGTCCCGCGGCTTCGGCCGCCGGTTCGTCGAAGCGGCACTCTCCCGGGGCGACAAGGTCGCGGCCACCGCTCGTGACACCGCCGCGCTCGCGGACCTCGTCACCGCTTACGAAGACGCCGTCCTGCCGATCGCGCTGGATGTGACGGACCGGGGTGCGGTCGTCGAGGCCGTCGAGCGTGCCCACGCGTACTTCGGCCGCCTCGACGTCGTCGTCAACAACGCCGGATACGCCGTGTTCGGCATGGTCGAGGAGCTGAGCGAGGAGCAGATCCGCGACCAGTTCGAGACCAACTTCTTCGGCGCCCTGTGGGTGACGCAGGCCGCTCTGCCGTTCCTGCGTGCTCAGGGCAGCGGTCACATCGTCCAGATCTCCTCCTTCGGCGGTGTCACGACCTGGCCGCACATGGGCGGCTACCACGCCTCGAAGTGGGCCCTGGAAGGGCTGACCGACACCCTGGCCCAGGAAGTCGCCGCCTTCGGCATCAAGGTCACTCTCGTCGAGCCCGGCAACTTCGCCACCGACGCGGCGGGTTCCTCCGGCGTCCACGCCGAGCCTCTGTCCGTCTACGACGGGGTGCGCGCCGCGGTGGTCGACGCCTTCAGCGGTGCCCCGGCCGGCGATCCCGCCGCGGCCGGTCCGGCACTGCTGAAGATCGTCGACGCCGAGAACCCGCCGCTGCGGGTCTTCTTCGGCAGCTCTTCCCTCCCGGTCGTCAGCCAGGTCTACGCCGAGCGGCTCAAGACGTGGACCGACTGGGCCGATGTGTCCGCACTGGCCGAGGGCTCGCAGGTCTGACCACGCACCGTGCGGGTCGTCCGAGCCGGGCGGACCGTACGTGCCTTCACCGGCGGCCGTGCTCAGTCCGGGGGGACCGCCCCGGCACGGACGACCCTGCCGGCCAGCTCGCGGGCCTTGGTGGGGGCGGCGTGGGCCGCGAGGGCGGTGGTCAACAGGCACTGGCGCTGCCGTTCTGGCACCAGACAGGGACCGAAACGCTCGTCCGCAACCCGCTCAAAGCCTTCAGTACCGGCCCGACCTCGACGGCTTCCGCACCAGAACCGGCCTCGCCCTGTCGCCCTGGGCATCCCCACGTCTCCCAGGCCACCCGACGTCGATAATGCCGTGCAGTCGGCCGGATGACAGGACACGCTGGTGCAGTGAATCAGGTTCAGGAGGTCGTGGAGCTGGTCGGCGGTGTGCTCGGCCGAGATGTCATCGGCACCTACCTCCACGGCTCCTGCGTGCTCGGTGGACTCAGGCCGGCCAGCGACGTCGACGTACTGGTCGTCTCCCGGCGGCGCATGGACGAGCAGGAACGGCGGACACTCCTCGGTGGACTGCTCCGGATTTCCGGCTCCCGAAACGAGGTTCGGCCGGTCGAGCTCACCGTGGTCGTACAGTCCGAGGTCCGGCCGTGGCGGTATCCGCCGACCGGCGACTTCCTCTACGGCGAGTGGCTGCGCGCGGAGTACGAGGCCGGGGCGGTCCCCCAGCCGGAGTCGATGCCCGACCTTGCCCTGCTCATCACCATGGCCCTGGCCGGCGACCACCCCCTCACCGGCCCGCGCCCGGCGCTGGTCCTCGACCCTGTTCCCCGGGCCGACCTGGTCCGGGCGAGCGTCTCGGGTGTCCCCGGCCTGCTGGACGACCTGGACAGCGACACCCGCAACGTCCTGCTGACCCTCGCCCGCATCTGGACCACGCTCGCCACCGGACGGATCGTGTCGAAGGACGCCGCCGCCGACCGGGCCCTCGCCCAGCTCCCGACCGAGCACCGCGCCGTCCTTGAGCACGCCAGGCAGCTCTACCTCGACTGCCCCTACTCCGAGGAGAGCTGGAGCGCCGCATTGCGGGCGCAGGTGCGTCCGCATGTGAACCACGTGCTCACTGAGATCGACCGGCTGCTCACCCGCGCCCCGCGGATGGCAGAGCACGACATCCTCCGCTCCTTGCTGGGCGGGTAGACACCGCCTTGTGTCGGCGGGTTGACGATCTCGAATTCCTGTCCGGAGGCGCTGAAGTACCGGATCCTTCCCCTGGGCGGCCTGCGCGGTGGAGGTCAGGCCGATGGCCAGTGCGGCTGCGGTGCCGACCGTCAGGCCGAGTCTGGCGAGACGTGCGATGCGGAGCAAGGCAGGCCGTCGTTGCGCACCTTGTTCCGCAACGCACTGGCCGGCCCGGCTCCGCCAAGTGACCCCGTCCTGCGGGGGCCTCCGCCGTGCTCTGCCCGCCGGCTCACGCGCCCGGGTCCGCGAGGAGCGACTCGGCCGCCTGCCCCAGTGCGTGCGCCCCGCACTCCTGCGCCTGCCGACGGGCCCGGAGGAGTTGCTCGCGGGCGAGGTCGGGACGGGCGTCCACGAACCAGGCGCGGCCCGCCGTGAGCCTCGCGGACGCGGCGTACACGGACATGGCGTTCGCGTCGAACAGCTCCGCCGCCTCATGGGCCAGGCGCGCCGCCGGAGCGCCGTCGCGCCGGGCGAGGAGGTTCTCGGCCCGGGTGAGGGCGACGAAGCCGTGCTGGGGGCGCGGGCCGTCCGGATCGGCGGACTCCGCGGCCCGGCGCGACCACTCGGCGGCCTGGCCGGGATCGTCCCGCGCCAGCGCGGCACCGGTGAGCACCGAATACCACAGCGGACGCATCGGGGCCTCGAAACGCCCCAGGTCCACGCCGCCGCCCGCGCGCAGGGTGAGGGCCGCGCATCCGTCGGGGTCGCCGGTGAGCAGCATCGTCTGCCCGAGGACCCCCAGAGCGACGGCGCGGGCTGTCGACGGCCCGCGGTCCGAGCCCTGCGAGGGCACCATCGACGTGCAGATCCGCCGCGCCTCCTCGACCTGTCCCCGCCAGAGCCGTACGGCGGCCTTGACCGCGCCGGCGAGCGACGACGGCTCGTCGCTCCCGGTGAACGAGGCCGCCTCCAGGGCGTCCTCCGCGTGGGCGTCGGCTTCGTCGAGGCGGCCCAGGAACAGGTACGCGTAGGCGGCAGCGGCGAACAAGTCGCACAGCAGGACGTGGTGGCCGGTGCGGTACGACATCCGCAGCGCTCTGTCGAGCGTGCGCAGCGCCGCATGATGGTGGCCCCAGAGCATCTGGGACCACCCGACGGTGACACACGTGCCGAGGTGGTCCTGGAGCTCTTCGTCCGCGAGCTGTTCCAGGGCGGCTGACGCACGCTCCAGGTCGGCCCGGGCAGCGGTGTAGTCACCGGCTGACGTCCGGGCGAGCGCGAGCAGCCCCAGGGCCGCGTTGCGCTGCGGCGCGCTGCCGGCGCACGTGGCGGATCGCAGTGAGCGTCGTGCCCACCGCACGGCGGTGTCGAAGTCCGCTGTGCGTACGGCCACGGAAGCGACCGCCGCCTGGAGATCGGCGGTGGTGCCGGGTGAGTGGGTGACGGCACCGGACAGCTCCTCCAGCAGGAGGCCGATCGCCCCGTCGTACTCGCCGAGCAGCCACTCCGTGGTGGCGAGCGAGACCACCAGACGTGCGTGCTGCTCCGCGGCGCCGGCGGGCAGACGAGGCATGACCGTACGGAGGAACTCGCGGCTTTCCCGCAGGTGCCCCGCCCGGTGCAGGGCATCGGTCCGCTGCGCCCAGAGATCGGGACGCGGCACCTTTGGTGGGAGCAACCGGAGCGCCTGCTCCGTCCACCTCGCCGAGGTGGACGGCGAGGTGGACAGGACGTCGCGGGCCGCACGGGCCAGCAGCGCGGCCGCCGCGTCGTCGCCGGCACGGGCGGAGCACAGCACGTGCACGGCGCGCGCGCTCGGCGGCGCACCGGCGAGGCGCAGCGCCTCCTCCGCCCGGATGTGGGCGCCGATCAGCCAGCCGGCGTCCGCTCCTTCGTAGACGGCCGTGCGCACCAGCGGGTGGCGGAAACGGAAGCGCTGGGCGTCGCCCGTGGCGCGTACGAGGTCACGTGCGGCCAGCGCGTCGAGTGCCGTGAGAGTCTCGTCGAAGGCGGTCCCGGCGACGGCCGCCGCACCGGCCGCGTCGAACGGGTCCCCGAGCACAGCGGCGGCACGCGCCACGGTCACCGTCGCCGCGGGCAGGCCGCTGAGCTCCGCGAGGACGTCCGCGCGGACCGCGCCCGGCAGTCCGTCCGTGTGACCGTGCGGGTCGGCCGGCCCCGCGGGGCGGTCGCCCGTACCGACGGCCGTGTGCGGGGGCAGGCGCGCGAGGCATTCCAGGTAGAGCGGGTTGCCTCCACTGACCTCGTACATCCACGCAAGCCGACGCCGGCCGCGCACGCTCGGGCACAGGTGCTGGGCGTCCGCCCGTGACAGCGGTGCCAGTTCGCTGCGCACCAGTCGGCCTTCGGCCGCGCTGCGCGCGAGGGCTTGTTCGAGGCGTGGTGTGATCTGCCGCGGCCGGTGTGCGAGGGCCAGGAGCAGCCGGGCGCGCACCGGACGGCGCAGCAGGTACGCGATGAGTTCGCTGGTGGCCTCGTCCGCCGCGTGGAGGTCGTCGATGACGAGGACCGTCCTGTCGGACATGGCCAGCGTTTCGAGCAGGGAGGCGAGGGACCGGTGCAGCCAGTGCCGTTCGGTGGTGGCCGGGCCGGGCACGGTGGCGGGGCCGTCGGCCAGTACGGGGAAGAGCGTGCCCAGCACCCGGACGGTCGCGGTGGGCAGCGCGGCCCGCAATCGGCGCTCGCCGGCGGTGACGGCGTCGGCGAGGGCCTCCACGATGACGCCGTAGGGGTGAGGATCGCTGGGCGCGCCCGTGCTGTGGAGGACCGTCAGCCCTCGATCGCGCGCCGCCCGCACCACCTCGTCCAGCAGCCGGGTCTTGCCCATGCCGGGCTCCCCCAGGATGTCGAATCCGAGCGGGGCCGCGTCCCTCGCACCGTCCTGGGTGACGAAGTCGTCCAGCAGGCCGGTGAGTGTGCGCAGTTCGGCCGAGCGGCCGACCAGCCGGCCCCGTGCGGAAGGCGCACTCGGCGGGGACGCAACGGCCGGGGGCGCCTCGGCGGCCGGGGGCTCCGTGGCTGGTGCCGTCAGGGCCGGGTCGTTCGTCAGCAGTCGTCGGTGGAGGGTGCGCAGTGCGGGACCGGGGTCGCAGCCCAGTTCTTCGGCCAGTCTGGCCCGTATGACGTGGAAGTGCTGCAGGGCGTCCGCCGAGCGCCCCGACCTGTACAGGGCGAGCATCAGCTGCCCGGCCAGACGCTCGTCCAGCGGGTACCGGTCCGCCAGAGCGGACAACTCGGACACCAGCCGTGTGTGGTCGCCCAGGCGCAGCCGGACGTCGGCGTGGTCGAGCCGGGCCAGGAACCTCTCCTGGTGCAGGACTTCGCGCAGTCCGCTGATCCACGCCGTCTCCAGGCCCGCGCACGCCTCGCCCCGCCACAGGCTCAGCGCCCGTCCGAACAACGCCTCCCTGGCCCGGTCGTCCCCTGTTCTGCGGGCTGCGGCGGTGTGGGCGCGGAAGCGGTTCAGGTCGACGGTGAGCGGGTCCGCCAGGAGGGCGTAGCCGCCCGGGCGGCGGGCGAGCAACTGCCGTCCGGGGCCGAAGGCGTTCCTGAGCCGGGAGAGATAGGCGTGCAGGGTCCCCCGGGCGCGTTGGGGAGGGCCGTCACCCCATACCCGTTCCATGAGGGTGTCCACCGTGACGACGTGCCCCGCGTCGATCAGGAGCGCGACCAGGACGCTCCGCTGCCGTGCGGGTCCCAGGGGCAGCGGCCTGCCGTCCGCGACGGCCTGTACGTCGCCGAGCAGCGTGAACTCCAGACCGGTGCCGCACTCTCCGCCCGTGCCGAACTCCATACCTGCGCCGATCCTCTTCCGCTGTGGGCACCGTGCCGGGCGGCTTCCCGACAGCCGCTCGGAACGTACGTCTCCAGCGCGTTCAAGGGGTCGGCACAACTGTGCAAGGGAGCTGGGCCGGCCTGTGAACGCGTCGGACACCGGAAGTATCGGCGGTTCCAGGGGCGCAGAGGCAGTCGTGATCACGCCGTGATCGCGTCATGCGGCGGTCCGCTGCTCACAAGGGGGCCGCAGTGAGTCTCGCTCGCCGCACCGACATCGACGTGGTGCACGCCGGCGACTGCTGGGCGACGGGTGAGAGCGGCCGCGCAGTCTGGAGGAACGCCCCCCCCTGGTCTCCGACTTCTCGTGTGCCACGGCTGGGCCGGGACACTGCACACGGTGCAGTGCATGGCCGCCGACAGCGGGGACGCGGAGCTGAGGTCGGGTGCCGAGCGACTGGCCGGCCGGGTCCTCGGGGGTTTCATCCGGCGCATCCGTTCGGCTACCAGGACAGGAGCATCAGTCCGTTCGTGGCCGACCGCCCCGGGTTCCTCCAGGGCGCGGCGGGCGTGGCGCTCGCCCTCCACACCTTCGCCACGGGCCGGTCCCCGGCGACCGGCTGGGACGCCGCTCTGATGCTCAACTGACCCGTGGGGCGCACGGCGCTCTGCTCCGGCCCCTCGTCCTCATCTCAGGCGACGCTGCGGCTTGGGCGCGCCCGGCGGTGGGGGCTGGATCGCCGCCGGTGAGGAGTGGGAGCGGCGGCTGTGCGAGCGGCTCCGCCGGGCGGACGGGGCGCGGGCGTGGTGTCGGCCGCCCGGACGCGACCTGACCACTCAGAAAGCCGCGCCGGCGCCGGGCATGGCCGGTGATCGGTGGGATACCCGCAGGCCATGAGCGTGCTGGCAGCAATTCGTGAGACCGACCGGCATCTGACCAAGCGGCTCGCCACCAGCGCCTCACCCGGCCTTCACCGGACGCTGTCAGCGGTGGAAGAGACAGCGGAGGGAACGAAGCTGTGGTGCGGCGCGGCCGTGGTGATGGCCTGGCTGGGCGGCCGGCGCGGCCGCAGGGCCGCCGCCGCGGGTCTGGCCGCCGTGGCCCTGGCGCAGCTGGTCTCGAACGGCGTGTGCAAGCAGCTGGCCGACCGTCCCCGGCCCCCGAAACAGTGGTTCCCGCACGACGAGACCGAGGACAGACCCAGCTCTTCGTACTTCCCCTCCGGGCACACCGCCGCCGCGGTCGCCTTCACCGCCGCAGTGGCCCCGGCGTGGCCGTTGGCCGGTGCCCTGTGCGCGGTGCCCACCGCCTTGGTGGCCGTCGAACGCGTGCAAAGCGGCGCCCACTACCCCAGCGACGTCGCCGCCGGCGCGGCCATCGGCCTGGCCAGCGCCTCGTTCACCCGCCGTGCCCCGCACCTGATCCTGCGCCACTGGCTGTAGCGGTTGTCCGCCGGGACAACCCCGTACGCACCGTGCGGGTCCTCGTCATCCGCAAGCCTTGTCCTGGTCTGCTCCGTTCGGGGTACTCGCGTCCTCACCACAGGGGCGGGCTCGCACGAGCCCGTCGTCATGAAACAGATACAGAAGACGGGAGGTGATCGTCGTGTCGACCATGCAACCCCCCTCTGCCGGCCCCGACCGCAGGAGGGCTCACGCCACCGACGAGCCGGTGAGCGAGCTGGTGCAGCGGGCGTCGCAGCAGCTGACGGAGCTGGTGCGCGGCGAACTGAGGCTGGCGCAGGCGGAGATGAGGGAGAAGGGCAAGCGCTACGGCAAGGGTGGCGGGCTGTTCGGCGGCGCCGGGGTGGTCGGCTTCCTGACGCTGCAGGCGCTGGTGGCCACCGGGATCGCCGCGCTGGCGGTGCCGCTGCCGGTGTGGGCGGCGGCGCTGATCGTCACAGCAGTGCTGGGTGTGATCGCCGCGGTGCTGGCCATACGTGGAAAGAAGCAGGTCGACCAGGCCGCGCCGCCCACGCCCGAGCAGACGGTCGAGAGCGTGAAGGCCGACGTGGCCGAGATCAAGGAGAGTGCACACCGATGACCCAGCCGCCCCACGACGAGCCCACCGCCTCCACCCCCGACGAGTTGCGGGAACAGGTCGAGCAGACCCGCGAAGAACTCGGGCAGACCGTCGAGGCGTTGGCGGCCAAGACCGACGTCAAGGCGCGCGCACGGGAGAAGGCCGCCGAGGTCAAGGAACAGACCGCCGCAAAGGCCGGTGAGCTGAAGGAGCAGACCGCCGCCAAGGCCGGTGAGCTGAAGGAGCAGGCCGCGCTCAAGGCCGGGGAACTGAGGACGAAGGCGGCCGACCTGGCCCAGCAGGCGCAGGACAGGCTGCCCGACCCGCTCAAGGACAAAGCCGAGCAGGCCGTGGCGAAGGCGGCCCGAACCGCCCAGACGTGGCAGGAGAAGGCGCCCGAGCCGGTGCGGCAGAAGACGGCCCAAGGAGCGCAGCTGGCACGGGACAACCGCAACCTGCTGCTGGCGGCGGCGGCCGGTACGACTGCCCTGGTGTGGCTGGCGTGCCGGCGGACGAAGAGGTGAGCGACGAGGAACGGGCCTGGAGGGAGGCGCTGTTCGCCGCCACCCCGCAGGGGGCGTTCTCGCGGGGGTCAGGGCCCCCGTCGACCGAGCCGGCGCCGCCGCCACATGCCGTATGACCGGCACTCGGCCCGGCTGACCTCGGACGCGAAACGGGGGTGCCGGTGTGACACGGATACCGGCACCCCTTCTCGTGGGTCCTCGGCCGGCCAGGACCATGGCCTCCCTGCCGGCGAGGAGGCTCTCGAACGCGGTCGGCGTCCGGGCAGATACCTAGCTGTCCCTGAGTATCGCTACTCGTGATCGACGCGCGGTTCGACTTCTATCGTGCCCAGCATGGACACGAACCCGGCTCCCACCACCACCGAGGCCGCACCGGGCACACGGTGGGTCGGCGGCTGCGCGATCGCAGCGATCATTCTCCTGGCGCTGGTGGCGTACGGGGCCTACGCACTGGAGAACCTGGAGAAAGGCATCGACGGGTACGGGCAGATGGAGCAGGCGGGACCGTCGGGCCATGTGTCCGACCCTCTCGGTCCCGGCGCCACGGCCCAGTTCGAAGACGGCCTGAAGATCACCGTCAGTCCACCGCGCGCCGAGGCCGGCGGAGCCTACGCCTTCTCCGTGACCTACGAGAACGGCACCGACTCCGCCGTACGACCGGGTGGCCGGTCGCGCGAAGACAGCGTCTCGGACATCGGTCAGGCAGCACTCGTCGTACGTCCCGGCAAGAGCCACGACGACTACGTCAGCGACTACGACCTGGACTGGCTGAACGAAGAGGCATCGGCCGCCGCGCTTCTGCCGCCGCTCGCCGAGGGCGAGAAGCGCACGGTACCCGTCCGCATCAAGCCCACTCGGGCCGGCATCCCGGTCACCGTCGAGGTGGCCGTGCCCGACGCCGGCTACAGGGAGACCGCCTACTTCCAGCTCACCGCGGGCTGAGCCTCCTCAGCCCACGGCGGGGCCGTCCGCAGAGGGCGCGGTGCGGTTCTGCTTCGCCTTCGCCCTGGCGGATGCCCTTGCCCCATCAGGCCGTTGCGGCAGGCACGCGGCAGAGCTGACGGAACGTCCGCGCCGTCACCATCTCGTCCTGTCCTGCACCGGCCCGGCGGGCAGGCCGGAAGCGGATATCCAGGGCATCACCCGTGCCAGGTCACGGTGTATGCGGTCGGCTTCGCCGCGTACCTGGGCGGGGATGTCGCCGCGCTCGGCGACGAGGCGGCTGAAGATGGGGGTTTCCTGGAACACTATGCAGTCTGCTTTCTACTGGCTGGCCGCGGGTCGCGGGATACGGGTGCTTGCGGGTGGTCGTCGGCGCCGACGGGGGTCACCGTCGCGGCCACGGGCTGGATACGGCGAGGTCGAAGGGCATGATCGGGAAAATACCGGAAGCCGCCGTGGTCGGTGACGATCGGGACCGGGGCCGTCCGGCCGGTCGCCGTCACGCGCACCGCTTCCGCCCCCTTGACCATGCCGAAGTGCGCGGGCCGGGTGGCGTGCCGAGGTGCTCGTGCGGTCGCGTCCAGGAATGGCCCATGCCCGGCAGCCTACGGCGTGGCACTGACAGTCCGCAGCGAGCGGGACCGCCCGACCGCGCATGACGGTGCCGGACGCCACCGAGGCTTCCGCCAAGCCCTTTGGTCCTGCGCCTGTCCGCAGCAGGCACGGCCGCACTGGCCGGCTTGGCCGCTGCCGCCGGAACGGCGCACGCTGACAATTACCTCGGCGCCCTGAACCCCACGTTCGGCAATGCCTGCACCAACCACACGTCGAAGCACCCCGCCACGGGCCTGGCAGCCGCTGCCGCGGATGTCGTGTCCGGCAGCGTCGGCCAGATTCCGGTTACCGCACCCCAGAACGACTGCGGCAGTCAAGGCGTCGGCCAGGTCGGCTTTGCTCAAAAGGGCTTCACGTCGGACCGGGCGGCGAAGACCTGCGTGACCGCTGTGCAGTGGTGCTCGTGCTGACGCGTCTTCGCCGGACCGTAGCCGTGGCGCGTGCCGCCTACCGCCAGAGCCTCCAGCGTCCGTCCCCACCCCCCGCCTGTGCTGGATGCGGTGGCCAGGCTGCCGGTGAGCACGTGGCGCTGCACATGGGAACCGGAAGGTGTCCGTCATCTCGACCCCATGGCGCAGGACTGGCACGCCGCCTTCCACCTGGGCAGCTCGGACAGGCGCATCGACGTGGTCGACGCCTTTGGCGTTGCCGTGGTGTGCATCCAAGCCCTCGAACGGCGCATCACTCAGCTGCCAGAAGATCTCCACACCCGCAGACTGCAACTGCGCGAGCCCACGGCTCCACAGCACGCACAGACGGACAGCGGAGCCCCGAAGGGACGAGCACAGGGCGCGCCGGCGGTCGGTTCCGGGTAGGTCGCCGGGCATCTCGGTGCCCGGACGAGGCCGACGAGGCGAGCCGACTCCGGCGCGTGCTCCGACGCCGGACGATGTGCTGATCGCCGGGGACTGTCGCAGGGGTCATGCCCGTCCCCGTGCCCGGTGCCGCTTTGTGTACGACCAGGTCACCGCGGTCATCAGGGCCGGGATGGCGAACAGCGGGGCGAAAGCGAAGCCCCAGACGGTCTGTGCCGTACCGCTCGACATGTACGTCTGGCTCTCGACGGTGAAAGCGACCACGAGCTGCCACAGGGCCACCACGACCAGGACGCCCGAGGCGGTCCAGGCCAGCGGGGCGAGGATCCTGGGACGCAGGGGCCGCCACCGGTCGCTGACCAGCAGCAGTGGGAACAGAGCGGCCAGTTCGGCGAGGACGGTGAGACCGACGACGTAGGCGATGCCCCAGCCCGGAATGTCGAAGACGTCGCGCAGCACCTGGTCGCTGTAGCCCACATGGACACCGGACGCCATGGCGATGCGCCACAGGCCGGACGGGACGGCGCACAGAGCGATGGCGTGGGCGGCGCGGCGAGCCCAGACGGGCGCGGGGG
>NZ_MUMF01000494.1 GCF_002155905.1 Streptomyces tricolor | reverse complement strand
GGACCGGCCGGCCCGGCGGCCCGCGTCCCGACGCCGGGCTGATCCGGCTTCGGGACCCGGACCGCGGCATCCGCTACCCCCGCTTCCAGTTCCGGCCCGGCACGGCCGAGCCGCTGCCCGTCGTCCGCCGGATCAACGTCCTGCTCCGCGCCGACCGCGACCCCTGGGGCGCCGCCGACTGGTGGCTGGGCGGCAACCGGTGGCTGGGCGGCGTCCCCGCGGAACTGCTCGGCGTCCTGCCCGACGAGGCACTCGAACGCGCTGCCGCCGAACTCGTGGGGGTGCTCTGATGCCACGTCAGATCCCGCCCGAGGGCGTCCCGATGGACCCGGTGTGCCACTCCCTGCCGGCGGGGACCGTGCTGTGGCGGTGCCACGAGGAGCGGTTCGGGGCCGGCGAGTTCAACCCGAACGTCGCCCACGAATTCTTCAAGGGCAGCCGCTTCGACCCCACCGAGAAGGACCCCTACCCCTACCTCTACGCCGCCCTCGACCCGGTCACCGCCCTGTCCGAGGTCTTGCTCCGGTCGGTCGAGTTCGGCGACGACGGGGTGCGCCTGATCCCCTGGGCGCAGGCGTCCCGGTACGTCCTGTCCGCGGTCCGCACCACGGCCGAGCTGTCCCTGGTGGACCTCACGACCGCCGAGGGGCTGGCCGCCGTCTGGCAGGACGACTGGCTGATCGACACCGAGGAGTACGCCGGCACCCGGTACTGGGTGCGGGTGATCCGCGAACGCTGTGCCGGTGTGCAGGGCCTGTGGTGGACGTCCAAACGCTGCCGGCCGCGCCCGGCGCTCCAGCTGTTCCAGGACCGCTGCCCGGGCGCGCCCCTCGACCCGCGCCCGCGGGAGCGCCTGCGGCTGGCGTCGGCGGACGACCTGCGCACGGTGAACCGGCTGCTGGCGCCGCTGCGCGCGGTCGTCCCCGCACCGCAGGACTGAGGACCGGCACAGGCGACTGCCCCGGCCCCCTGACGGGGGGCCGGGGCAGTACCGGTCCGGTGTGCCGCGGGCCCTCAGTGGTCCCGCGGTGCCGGCAGCAGCGGGCGGGCCCTGGACCGGAGCATCACCGATTCGCTGACGGCGACGTCCTTCGCGCCCTCCCGTACTCCGTCGAGGTACCTGGCGGCGGCGGCCTCGTACAACTGGCGGACGGAGGCGATCCGCCGGCGCGCGGCCTCCTCACGGTTCAGCCGCCGGTCCTCGGCCGTCTCCTGCGCGGCCCGGGCCCGTTCGGTGTCGGCCTTGGTCTGCTCGTGCCGCCGCTGGAGATCGTCGCGCTGTTCGACCGCCGTGCGGTACGCGTCGAGGAACGGGTGCTCACGGAACAGGCCGAGCAGGAAGCCGACACCGCCCGAGAGCAGCAGCAGCGCGCAGAACAGCCAGGTCACCGTCGAGGGCGTCAGGTCCAGCCGGTCCAGCAGGGTCGGGGTGCCGGTGGACGAGCCGTCGAGCCCGGAGAAGCCCGCGAGGTCCCCGCCGGTGGACGCCGGAGTGTCCTTCTGCATCACGAACTTGGCGCGCAGCGTGCCGAGCACCCAGGTCAGCCCGCCCCACACGCCGAGCAGCGACAGGGCCGGCAGCCAGCCGCTGCGCGGCGAACCGGTCGCCGAGCGCCAGCGCAGCATGTGGCCCGCCAGGTGCGGCAGGATCAGCATGATGACGGCAGAGGAGACGGCGAGCGTACCGGAGAGGGTGTCCCCGCTGGC
>NZ_MUMF01000493.1 GCF_002155905.1 Streptomyces tricolor | reverse complement strand
CGGCGCCCTCGCCCTGGCCGGCCTGCCGCCGTTCGGTACGGCCCTGGGCAAGGCGGTCACCGAGGAGGCGGTCGGCGGCCCGCTCACCGTGGTGTACGTGGCCGCCTCCGCGATCACCGCGGGCGCGGTCCTGAGGGTCACCGCCCGCGTCTTCCTGGGCCTCGGACCGCGTCCGGAGGACGCCGAGTACGAGACCAGCGGCTCCGACGAGGAACCGGAGACCCCCGGACTGCTGCGCCGGATCCCGGACATCATGACGACCGTCCCCGCCGTGCTGCTGGCCGCCGCCCTGNNGCTCCGTCAACGAGGCCGGCTCCGGCGGCGCGCACGTCTCCGTGCACTGGACCGCGCACGGCGTGCTGCTGGGGGTTGCCTCCACCGCGCTGGCCGTGGCACTGGCCGGACTCGCCGTCACCCGCCCCCGCTGGGTGGCCGCCCCCGACTGGGCCGCCCCCCTGCGACGCCTGCAGTCCGGGCACGTCGGCGACTACGTGGCCTGGCTGCTCATGGGCGCGACCGTCCTCGGGGCGCTGGCCCTGCCGGGAGTGCTGGATTCCTGATCAGCCGGATGCGCCGTACACGATGCGCACCTCCTCGAAGCCGAGCGAGCGCAGCAGCCCCCGGAGCATGCCCGTGGTGTTGCTCTCGGCCCGGGCGGTCAGCCCGCTGCTCCTCGCCGCGTCCCCGATGTGCCGGACGGCGAGCCGCTGCACGGCCTGCTCGCTGTTGGGGTTGTCCGAGAACAGGTCGCCGAGCCGGTCCAGCAGCCCGCGCTGCTTGGACACGGCGTAGGAGCGGTCGGGGTCCAGGGCCGGCCTGCCGAGGCGCGCGTGCGGCAGGCGCAGGGTGGCGGACGTGCGGTCGCTGTCGACCGTCACGTCCCGTTCGCCGAGCCGGCCCAGGTCGACGTAGGCATCCACGGTGCCCGCGCCGACGTACAGGGTGCGGGTGCCGCGGACGGCGTCGGGCAGGAACTCGGCGTCCTTGTCCAGGTCCACGACGACCTGGAAGCTGCCCGAGGCCGCCTCGTAACGGCTCATGTCCCGGACGGACTCCAGCAGCGCGGGTCCGGAGCGGTCATGGGTCTCGGTGCCGAACAGGTCCTTGATGCCCGGCAGTACGGCCAGCCGGATCCCGGCGAACAGTACGGCGAGCACCAGTACGAGCGCAGCCAGGGCCTTGGCCCAGCCCGGCAGGCGTCTGACGGAAGTCGTCATCGCGACGGTCCTCCTCCCTGCCCACCGGATGCCCGCGGACGGCCGGCACACCCCGCTCGCGGAGAACTGCCGGTCTGCGTTCCGCTTCCGTACCGCCGTCGCGGCCGGCGCGGGGGCGCTGCCCCACGCCGGCCCTCACAGCGAGCCGGACGCGGCCTCGGAGCGGGCCAGGGCCGCGTCCAGGTCCGGCGACGGGGGCAGCAGCCGGGCCAGACCGGTGACCCGGAACACCCGCAGGGTCAGCGGGTGGGTGCACACCAGGTGCAGCTGCCCGCCGCGTTCCAGCACCCGCACGCGCGCCCGGTACAGCAGCCGCAGCCCCGAGCAGTCGAAGAACTCCACCGGCCGCAGGTCGATGACGACCCGGGCGCCGGGCCGGCCGGTGACCCGGTCGAGGAACGGGCCGATCTCCGCCGCCGCGGCGATGTCGATCTCGCCCCGGAACTCCAGCACCGTGTGCCCGCGGTGGTCGTACACGCCCAGTTGCCGGGTGAGAGGTACGGGTTCGTGTCGCACCTCGGCACCACCTCCCACCCACCCGTGCCCCGACGTCGTTTCCCGATCGCCAAGTTACCCTCGATGGAAGGAATTTGAGCATGTTCGATTGACATATGTCTTCGAGTTTGACGCGTGTCGTCCGCGCGGGTCGCTCAGTCCGCCAGCAGCACCAGCTTGCCGGTGGTCCGGCCGGTGTCGCCCAGCTCGTGCGCCTTGGCCGCCTCGGCCAGCGGGAACGTCCCGGCGATCGTCGCCGTCAGCCGCCCGGACTCGGCCAGCTCCGCGATCGCCCGCATCCCGGCCCGGTCGGCGTCGACCAGCATGCGCACCGCCCGCACGCCCAGCCGCTCGGCCTCCTCGTAGAAGTCGTCCGAGCCCACCGGCAGGATCGACACCACCACACCGCCCGGCCGCAGCACCCGCAGGGACCGCACGGAGGTCTCGCCGCCGAGCGTGTCCAGGACCACGTCGACGTCCCGCACCGCCTCCGTGACATCCGTGGAGCGGTAGTCGACCGGCTCGTCCACGCCGATCTCCCGCAGGAAGTCGTGCTTGCCCGCGCTGGCCGTGCCGATCACGTACGCCCCGCGCGCCTTGGCGATCTGCACGGCCACATGGCCCACCCCGCCGGCCGCCGCGTGGATCAGCACCCGCTGCCCCGGCTGCACGTCCGCGTGCTCGGTCAGCGCCTGCCAGGCCGTGAGGGACACCAGCGGCAGCGCGCCCGCCTGCACATGGTCGAGGGAGGCCGGCTTGGGCACCAGGGCGCGGGCCGGGACGGTGACGTACTCGGCGTGCGAGCCGTGGCCGAAGGGGTAGGGCAGCATGCCGAAGACCTCGTCGCCGGGCCGGAACGCGGCCACGCCGATCCCGGTCTCCGCGACCTCCCCGGAGACGTCCCAGCCGAGGACGAACGGGGGCTCGCCCAGGAAGCCGCCGGTGGCCCGGTGCTTCCAGTCGGTGGGGTTCACCCCGGCGGCCCGCACCCGGACCAGCACCTCGTTCGGCCGCGGCCTCGGCCGCTCCATCCGTACTTCCTTCAGCACCTCGGGACCGCCGAGGACGTCCTGGCTGATGGCTCGCATCGTGTTCACATCGCTCATGGTCCCCCAGCCTGCCGGAGCCCGCGCGGCCGGGAAATGGCACGATTGCCAACCTTCGATAAGATCGTGCCATGTCTGACCTGGAGCTGCGCACCCGGCGCCCGGAACGGGTGGTCGTCCTGGCCCTCGACGGCGTCTATCCCTTCGAGCTGGGCATCCCCAGCCGCATCTTCGGCGCGGCCGACGGCCACTACGAGGTGCTCACCTGCTCGGTCGACGGCCGTCCGGTGCGCACCAACGCCGACTTCACCGTCGGCGTCGCCCACGGGCCCGAGATCCTGGAGACGGCCGACACGGTCGTCGTCGCCTCCATGGCGACCTCCCACATCCCCACCGAGCTGTCCGACGAGATCGCCGCCGCCCTCGCCCGCATCCGCCCGGACGCCCGGATCGTCTCCATCTGCACGGCCGCCTTCGTGCTCGCCGAGGCCGGACTGCTCGACGGCCGCCGGGCCACCACCCACTGGCAGGTGGCCGAGCTGTTCCGCCGCCGCTACCCCCGGGTGGACCTCGACCCGGACGTCCTCTTCGTCGCCGACGGCCGCATCCTCACCTCGGCCGGGGCGGCCTCCGGCGTCGACATCTGCCTGCACATCGTCCGCACCGACCACGGCAGCGAGCTGGCGAACGCCGTCGCCCGGCGCTGTGTCGTCCCCCCGTTCCGGGACGGCGGCCAGGCCCAGTACATCGAGCAGCCGGTCCCCGAGAGCGGTGCCGCCAGCACGGCCGCGACCCGCGCCTGGGCGCTGGAGCGCCTGGACGAGCCGCTCACCCTGGCGGACCTCGCCGGGCACGCCCGGATGAGCCTGCGCACCTTCGCCCGCCGCTTCAACGACGAGGTCGGCCTCAGCCCCGGCCGCTGGCTCATCCAGCAGCGGGTGGCCCGCGCCCGGCATCTGCTGGAGGCCAGCGACCTGCCGGTGGACCGGATCGCCGCCGAGGTCGGCTTCGCCACCGGCGCCTCGCTGCGCCAGCACCTCAACGCGGCGATCGGGGTGTCCCCGCAGGCCTACCGCAGAACCTTCCAGCGGACCCGCTGAACGTTCCGCCCCGTTCCCGCGTCGAAGGACCGCACGGCGCACAGCAGTGACGGAAGCACAGGGGAACAGGGGCGGGAATGCGCAGAGGACTCGTGGCGGTGGCGGTCCTGACGGCGGTGGCGGTGGCGGGGTGCGACGACGGCCCCCGGCCGGACCTGGTGGTGGAGGGCACCCCTCCGGCCACCCCCTACAGCGGTCCGCTCGCCGTCCCCACCAGACAGCTCGACGAGAGCACCCCGAGGGCCGTGCGGCTGGCCTCCGGCGCGGCCGGCCGGGCGCTGGAGTGCGACGGGGAGATCTTCGACGGCTCCGGGCCCGACGGCTGGGGCAGATCCGAGGGCGGCGCCACCCCGGAGGAAGGGCTCGCCCGCTACTTCGACATGGTCCAGCCGGAGCAGCCCGACCACGGCTACCGCGTGGAGCGCGCGGAGCGGGACCGGGTGCTGTACTCCTACGACGTGGACGGCCGGACCAAGGTGGCGGTCGTGGTGGCCAAGGACCAGCGGGACCGGCCCGGCTGGGGGCCGGAGACCAACGCCTCCTGCGATCCGGCCGAACTCCCCGAGAGCTTCACGGCCACCACGGACTGGGAGATCTGGACGGACCGCGCGGGCCGCAGGGTCCCGGTGACCCGGCTGCACAGCTCGACCGGGCCGGAGCACTGCGGCTGGCAGTCCGCCGGCTTCCTCGCCCTGGGCGACCGGACGTACGCCCGTGACCCCGAGGGCGTACTGGAGCGGGACGGCCTGCTCCGGGCGCCGTACCGCGCGAAGGTCCGCATGCCCGCCGACGCCCGCGACACCGGGTACCGCCACCGCGACCGGCGGCTGTGGCTGACGGCCGACAGGACCACCGCCTACGTCCGCACACCCGCGGGCGTGGAGGCCTGGCCGCGGCTCACTCAGGGAGCAGGCTGCGCCTGACCCGCGGCGCGGGTGTCACCGGGCTCACCCCGTTGTGTACACCCGCTCGCCGCCCACGTACGTGAGCGCCACCCGCGTGTCCGCGATCGCCTCCGGCGGCCCGGTGAACGGATCCCGGTCCAGGACCACCAGGTCGGCGAGCGCGCCGACGGCGACCCGGCCGGTGTCGTCCAGATGGTTCACGTACGCCGACCCGGCCGTGTACGCCGTCAACGCGTCGGCGAGGCGCAGCCGTTCGCCCGGCAGGAACACCGGCCCGGTGCCGCCCGGCTCCACCCGGTTGACCGCGACATGGATGCCCTGGAGCGGATCCGGGCTGCTCACCGGCCAGTCGCTGCCCGCCGCGAGCCGCGCCCCGGAGCGCAGCAGCGACCCGAACGGGTACTGCCGGGCGGCCCGTTCGGGGCCGAGGAACGGGATCGTCAGCTCGTCCATCTGCGGTTCGTGCGCGGCCCACAGCGGCTGGATGTTCGCGGTGGCGCCGAGCCGGGCGAACCGGGGCACGTCGTCCGGGTGCACGACCTGGAGGTGCGCCAGGTGCGGCCGGGTGTCTCCCGCGCCGTTGGCCTCCCGGGCCGCCTCGATCGCGTCCAGCGCGTCCCGTACCGCCCGGTCGCCCAGCGCGTGGAAGTGGCACTGGAAACCCAGCGCGTCCAACTCGGTGACGTACGCGGGCAGTCGGGCCGGATCCAGGAAGCTCGTGCCGCGGTTGGCCGTGGCACAGCCGCACCGGTCCAGGTACGGCTCCAGCAGCGCCGCCGTGTGGTTCTCGGCGACGCCGTCCAGCATGAGCTTCACCGTGCCCGCCCGGAACCGGCCCCGGCTCCACGCGGCCCGCTTCGCCACGAGGTCGGGGATCTGCTCGGCGCCCCGCTCCCGGTCCCACCACAGGGCACCCACCACCCGGGCGGTGAGCGAGCCGTCCTCGGCGGCGGTGCGGTAGGCCTCCGCCGGGTCGTCCATGCCGAGGAAGTCACCGACCAGCGCGTCCTGCCAGGCGGTGATGCCGAGCGCGTGCAGGTGCCGCTGCGCGCGCAGCAGCGCGGCCAGCCGGTCGGCCGGGCGGGCCGGCGGGACCAGCCGGCCGACCAGCTGCATGGCGCCCTCCTGGAGGGTGCCGCTGGGCTCTCCGGACGCGTCCCGCTCGATCCGCCCGTCGGCCGGGTCCGGCGTGTCCCGGCCGACACCGGCCAGCTCCAGCGCCCGGCTGTTCACCCAGGCGCCGTGGTGGTCGCGGTTGGGCAGGTACACCGGCCGGTCCGGAACCACCGCGTCCAGCAGCTCCTTCGTCGGCGTACCGCCCGCGAACGCCTCCATCGACCAGCCGCCGCCCAGGATCCACTCCCGCTCGGGGTGGGCGTCGGCGTAGGCGCGTACGGCGGCCACGGTCGCCTCGGCCGTCGTCCGGCCGGTCAGATCGCACCGGGACAGTTCCAGCCCGGCCGGCACCGGATGGACGTGCGCGTCCTGGAAACCGGGCAGCAGCAGCCGCCCGGCCAGGTCCACCACCTCCGTGCGCGGCCCGGCGAGTTCGCGCACCTCCGCGTGCCCGACGGCGGTGATCCGGTCCCCGGTGACGGCGACGGCGGTGGCGGTACGGCCCTCGGGGGTGAGGACGGGGCCGCCGGTGAAGAGCAGGTCAGCGTGCATGATGCCTTTCCTGGTCGGTCAGGCGGACAGGAAACCGCCCGGGCGCTCCACAGGTCAACGGTGTCGTCGTGAGGTCCCTCCCAGGAGGCCACCACCGGCTCACCGGCCGCGCGCACGAGATCCGGGCCGTGGAGAGCGTCCTCGGCGTGCTGCGCCGGGCCGGGTTCCGATCCGGAGGCGGTGCGGATCCGCCGCGCGTTCGCGGACCGGGCCCTCGCCTCCGGCGCCCCGGACTCCGCGGGTACCGCCCTGCCCCCGGCCGCCCGGGACCCGCTGCCCACCGCCGCGCGGACACGCCTCGGGCGACTCCGTGCACGGACCGGCCGGGCACGGTCACACTGATCGCAACGATCACACCGAGGAGGCCGTACGCCATGACCCCGCCCCCCGCCCGCAGCGCCGAGCAGCGCAAGAAGGACACCCTCCACCGGCTGGAGAACGACGTCGACGCGTGGGTCGCCACCGCCGGACCCGACGGCGCGGCCCCGTATCTCGTACCGCTGTCGTTCGTGTGGGACGGCAGCTCGCTGCTGATCGCCACCGCGGCCGGGAGCCCCACCGGCCGCAACCTGGTCGCCACCGGCAAGGCCCGGCTCGGTATCGGCCCCACCCGGGACGTGGTGCTGGTCGAGGGCACCGTGCGGGCGGTGCCGCCCGAGGACCTGCCCGAGGAGGACGCGGAGGTGTTCGCGGGGAAGACCGGCTTCGACCCGCGCCGACTGGCCACGCCCTACCTGTACTTCAGGGTCCTCCCGCAGCGGATCCAGGCCTGGCGCGAGGAGAACGAGCTGCGCGGGCGCGAGCTGATGCGCGACGGGGAGTGGCTGCGCGCCGACTGAATCCGGGGGCCCGGGATATCCGCCTGGGAAGAGGACACTTCGTCGGTCCCGGGAGGACCCATGACACTGGTCAAAGCGGGCGTGGTCGTGCTGGACTGCGCCGAGCCCGAGAAACTCGCCGAGTTCTACCGGGAGTTGCTGGAGGGCGAGCGGACCGCCGCGTCCGCCAACCTGGTCGAGATCCGGGGCGCCGACGGCGTCCGGCTGGCCTTCCGGCGCGACATCAACGCCACCCCGCCCAGCTGGCCGCGCCCCGAGAACTCCCTCCAGGTCCACCTCGACTTCCTCGTCGACGACCTGGACGAGGCCGAGCGGCGCGTCGTAGGACTCGGAGGCCGCCCCGTCGACACCAAGGACGCGGCGGGCCCCTACGAGCAACGCGTCTACGCCGACCCCGCGGGCCACTCCTTCACCCTGCGCCTCCTGCCCGGGACGGCTCCGAAACAGGGCTGACGTCCGGTGCCGCGAGCCAACCGCGGCGGAGGCGGCCGGCAGGGGCCACGCGTCCGGTGGTCAGGACGGGGCCGACCGGCGGCTCCGGGCGGGTCCCGGAGCGCCGGCCGGCCCCGTCGTGGTCCGGGGGGAGGGGGGAGGCCGGGTCAGTCCCGGCCCTTCTTGTCGGTCACCGGCCATACGCCCGTCGACCGGGCGATGGCCTTCGCGCCGGTGCGGTCCACGGCGCTGCGCACCACGGCGAAGATCGCGCCCTGGACCGCCGCCGCCAGCAGGATCTCGCCCCAGCTGCGGTCCGGGTCCAGCGCGTCGGGCGCGTCCTCCTCGTGCCGGATGGCCATCCACGCCTTGCGGAAGGCCATACCGGCCAGCGCACCGCCCGCCCAGCTGAGCACGAATCCGACCGGTTGGTAGGCGAGGGGGAGCTTCTTCTTCTTTGTCTTGGCCATGTGTGACTACTTCCTCGTCATGCGGTCCTCATGCGGGCCGTCCTCGCGTGGCCACCCGTTCGCCCGGGGGCACCGGACCCGGCGGCGTACCGTCCCCGAACGGCCGGCCGCCCAGCTCCGCGCGGCCGTGCGGGCTCAGCCAGCCGGCCAGGTCCGGGCCGAGCGGCACGATGCCGGTGGGGTTGATGCCGGTGTGCACCTGGTAGTAGTGCCGCTTGATGTGGTCGAAGTCGACCGTGTCGCCGAAGCCCGGCGTCTGGAACAGATCCCGGGCGTACGCCCAGAGCACCGGATGCTCCGCCAGCTTCCACCGGTTGCACTTGAAGTGGCCGTGGTACACCGCGTCGAACCGGACCAGCGTGGTGAACAGCCGGATGTCCGCTTCCGTGAGGGTGTCACCGACCAGATACCGCTGCCCGGACAGCCGCTCGCCGAGCAGTTCCAGCCGCCGGAACACGGCCGCGCACGCCTCCTCGTACTCCTTCTGGTGCGTGGCGAACCCCGCCCGGTACACCCCGTTGTTCACCTCTTCGTAGACCTCGGCCATCACCCGGTCGATCTCCTCGCGCCGGGCGGCCGGGTACAGGTCCGGCGCGCCGGGGCGGTGCAGGGCCGTCCACTCGGTGGCCAGGTCCAGGGTGAGCGTCTGGTAGTCGTTGGTGACCAGCCGTCCGCTGGGCACGTCCACGACCGCGGGCACGCTCACCCCGCCCGGATAGCCGGTCTCCCGCTTGTCGTACGCCTCGCTCAGGAACCGGATGCCGAGCACCGGGTCCCGGCCCTCCGGGTCCAGGGTGAACCGCCAGCTGCGGTCGTCCTGGACGGGATCGGCCACCGCCATCGGCAGCGCCTCCTCCAGCCCCAGCAGCCGACGCGAGATCACCGCCCGGCTCGCCCACGGACAGGCGCGGGAGACCACCAGCCGGTAACGGCCCGCCTCGACCGGCCAGCCGTCCCGGCCGTCGGCGGTGATCCGGTCCCTGAAATGGCTCCGGGACCGGCTGAAGCTCCGGTGTCCGTAGGCGCGGTTGCCGTCGCCGCCCATGTCTCCTCCTCGCCGACCGGGTCCTGACGCCCACCGCGTTCCCCGTTTCACGCGGACGGCACGGTGTGATCCGTTCGGTCCGGGGCAACCGGCGAAGGGTGAGCGGGACATCCTCGGAACGGGAGACGGCCGCACGGACGGCCGAGGACAGCGCGGACCGGCCGGCACGCACGCCGGCCGGCCGCGACGGCAACCGCACGGCAGGCGGCCTGCCCGACCTCAGGGCGGACGGCCGGCCGGACCACAGGGCGGGTGGCCTGCCCGGCCTCAGGGGTGACCGTCGGCCGGGCGACGGGGCCGGTGCCCCGCCCGGCTCCGACGGTGACGGCCGGCCGGACAACGGTGACGGCCGGCCGGACCGGAAGGCCGGTGGTCCAACCGGTCCCGGGGCCGGCGGCACGTCCTTTCCCGCGGCCGACGGCATGCCCGTTCCCGTGGCCGACGGCCGGCCGCACCGCGAGGCCGGCGGCCGGGCCGGTGCCGAGCCCGGTGCGGACACCAAGGCCCATGCCGATGCCGAGCCCGGTGCCGACGCCGAGGTCACGGCCGATGCCGAGGCCGCCGGTGCTAAGGGCGACCGGCACACCAGGGTCACCGTCCTCGTGGCCCTCGGCGCCAATCTGGTGATCGCCGTCGCCAAGGCGGTCGGCGGAGTCCTCGCGGGCTCGCCAGCGCTGCTGTCGGAGGCCGCGCACTCGGTCGCCGACAGCCTCAACGAGGTCTTCCTGCTGGCCGCCCTGCGCCGCAGCCGCCGCCCCGCCGACACCCGGCACCCCTTCGGCTACGGCAAGGAGCGCTTCTTCTGGTCCCTGCTCGCCGCCGTGGGCATCTTCGTCATGGGCGGCTGCTTCTCCTTCTTCCAGGGCTTCGAGGCCTTGCGCGGCGGCGCCGAGGAGAAGCTCAGCGGCTATGTGGCGGGCCTGATCGTGCTGGGCGTGGCCCTGCTCGCCGAGGGTGCCTCGCTGCTGCGGGCCCTGTACCAGGTCCGCCGGCAGGGCGACGGCCTCGGCGGGCTGCGCGATCCCGCGCTGCGCACGGTGATCGCCGAGGACGGCACCGCGGTGCTCGGCGTGAGCCTCGCCCTGGCCGGGATGGCCCTGCACATGGCGACCGGGCAGGTCGTCTGGGAGGCGTCCGCCTCGCTCGCGATCGGCCTGCTGCTGGTGTACGTCGCCTACCGGCTCGGCCGCGACGCCCGCGCCCAGCTGGTCGGGGAGGCCGCCGACCCGGAGCTGACCGGAAGGATCCGGGCGCTGCTGCGGGCGCAGCCGGAGATCGACAGCGTGGAGGCGGTGCTCACCATGAAGATGGGCCTCGAATCCACCCTGGTCGCCGCCCGCGTCGACCTGATGCCGGGCCTGGACAGCGAACGCGTCGAGGAGGTCGCCGTACGCATCAAGCGGTCCCTCGCCCGGACGTTCCCCGACGTCGGCCAGATCTTCCTGGACGTCACCGACCGGCCGGCGGGCGAGGCACGAGAGAGCCCCGCCGCGACGGGGGAACGCGGCGGGGCCTGACGCTCCAGTGCCCGCCCGGAAGACGGTTCACACGCCTCCGAAACAGATTTTTCTGAAATGGAGCGGTCCCCGGCCTGAATCAGCTCTCGCCGAGCGGCTCCAGCACGAAGACCGGGATCTCCCGGGACGTCTTCTCCTGGTACTCGGCGTACGGCGGAAACGCGGCCACCGCCCGCTCCCACCACTCCGCCTTCTCCGCCCCGGTGACCTCACGGGCCCGCATGTCCCGCTTCACCGGTCCGTCCTGCAGCTCGACGTGCGGGTCGGACTTCACGTTGAAGTACCAGACCGGATGCCTGGGCGCACCGCCGACGGAGGCGACCGCCGCGTACCGGCCCTCGTGCTCCACCCGCATCAGCGGTGTCTTGCGGATCTTCCCGCTCTTCGCACCCCGGGTGGTCAGCACGATCACCGGCAAGCCGGTGTCGCGCAGCGTCGTCCCCTTCGTCCCGCCGGAACTCTCGTACAGCTCGACCTGCTCGCGCACCCACTGCGTCGGGCTGGGCTCGTACTCGCCCTCAAGAGGCATGGGATCCGCTCCCTTTCGTCGGTCCAACGAACGTCTGCCACGGGCGTCAACGCCGGTGGCCGCCGGATGCATCCGTGCCTCGCGCGGCGTTCGCCGACGCGGTCATGACCTCAGAGGTCATCGCGCCGCCCCCGCCGCACGCGGCACAGTGGTCCGCGTCCCGATCACTGCCCACCGGGGGAGGAAACGACTCATGTCCGCCGACCGCACCGCCGCGACCCGCTCCGTCGTGCAGGAACTGCTCCGCAGGATCGCCGAGGGCGACCCGGAGCGGATCGCCGAGCTGTACGCCGACGACTGCGACTGGCGCCTGGACTGGCCGGAGGAGGAGCACGGCCGCGCCGACACCCCGTGGATCCGGCACCGCGCCACCCGCGCCGACGCCGCCGCCCACTACCGGGAACTGGCCGCCCACCACGTCCCGGAGCGGGCGGACACCACGATCGAGCGCATCCTGGCCGACGGCGCGGACGCGGTCGTGTGCGGCGTCATCCGGCAGACCGCCGCCCCGACCGGCCGCGCCTACACCGCCCGGTTCGCCCTGCACCTCACCGTGCGGGACGGCCTGGTCGTACGGCACCACGTGTACGAGGACAGCCTCGCCGTCGCCCGTGCCTTCGCCCCGGACGAGGACGAGAGCCGACGGTGAGGAACGGTGGCCGAATCAGATCCCCGGACCCGGGGTACTTCGGCCAGATGACGAAGGTCACCGAAGTGGCTGAACTTGCCGTCGACCTATAGGTGCCTGGGGCATCTAATGAAGATCGGCACGACGCACTTCATTCGTCTGCGAGGTCTTTCCATGACGGAACTGACGGACATCAGCAGCCCGGCCGCCCCGGCCCGACCCGTCGCCTTCCCCCAGGACCGCACCTGCCCCTACCACCCGCCCACCGGTTACGACCCCCTGCGCGACGGGCGACCCCTGTCCCGCGTCACCCTCTACGACGGCCGCGAGGTCTGGCTGGTCACCGCGCACGCCACCGCCCGCGCCCTGCTCGCCGACTCCCGCCTGTCCACCGAGCGCCGCCGCCCCGGCTTCCCCGTGCCCACGCCCCGGTTCGAGGCGGGCCGCGACCGCCGGGTGGCCCTGCTCGGCGTGGACGACCCCGAGCACCACCGCCAGCGGCGGATGCTGATCCCGTCGTTCACCGTCAAGCGCGCGGCGACGCTGCGCCCCTGGATCCAGCGGATCGTGGACGACCTGCTGGACGCCATGATCGCGCAGGGGCCGCCCGCCGAGCTGGTCTCCGCCTTCGCGCTGCCCGTGCCGTCGATGGTGATCTGCGGCCTGCTCGGGGTGCCGTACGCCGACCACGAGTTCTTCGAGGAGCAGTCCCGCAGGCTGCTGCGCGGCCCGACGGGCGCCGACACCGTGGCCGCCCGCGACCGGCTGGAGGAGTACCTCGGCGGGCTGATCGACGCCAAGGCCAAGGAGGCCGAGCCCGGCGACGGCATCCTCGACGAGCTGGTCCACCAGCGGCTGCGCACGGGCGAACTGGACCGCGCCGACGCGGTGTCGCTCGCCATCATCCTGCTGGTCGCCGGCCACGAGACCACCGCCAACATGATCTCCCTCGGCACCTACACCCTGCTCCAGCATCCCGACCGGCTGGCCGAGCTGCGCGCCGACCCGGCGCTGCTGCCCGCCGTCGTGGAGGAGCTGATGCGGATGCTGTCCATCGCGGAAGGGCTCCAGCGGGTGGCGCTGGAGGACATCGAGATCGCCGGCACCACCATCCGGGCCGGCGACGGCGTCCTCTTCGCCACGTCGGTGATCAACCGCGACACGGCGATGTACGACGACCCCGACACCCTGGACTTCCACCGCCCCGACCGCCACCACATCGCGTTCGGCTTCGGCATCCACCAGTGCCTCGGCCAGAACCTGGCCCGCGCGGAACTGGAGATCGCCCTGGGCAGCCTGTTCACCCGGCTGCCCGAGCTGCGGCTCGCGGTCCCGGCGGAGGAGATTCCGTTCAAACCCGGCGACACGATCCAGGGGATGCTGGAACTCCCTGTGACCTGGTAAGAGGCTCTGCTCATGCACATCGACATCGACAAGGACGTCTGTATCGGCGCCGGGCAGTGCGCGCTGGCCGCCCCGGGCGTCTTCACCCAGGACGACGACGGCTACAGCACCCTCCTGCCCGGCCGCGAGGACGGCGCGGGCGACGCGATGGTCCGGGCCGCGGCCCGCGCCTGCCCGGTGAGCGCCATCACCGTGCGGGACAGCACCGGCTGACCCCTCCCCGGCGGTACGGCGCCCCCCGGGGCCGCCGTACCGCCGGCCCTAGCGCACCTTGCGGACGTACCCGGCGCTGCCCGGCCTGGACACGTCCCGGTCGCGGCGGACGATGCTCAGGCGGTCGCCCCAGCGGGCGCGGGCCGCGCGCAGGCCGCCGTCGGTGTACTCGATGTCCACCACCCGGTCGTCGAACGCCTCGGCGTACACCTCGCACTCGTCGTACTGCCCGCACTCCTCCGCCACCGCGAAGTCCAGCCCGGCCCGCTCGCGCTGCCCGGCCAGCTCCGCGGTGTTCTTCTGCGCGACGGCCAGGTGCCGGGCGTGCGCGTGCCGGGAGAGCAGGGCCATGAACGCGGTGGCGTCGGCCGCGGTGAGCAGCCGGTGCGAGCGGGTGTAGCTGTCGTAGTTGTCGGGCTCCACGGCGTCGTACCCCTTGTCCGCGCAGTCGTCGATCCACCGGTTGACCCGTTCGGCCACCCGTGCGCGCTTGGCCGGGGTGCCGATGTCGAGCAGCGGCTCGTTCCAGTCCTCGTCGATGACGGCATCGCCCCGCGCGTCGCGCAGCAGCAGGTCGGCCGGCCAGGACGCGCGCTCGGCGGGCTGCGCCTGGAACGCGTTGACGTAGCAGATGTTGTACAGGCCCGGCGCGGGGGAGTCGGACCGGTCGCGGCTGACGATCCGCACGCCCTCGGGCGGGGGATAGGCGCCGCCGATCTGGTAGTCGAACCCGGCGTGCCGCGGGGGCAGCCGCAGCGCGGCGGGCTGCCGCGCGCCGCCCCGCTCCGGCTCGCCCGAGGCGCATCCGGCCAGGGCCGGCACTGTGACGATCAGCGCTGCCGCCAGGGCGCCCAGGGCCGTGCGTGCCCCCGTGGCGCGGCGCACACCCGAGGGGGACAACTCCGCTCCATCCTGCCCACGCCGGGCGGCGCGGTACGTGTCAGGATCAAATCGGCCGCACACCGGCGGCGTCAAGTCGGTCCCGCGCCACCGTCGTAGGCTCTGCCATGACCATCGTCCCGAAGGCAGGAGCAGCAACGATGCAGTACGTGAAGCTCGGTTCGACGGGCCTGGACGTCTCGCGGATCTGTCTGGGCTGCATGACCTACGGCCTGCCCGACCGCGGCGTCCACGAGTGGACCCTCGACGAGGAGGCGTCCCGTCCGCTGATCCGGCAGGCGCTGGAGGCGGGCATCAACTTCTTCGACACCGCGAACGTCTACTCCGACGGCACCAGCGAGGAGATCGTCGGCAAGGCCCTGCGCGACTTCGCCCGCCGGGACGAGATCGTGCTGGCCACCAAGGTGAACGGCCGGATGCGGCCGGGCCCCAACGGGGCGGGGCTGTCCCGCAAGGCCATCATGAGCGAGATCGACCACAGCCTGCGCCGGCTCGGCACCGACTATGTCGACCTCTACCAGATCCACCGCTACGACCACGCCACTCCCGTCGAGGAGACGATGGAGGCGTTGCACGATCTGGTCAAGGCGGGCAAGGTCCGCTACATCGGGGCGAGTTCGATGTACGCGTGGGAGTTCTCCAAGGCGCAGTACACCGCCGAGCGGCACGGCTGGACGAAGTTCGTGTCCATGCAGAACCACTACAACCTGCTCTACCGGGAGGAGGAGCGGGAGATGCTGCCCCTGTGCGCGGACCAGGGTGTCGGCGTGCTGCCGTGGAGCCCGCTCGCCCGCGGGCGGCTCACCCGCGACTGGGGGACCGTCACCGAGCGCAGCGCGAACGACGACTTCGGCGGCCGGCTGTACCTGGAGAGCGACCGCGCGATCGTCGAGGCCGTGACCCGGATCGCGGAGGCCCGGGGCGTGCCCCGCGCCCAGGTGGCCCTCGCCTGGCTGCTGCACCAGGACACGGTGGCGGCCCCCATCGTCGGCGCCGCCAAGCCGCACCACATCGAGGACGCCGTGGCCGCCGTCGGACTGGAACTGACGGAGAAGGAGATCGAGGAACTGGAGCAGCCCTACACACCGCGCGCGATCAGCGGCCACTGAACCGCGCCCGCGGACGGCGGTAAGGGGAGGAAATGGCTGCCGTTGACGAAGTGTCAATGGAAATAGCCGGCGCGGTGCATGCCGAGAATCGTGAGATCACTTGTTCGGGCGTGTTCGGCTGTGCGAAAGTGCCGCCTCAGGTGGACGTTCGAGCTGCCTCATGACCTCGCCGTACCCATAGGTACGGACTAATTCCCCGTTGTACGTCTGGAGGAATTCGGCCGTGACCGAGGCAGGCCCGTCGGACGAAATGCTGAGCGCCGAACTGAAGAAGTGGACGGGAGCGTCGCCCGCGGTGCATCCCGTCGGTGAACTCCTCGACCGGCACTGGGCGGCGGCCTTCGCCTACGCCCGGCTGTGCGCGGACGGACCGCGCGCCGCCGGGATGCTCACCACGGCCGCCTTCACCCGGCTCTTCGGGGCCTCCCTGCGGCAGAGCGGCCCGACCGCCGCCTGGCGGCCCCAGGTGCTGGTCGCCGTCCGCCGTATCGCGGCCGAGTGGGACACCGACGGCCGCCAGGAACTCCTCCATCCCGCGCTGCGCCCCGGCGGTGGAACCGGCGGGCGCGCCGCGGCCCGGCTGCTGCCTCCGCCCGGCCGGCGGCTGCTGTCCCGTGCGTTCCAGCGGCTCCCCGAGACCTCCCGGGCCGTGCTGTGGCACACCGAGGTCGAGGCCGAACCCCTGGCCGTGCCCGCCGCGCTGCTGGGCCTGGACGAGGAGGACGTCCGCGTCGAACTCCGCCGGGCCCGCGAGCGGCTGCGCGAGGAGTGCCTCCAGGTGCACCGCGAACTCGCGCCCGACGCCGAGTGCCGCCGCTACCTGCGCCTGCTGGACGTGACCTTCCGGCGCGGCGGCACCGGCATGGACCCGGATCTGCGGCAGCACCTGGCCGGATGCGGTCACTGCGGCCGGACCGCCGGCCAACTCGCCCGGTTCGGCGACGGCTTGGGCCTCGCCCTCGCCGAGGCGGTCCTCGGCTGGGGCGCCCGCGACTATGTGGAGTCCCGGGCGGCCCGCGCCGCGGAGCCCGCCGCACCGGCCCCGGCCGCCG
>NZ_MUMF01000492.1 GCF_002155905.1 Streptomyces tricolor | reverse complement strand
AGGATCCACCGGCCCGGCCGAGCGGTCTCCGTACGGCCCGGCCGGTCGGTCCTCGTACGGCTCTGCGGAGCGGTCCTGTGCGCGTTCCACTGTTCTCGCACTTCCCCCGTGACGCCCTGACGTCTGTGTCGTGCGCGGTCCAGGATCTCCGTTCCGGCGCTCGCGTACACCTCTCGTCACGGAATCTCCCCGAACCGTGTCCTGCCGGACGGTCCGGCAGGTGGTGGCGCAACCGGGGCCGACCCATGAAAGGATGGGACGCCCGCGCACTGCCGGACGGACGGAATCTCCTGGTCGGAGCCGGTGCGCCGGGCGTGTCGGACGGTTGGCGGCGAAAGGACCGGAGCGTACGTGAGTGAGAATCAGAACCTCCTCGCGGAGCAGCGCCGCGCCCTGATCCTGGACGAGGTCCGGCGCCGGGGCGGGGTACGGGTCAACGAACTGACCCGCAAGCTCGGCGTCTCGGACATGACCGTGCGCCGCGACCTGGACGCGCTCGCCCGCCAGGGAATGCTGGAGAAGGTGCACGGCGGTGCGGTGCCGGTGGTCGAGGCGAGCACCCACGAGCCGGGGTTCGAGGCGAAGTCGGGACTGGAGCTGACCGCCAAGGAGGACATCGCGCGCGCCGCGGCCCGCCTGGTCAGCCCGGGGGCGGCGATCGCCCTGTCCGGCGGCACGACGACGTACGCGCTGGCCCAGCACCTGCTGGAGGTGCCCGACCTGACCGTGGTCACGAACTCGGTGCGGGTCGCGGACGTCTTCCACGCGGCGCAGCGCACCTCGGGGCAGCGGCAGGGGGCGGCCACGGTGGTGCTGACCGGCGGGGTGCGCACCCCGTCGGACTCGCTGGTCGGTCCGGTGGCCGACCAGGCGATCGCGGCGCTCCACTTCGATCTGCTCTTCCTCGGTGTGCACGGCATATCGGTGGAGGCCGGCCTGTCCACGCCGAACCTCGCGGAGGCCGAGACCAACCGGCGGCTGGTGCACTCGGCGCGCCGGGTCGTGGTGGTCGCCGACCACACCAAGTGGGGCGTGGTGGGGCTGAGTTCCTTCGCCGCGCTGGAGCAGGTGGACACCCTCGTGACGGATGCGGGGCTGCCGGCCGAGGCGCGCGCGGAGATCTCCGAGCACCTGCGGGTGGTGGTCGCGGGCGAGACCGAGGACGAGGACGGCGCAGACATCTGAGAGCCCCTCAGCTAAGGTGACGGTGCCCGGTCAGTCGCTCTGCGCAACGGTCACCAGGGGGTTCGTCCATGGCTCGTCGTCTGCGTCCGGTGGAGATCGACTTCGTCGGGGCCGCGCCCGTACGCCTGGTCTTCGCGCGGAACATCGCCGCGCCCCCCGAGCGGGTCTTCCAGGCGCTCGCCGAGGACGTGTCCGGCTGGCCCCAGTGGTTCTCCGCGGTGACGCTCGCCCGGGCCACCGACGGCGGCGCCGGGCGGGAGATCCGGCTCCGGGGCGGGACGCGGTTCGCGGAGACGGTGCTCGTGGCGAAGGCGCCCGAGGTGTACGCCTACCGCGTCGACGCCACCAACGCGCCGGGCGCCCGTGCCCTGGTCGAGGAGTGGCGCCTGACCCCGCACGGCACGGGCACACGCGTGCGGTGGACCTTCGCCGCCGACGGCACGGCGCCGTTCCGGTTCGTCCTCGTACTCGCCCGGGCGGGGCTCAAGCGGGCCTTCCGGGACGCGGTGACGTCCCTGGACCGGCGGCTGTCCCGGGCGTGATCAGTAGCCGCCGCGGGCGTGGTGCGCCTCGGCGACGACCGCTGCCATCAGTTCCGCGTCCAGTGCGGAGACGTCGGCCAGGCGGGAGGCGGCGGACAGCGAGTTCAGCAGGGTCTTGGTGACGCGCAGGGCCGCCGGGGGGCGGCGGACGATGGGCCGGGCCCAGGCGGCGACGGCCGCGTCCAGCTCCTGCGCGGGGACGACCTTCTGCAGGATGGACAGGGACTGGGCCTCCGCCGCGGTGAAGGCCCGGCCGGTGAGGACGAGTTCGCGGACCCGGGCGGCGCCGACCTCGTTGATGAGGCGGGGCAGCAGGCCGCCCCACGCGGTGGGCAGCCCGAGGGCCAGTTCGGGCAGCCGGAAGGTGGCGTCCTCGGCTCCCACCCGCAGGTCACAGGCCAGCGCCAGGGCCATGCCCGCCCCGATGACCTTGCCGTGGACGCGGGCGATGGTGACGGCCGGGTTCCCGGTCAGGGCGTCGCAGACCCGCCGCGCCTTGGTCCCGGACCTGCGGATGCCGCTGCCCGTGGGGTCGTCGGCGAGGTGCCGGCCGAATTCGCCGCGGTCCCCGCCCAGGCAGAAGTCGTCACCGCTCCCGGCGAGCACGAGCACCCGGACCGCCGGATCCTGGTCCTGGAGGACCGCCAGGAGGTCGTCCAGCAGGGCATCGGTCACGGTGTTGCCGTCCTCGGGGGTGTTCAGCTCGATCCTGAGGACGGGGCCCTCCCGATGGGTCCGCAGGGTCTGCTGTCCGGAGCCGGCCGGGAGTGCCGTGAGGGGAAGGGCGGTCATGTCGTCGCTTTCCGGGGGTCAGGTCGTCGCGTGCCGGGAGTCGGTCAGGCCGTCACGTACAGGGAGGTGATGCGCCGGAAGACCATCCGGTGCGCGTAGGTCGGCCCCGCGGTGGGCCGCAGGGTGGGGAATCGTTCCAGCAGCTGGGTGAGCAACTGCCGGGCCTCCAGCCGGGCCAGGGCCGAGCCGAGGCAGTAGTGGGCGCCGCCGCCGAAGGTGAGGTGGCCGCCCTTGCGGCGGATGTCGAAGACGTGCGGCTGGTGGTTGCGGCGCGGGTCGTGGTTGGCGGCGCCGTAGAGGACGTGGACGGTGGTGTCCTTCGCGATGGGTACGCCGGCGAGCACGGTGTCGTCCGCGGCGAAGCGGGAGTTGAGGTGGATCGGCGGGTCGTAGCGCAGCACCTCGTCGATCGCGTCGTCGATGTGCTCGGGGTTCCGGCGCAGGAAGTCGGCCCGGGCGGGGTCCCGGGTGAGGAACCACACCGCGTTGGTGAGCAGGGTCGCGGTGGTCTCCAGGGAGGCGATGGTGATGAACATCGTCAGGTCGTACAGCGTCTGGTCGGCCGCCGCGCGGTCGTCGGGGTACTGGGCGTCCCAGTGACGGATCCAGCCCGAGAGGACATCGTTGCCGAGGTGGGCGCGCCGATGGGCGAGGAGGCCGGTGAAGAAGGCCCGCATCTCCCGGGTGGCCTGGGCGGAGATCGCGAGGTCGCTCTTGGTGGGGAGCAGTTCCTGGGCGTGCACCTGGCGGTGGGTGAAGTCCAGGATGTGCGGGTAGTGCTCGGCCGGGATGGCCAGCCACCGGCCGACGGTGTGGATCGGCAGCTGCTCGCCGACGGTGGTGACGAAGTCGGCCGCGCCGTGGCTGCGCAGCCGGCGGTCGAGGCGGTCCAGGAGCCGGGTGACGTGGTCGGCGATCTGGGGCCGCATGGTCTCCAGGGTGCCGCGGTCGAAGAGGTTGCCCAGGGCTCGGCGCTGCACCGTGTGCGCGGGCCGGTTGAGGCGGGAGAGGGTCCGTGTCATCTCCCGCGTGGCCGGCTCCTGCCAGCGCCCGGTGTCCGGCTGGCGCTCCTGCCAGTCGAAGTCGGGTACGAGCCAGTTCCGGCCGCGCAGGACCTGGTTGCAGGCATCGAATCCGGTCACGAAGTACCCGCCCCAGGGGGCGGGCACCACATCGCCCAGTGCGCGCAGCTCCTCCCAGACGGGGAGAGGGTCGGCCTGTCCCTCGGCGGACCGCAGGCGACGAAGGAGGGGAATGACGGCTCGGCGGTCGGGGGTGGTACCGCGTATGACGCCAACGGCGGTCACGCAAAGCTCCTTTGTGGCTGGGCGCTTCCGTTACCGCCGGAATCTACCCTTCCCCTCTCCTTCGTCATGCGCCTGTGAGTGTTGCTCCCGTCACATGGTGCACATCAGACCCGGAAGATATCCAGGAAGCTGCTCCAGAAGCCCTTCTTCCTGGCCGGTTCCTGACGCACTGAGGCGACCGGAGTGGTGGGCAGCGGCTGCTCCGCCGCGGCGACGGTACGGTTCTGCAGCGCGGAGGCCATGCGGGTGGCCGGGGTCGGGCTGAAGGCCACGGGCAGCGCGACCAGGGCCCGGTGGAACGGGCCCGGCCGCCATTCCAGTTCCTTCTCGTGGACGGCCAGCGTCAGGTCGGGCAGGGCGTTGAGGATCTTCTCGATCGCGGTGACGGCGATGACCTGCGCCGGGTCCTTGGCCGGGCACGCGTGCGGACCGGCTCCCCAGGCCAGGTGGGCGCCCTTGCTGTGCATCCGGCGGGCCTCGGCCAGCGCCGGATCGCTGTTGGCCGCGGCGAAGCTGATGACGACCGGGGTGCCCGCCTCCGCGACCACTCCCCCGAGGTCCACGTCCTGGACCGGGTAGTGGGTGGCGTAGTTGGCGATCGGCGTCTGGTTCCACAGCACGTGATCGATCGCCTCCTCGATCAGCATGCCGGAGTCGCGCCCGCTCGTGTCGGGCGACAGCAGCAGGAGCAGGGCGTTGCCGATGAGGTTGCGCTCGGGTTCCACGCCGGCGCCCATCAGCATGACCAGCTGGTCCTTGAGTTCCTCGTCGGTCAGGCCCGCGGGGTGCTGGATCAGCCAGGAGGTGACGTCGTCGCCGGGCCGGCGGCGCTTGAGGGCGATCAGCTCCATGAGGCAGGCGGTGAGTTCCTCGTTGGCACGCTGGGCGTCCTGGCCGTCGAAGATCGCCGACATGGCGCTGGTGAGGGTGTCGCCGATGTCCGCCGGGCAGCCGAAGAGCTTGTTGAACAGCAGCAGCGGCAGCAGCTTGGCGTAGTCGTTGAGGAGGTCGGCCCGGCCCCGCTCGCTGAACTGGTCGATGAGGTAGTCGGCGAGGGGCTCGACGTCACGGCGGATCCGGGTGATGTTGAGCCGGGCCAGGCTGTCCGTGACGGCCTTGCGCAGCCGCAGGTGCACGGCACCGTCGGTGAACAGGCAGTTGGGCCGGTACGCCATCATCGGCAGTACCGGGTTGTCCAGCCCGATCCGTCCTTCGTTGAGTGCCTTCCAGCGTCGGGCGTCCCGGGCGAAGAGCGTGGAGTTCTGCAGCACGCGCAGGGCCGTCTCGTGGCCGACGACCAGGGTGGCGTCGACGCCGGGTGCGAGTTCCACCGGCCCGGCCGGAGCGTGGGCGCGCAGCCGGTCGTAGACCTGGTGGGGGTCGGCGGCGAACGCCGCGTCGTGCATGGGGCATCTGGCGCCGGCGGGGGCGGGGGCTGACTGGCGGTCCATGGGGTTCCTTCTGCTGGCTCCGGGCCGATGGTCCGGGGAATGGGGGTGTCAGGGCCGGAGGTCCGGGCGGATGGGGGTGTCAGGCGGCTCGGGTGAGCAGGTGGCGCACGAGGGCGATCAGCGCGTGGGCGGAGGACTGCCGGTCGCGGGCGTCGCAGTAGACGACGGGGGTGTCGGGGAGCAGGTCGAGGGCCTCGCGCACCTCCGCCTCCGCGTACACCGTGCCCTGCTCGAAGCTGTTGACGGCGATGGCGTACTCGAGGCCGTACCGTTCGACGAGGTCGATGACGGGGAAGGTCTCCTCCAGCCGGGCGGGGTCGACCAGGAGCAGCGCTCCCAGCGCGCCGCGCGCCATGTCCTCCCACAGCTGCATGAACCGCTGCTGGCCGGGGGTGCCGAACAGGTAGAGCACGAGGTCGTCGCTGAGCGTCAGCCGGCCGAAGTCCAGGGCCACGGTGGTGGTGGTCTTGTCCGCGACGCCCCGGAGGTCGTCCACGTGGAGCGACGCCTGCGTCATCTTCTCCTCGGTGCGCAGCGGGGTGATCTCCGACAGCGAGCCGATGAAGGTCGTCTTGCCCACGGCGAAGTGCCCGACGACCAGGATCTTCGCAGCGTTGGTCACCGCGCTGGAGACGTATATGGATCCGGGGGCCGTCTCAGCCGATGAGGGATTGGAGTCCATTCAGAACCTTTTCCAGGGTCGCTCTGTCAACGTTCTGAGCCCGGGGCGGCTCGGCGCGGCGCAGCAGGTGTCCCTGCTCGAATAAGTCGGTCAGCAGCAGCCGGGCCACCCCCACCGGCAGTCCCAGGTGGCCGGCCACCTCCGCGACCGACAGATAGCCGCCCGCGCACAGCTGCCAGATCGCCATCACCTCGGGGCCGGCTCCCAGCGGGGGCGTCCGCTCGGGAGCCAGGGTGACCAGGGTGTGCAGCGCCAGGTCGTCCGCGGCCGGCAGGCTCCGGCCGCCGGTGATGACGTAGGAGCGCACGAAGTCGCTGGTGACGGAGGCTTCCTCGCCGGGGCTTGTCATGCGCCCACGCCGTTGTCCGAGCGCGGTGCCACGCTCATCGCCTTGCTCAGCGCGGACACCGTCTTCTGCATGCGGAACGACATGGCCTCCATGTCGACGTCCAGTGCGGCCGAGACGGCGAGGTACGAGCCCTGGCCGGCCGCGATCAGGAAGATCCAGCCGCCGTCGTACTCCAGCAGCGTCTGCTTCCAGATTCCGTGTCCCGCTCCCACGAACCCCGCGACGGCCCGGCTCAGCGACTGCATCGAACTCATCGCGGCGGCGTTCGTCTCGGCGTCGTCCCGCCCGATGTCGTCCGAGCGCTGCAGCAGCAGGCCGTCGCCCGAGACGAGGATCGCGTGCCGGGCCCCACGTACCTCGAGTACGTCGTTCAGCACCCAGGACAGGTCGATGTTCACTTGTTGTCAGGTCCTTCCGTGGTGTTCGTGGTGCGCCCGAGCTGAGTTCCGCGCGCGAACGCGCCGAGCCGTGACGCCGTCACCTCGCTGACCGGTTCGGGCGTCCCCTCCTGGCCGGCGTCGAGGGCCGGGACGACCGTGACGGGGCCGCCCCGCCGCCGGCGTTTGGGCAGACCTCCGGAGGTCGTCCCCACCACGTGCGAGGGGCCCACGACCGGGACCGGTGCCAGGCGCTGCGGGGGCGCCTCCGGGCTCGCGGTGTCCTGGGCGTCGGCCACGGGGGCGGGCGCGTCGGCCGCGAGGAGACTTTCGGGCACACGAATCACTGCACGCACTCCGCCGTAGGGGGACACGGAACCGACGGAGACGGCGAAGCCGTAGCGGGCGGCGAGCATGCCGCACACGGCGAAGCCGAACCGCGGCGGATCGCCGAGACCGGTGATGTCGACGGGACCGTCGACCGACAGCAGAGCCGCCGCCCGGTCCTTGGTCTCCTGGTCCATGCCGAGACCGGCGTCGTCCACGATGAAGCACAGCCCGGTGGGCACGGCCTGGATGTTGACCTCGACCGGCGTTCCGGGCGCGCTGTAGTTCGTCGCGTTGTCCAGCAGCTCGGCCAGGACGACGGCCACCGGCTCGACGGCCTTGCCGACGAGGGAGACGTTGACCTGCGAGTGGACGCTGACCCGGTCGAAGTCCTTGATCCTGCCCTGGGCGCTGCGCGCGACGTCGTAGACGGTGGCGGCGCGCTCGCGCCGGCCCAGCCAGCCGCCGCACAGCACGGAGATGCCCTTGGCGCGGCGGCTGAACTGGCTGCCGGTGTGGTCGACCGTCATCAGGTCGGCCAGGACGTCCGTGGTGTCGCCGTACTTCTTCAGCAGGTTGTCCAGGAGGACCTGCTGCTCCTCGGCGAGCGACTGGAGCGTGCCCATCGCGGACTTCAGCACCGCCTTGGTCGACGCCTCGGCGTCCGCCCGTACATCCGCGAGGTCACGCTGGTGCTGTGCGGTCAGCGCGGCGATGTGCGCGTGGAGCTGACCGATGTCGCCGCGGGCCTCCCCCAGCCCTGCTTCCAGGTCCTTCCTCGTTCTTCGGAGCGCCATGTTGGTTCTCCGGGCCCGCAGCACTGCGACGACCGCAGCGACGAGCACCACAAGCAAGATCCACAACAGTGGATCCCGGGTCAAAGACGTCATGAGACTCTCTTCAAGTCGCATCGCGCCAGAAGCGTGAGCAGCGCGATGGTGCCTTTGAGACTGTCCCCCCAGACGCGTTCATGACACGCCGTCAGCCCACTGAAAAGTGGGATGATCTTATCAGTCACACAGGCGCAACCCGCTTGCCCAGGGCCCCAATTGAGACGTCACCAAACCCACACAGCCCCGCAACCCGCCCGTCGTACGGCGGTTGCCGAGGGACGGGGCGTCTCAGTTCGGCCACTCGCCCGTGGCCAGGAACGAGTCGAGCGCCGCCGCGTACGGCCCGATGTCCAGGCCCTGCTCCGCGAGCCACCCGTCCGAGTAGTACTTGTCCAGGTAGCGGTCGCCCGGGTCGCACAGCAGGGTGACGACGCTGCCCGTGCGCCCCTGGGCCACCATCTCGGAGACGATCTTCAGCGCGCTCCACAGCCCGGTGCCCGTGGAGCCGCCCGCCTTCCGGCCGATGGCCCCCTCCAGGGCCCGTACGGCGGCGACGCTGGCCGCGTCCGGGACCTTCATCATCCGGTCGATCGCGCCGGGCACGAAGCTGGGCTCCATGCGCGGCCGGCCGATGCCCTCGATCCGGGAGCCGCAGTCGCAGGTGACGTCCGGGTCGCCGGTGGTCCAGCCCTCGAAGAAACAGGAGTTGTCCGGGTCGGCGACACAGATCCGGGTGTCGTACTGCATGTAGTGGACATAGCGCGCGAGGGTCGCGGAGGTGCCGCCGGTGCCCGCCGTGGCGACGATCCAGGCCGGCTCCGGGAACCGCTCCAGGCGCAGCTGACGGAAGATCGACTCGGCGATGTTGTTGTTGCCGCGCCAGTCCGTGGCCCGCTCGGCGTAGGTGAACTGGTCCATGTAGTGGCCGCCGGTCTCCACCGCGAGGCGGGCTGACTCCTCGTACATCTTCCGGGAGTCGTCCACGAAGTGGCACTGTCCGCCGTGGAACTGGATCAGGCGGATCTTCTCGGCACTCGTCGTGCGCGGCATGACCGCGATGAAGGGAACGCCGATCAGCTTCGCGAAGTAGGCCTCGGAGACCGCCGTCGAGCCGCTGGACGCCTCGATCACCGGGCGGTCCGGGCGGATCCAGCCATTGCAGAGGCCGTAGAGGAACAGGGACCGGGCGAGCCGGTGCTTGAGGCTTCCGGTGGGGTGGGTGGACTCGTCCTTCAGGTAGAGGTCGATGCCCCACCGCTCGGGCAGCGGGAAGCGCAGCAGGTGGGTGTCGGCCGACCGGTTGGCGTCGGCCTGGACCTTGCGCACGGCTTCTTTCAGCCAAGCGCGGTAGGCGGCGTCCGTGCGGTCGACGTCCAGGGTGGCGCCGGTCCGGGTCTGAGGGGTCGTGCTCACGGCGGGGCTCCTTACGCTGATCGCCGACGGCGCCTCATGCGGGCCGGCAGATCGAGCATAGGCAGCTTTCACACCGCTTCCCACCTGCATAAACGCATCTTTGAGCGCCCCAAAGACCCCCTGGGGCACAGGCGTGCGAGCCACCCGGGGGCGCACGGGCGCACGTGCTCCGGACGGTTGTCGCACGCGCCCCGCGCGTACTGGTGCTCCTCGCCGTACCGGGGCAGACTGCACGCGACGGGACCACCGTCCCGTGACGGGGGCGCACACGGAACATGGGGAGACCGAAGAAGCACGGGAAGACCGTAAGGGGGCGGCGAGACATGGCGGAGCCCGAGTTCAGTGCCACAGGCGTGCGCATCGGCAAACGCCTGCGTTCACTCACCCGGGCCGGGCAGGTCCGGATCAGCAACGGCAGGCTTCAGTTGCTGACCAGCTACGGCAGCGAGATAGACAGCGCGCCCGTACAGGCGGTGCGCGCGTCCAAGCCGTGGTTCGTGCCGGACGACCGGGCGCTGGCCGACGTCAACGGCACGCTGTACCTGCTGACGCTGGGCGACCACGACCCCGCGCCGGGGCAGGCCGGGCCGCCGGCGGCACGGCGGTTCATCGAGGCGGTGCGCCGGGCGGCGGGACGCGGCGGCTGAGCCGCGTACGCCGGGCACGGCGCGTGTGCTGTGCACAACGCGCACGCTGTCCGCGGGGCGCCATGCTGCGCACCGTGTGCACGTGCGTCCGCCGAGCAGGCCGCGCATGTCGCGCACGGTGCGCAGCGGTCGGTCGCGGCGAGTTGCGGGAGCGCATCCGCTGCGTCACGCTGGTGTTACGTCACTCTGGGTTTACCGGCGATAACGCTGCGAACCAGCCCGCCGGCCACGACAGCAGGCGGACGTTTGGACGCAAGCACCCTGCTGGATCCGTTGTTCTCCGTGTTCTTCCGGTTCCTCCGGACCTCACATCGGGGAGTCGCAGCCGTGATCAGTCATCCAAGCAGGCACTGCACGGTGGAGCTCCAAGCCCTGCCGTCGCGGATCGGCCAGGTCCGCAGAATCGTATCTGCGCAGTTGCGCTACTGGCATCTGGACCCGTTGATAGACCGCGCCGCGCTCGGTGTGACGGAGCTGTTGAGCAACGTCCACCGGCATGCCAGGCCCGACAAGTCGTGCACCGTCGAACTGGAGTTGCTGCCGGACCGGCTCACGGTCTCGGTGCGCGACCACGATCCCCGTCTGCCGGTGCCGGCCGACGCCCCGGACACGGCGGACTGCGGCCCGCTGGCCACCTGCGGGCGGGGGCTGGCCATGGTGGCCGCGGTCAGCGAGAGCTGGGGCGCGCGGCCGGACGGCGAGAACGGCAAGGTGGTGTGGTTCACCCTGCCGGCCACGGCACCGGCCCACGGGCGGCCGGAAGGCGGGCGGCGGGGGGTGGCGAAGCGGGCGACGCCGACGCCGGTGGCTACGCCTGCGCCAGCCCCGACGCCGACAGTTACGCCGACGCCGTCGCCGGCTGCCGAGCCTGTTGCGGTGGGGGTGTCCGTGCCGACGGGAGCCGGTGTGCCGGCGGTTGCCCGGGCCTCGGTTCCGGCCGGGGCGGAGCTGCCCGGAGGGGCGGGGGCTTCGACTCCGGCGGGAGTCGCCGCGCCGACGGGTACGGCACCGGTGGGAAGTACGGCTTCCGTCAGGAGCACGACGCGGGCCGGCCGTACGGCACCGGCAAGGGCACCAGCACCAGCACCAGCACCGGTGGACAACACCCCGCCCGTGCCCGTCCACAGCACCGCCCCGGCCCGCACCACGACACCTGCCGGTGGTACGGCCCCCGTCGCCGCCAAGCCGTCGGCGCCGGTCACGTCCCCCGCACCCGGCGTGGGGCCCGCCTCCCCGCCGAGGCCGGCCGTCCGCGGCTGACCGGGCTGCGCCCCGGCCACGGCGAGCCCGCGGTGCAGCGCGTGAGCCGAGGCGCGGGCAGTCCGGCAGCAGGCCGGCGCGCAGCAGCGCCCTGGGCCCCTGGTCAGGGAACCCGGGGCGCTGCCGACGGCGGCATGGGCGGGGTCTTCCGGGCGACACCGCCCGGCGCGCTCACTCCGCGCCTCAGAAACGGAGTGGGGCCGGGCGTTCTCGCCCGCTCGCGACGGACGGGAGAAGGAGCCCGCGGCGCTCTCCCTCCTCACAGTGAACCGGGGAAGGGAGCGGGGTCCTGCACTCCTCATCAGCCTCGGCCCGGAACCCCGGAGCACTCTCGCCCAGCTCACACCAGCCCACGGCGGCAACCCCGAGCGCCCCACCCCTCGCACTGCGTCGCAACGGCCCAGAACGCATCCGGCCGGGCCACCTGGCGGGGCGGACGCAGGCCCGCGCAGGCACCGGGCGGATGACCGGCCAGGTCGCCGACCCGGCTCAGCCGAGGAAGCCGCCGAGGCCGAGGCCTCCGGCCGTACCGCAGGCGGCGGCCGGGGCACTGCCGGTGGAGCGGCGGGCGATGGCCGCAGCCGGTCACCGGCGGGTCCGGCTGACGGCGCGGGTCCGGCCGGGTCCCCGAGTGCGCTGGTACGCAGGCCGGAATCCCGGCGCGCCCAGGCCGGCGCCTTCACCGCGTCCGCCCCGCCGCGC
>NZ_MUMF01000491.1 GCF_002155905.1 Streptomyces tricolor | reverse complement strand
GCGGCTGGTCGCCGGCGACCGGCAGCGCGCCGAGGACGTCGTACAGGAAACGCTCATCCGTGCCTGGAAGAACGCCGGTCAGCTCAATCGGGCGACCGGTTCGGTACGCCCCTGGCTGGTGACGGTCGCGCGCCGCATCGTCATCGACGGCCACCGCAGCCGGCAGGCCCGGCCGCAGGAGGTCGATCCGTCGCCGCTGGAGGTCATCCCCGCGGAGGACGAGATCGACAAGGCGCTGTGGCTGATGACGCTGTCGGACGCGCTCGACGACCTGACCCCGGCCCACCGGGAGGTGCTCGTCGAGACGTACTTCAAGGGGCGTACCGTCAATGAGGCGGCCGAGACGCTGGGCATACCGAGCGGAACAGTCCGTTCCCGGGTGTTCTACGCCCTGCGGTCGATGAAGCTGGCTCTGGAGGAGCGGGGGGTGACGGCGTGATGAGCAACGGGTACGGGGGAGTGCAGGGATTCGGACCGGGTGGTCCGGGTATGTCTGGGCCCATGAACCCCAGTCAGGGATCTTCGGTGCCGAGCGAGCACGAGACCGTCGGCGCCTACGCCCTCGGGATTCTCGACGACGCCGAGGCAACCGCTTTCGAGGCCCACCTCGCCGGCTGCGAGTGGTGCGCCCAGCAGCTGGACGAGCTGGCCGGGATGGAGCCGATGCTGGCCGCGCTCGCGGACCTGCCGGGCTCCGGCAGCACACCCGCGATCGGCGAGTCGCTGTCCGCCAGGCCCAGCCCGCGGCTGGTGGAGAAGCTGGTGGACGAGGTCTCCGAACGGCGCGCCCAGAAGCGCCGGCGGAGCTTCTACATGATCGCCGCGGCTGCCGCGCTGATCATCGCCGGCCCGCTCGCCGCGGTGGCGGTCAGCGGCGGCTCGGACGACGGCGGGCAGGTCACCGCCACGCCGGCCCAGTCCACCTTCCGCACCATGTCCGAGAAGAAGTCCGCCACGGACCCGTCGACCCACGTCAGCGCGACCGTCGGCATGACGCAGAAGGACTGGGGCACGCAGGCCGTCCTGGAGCTGAAGAACGTCAAGGGGCCGCTGAAGTGCTCCCTGGTGCTCGTCGCGAAGAACGGGCAGCGCGTGACCATGTCGTCGTGGTCGGTGCCGAACTGGGGGTACGGCGTCCCGGACGCCCGGACCGAGCGGGCCAAGCAGCCGCTGTACATCGGCGGGGCCGCGGCCTTCCAGCCCCATGAGATCGATCACTTCGAGGTGGTGACGTTCGAGGGCAAGAAGCTGGTGCAGGTCGACGCGTGACGCCCTGCGGGGCTCGGGGACCGGTCCGGGGGCTGCGCCCCCGGGCCCCGCCCGATTCCGGGGGCGTGCCCAGCCGTGGTCGGGTGCGGCGCGTGGTGGGTTGCTCGCGCCCACGCGGCGGAGCCGCACATCGATACGGCCCCGCGCCCCTGGTTCCACGCACCGTCCGCCCGCAGGGCACTCCGCGTATCTCCCGTAGCCTCCCCCGCCCCCCTTCGCGTACGGTTGACGGCTGCCCAGCACGTCAGAAGGGGGCCCGGTGGCCGCTCAGGTTCAGCAGTCCGCGGTCGGCTCGGTACACGACGCACACGATTCCGTCCGTGACCGAGAGATCAGCGTCGAACAGGAACACCTGGACCGGGTGTACCGGCGGCTGGAGGAGAAGATCCACGAGGCCGAGTTCCTGATGCAGGACGCGGCCCGGCGCGGCCAGGTCGGCACGCCCGGCGCGCTCGCCGAGCGGGACGCGCAGGTCTTCCGGGCCGGCATCCACCTGAACCGGCTGAACAACGAGTTCGAGGACTTCCTCTTCGGACGGATCGACCTGCTGCTGGGCAAGGACGGGAAGAAGGGGCCCGACGGGGCCTACACGGCGGTCGAGCCGGCCGAGGGCGCCGTGCGGGACGACAACACCGCCGACATCGCCGAGACCCTGCACATCGGCCGGATCGGCGTCCTCGACGAGGACTACTCCCCGCTGGTCATCGACTGGCGGGCGCCCGCCGCCGCGCCCTTCTACCGGGCCACGCCCGTGGAGCCGGGCCGGGTGGTGCGGCGCCGGGTCATCCGGTCCAAGGGGCGCCGGGTGCTCGGGGTCGAGGACGACCTGATGCGCCCGGAGCTGACCGCCTTCCTCGACGGCCGTGAGCTGCCCGTCATCGGCGACGGCGCCCTGATGGCCGCCCTCGGCCAGGCCCGCAGCCACACCATGCGGGACATCGTCTCGTCCATCCAGGCCGAGCAGGACCTGGTGATCCGCGCTCCCGCCGCCTCCATCACCTATGTGGAGGGCGGCCCGGGGACGGGGAAGACGGCCGTCGCGCTGCACCGCGCCGCCTACCTGCTCTACCAGGACCGCAGACGCTACGCGGGCGGCATCCTCATCGTCTCGCCCACCCCGCTGCTCGTCGCCTACACCGAGGGCGTGCTGCCCTCGCTCGGCGAGGAGGGCCAGGTCGCGATCCGCGCGATCGGCTCCCTGGTCGACGGCGCCGAGGCCACGTTGTACGACTCCCCGTCCGTGGCCCGCGCCAAGGGCTCGTACCGGATGCTGAAGGTGCTGCGCAAGGCCGCCCGGGGCGCCCTGGAGCTGGGCCCGGTGCACCGCGGGACGGCGGACGAGGACGGCCGGCCGGCGCCCTTCGACGGGGCCCCGAGCCGCCTCCGCGTCGTCGCCTTCGGGCGCCGCCTCGAACTGGAGGCCGATGAGCTGGAACGTATCCGCCGTACCGCGCTCGGCGGCACCGCGCCCGTCAACCTGCTCCGCCCGCGCGCCCGCAAGCTGCTGCTGGACGCCCTGTGGGCGAAGTCCGGCGCCGCCGCCCGGCACACCGACCCGGAGCTGGCCGCCGAGCTGCGCTCGTCCTTCGACGAGGACGTCACGAGCGAGGACTCCTTCCTCGGCTTCCTCGACGCCTGGTGGCCCGAGCTGACCCCGAAGGCCGTGCTCGCCGCGATGGCCGACGAGAAGCGGCTGGGCCGCTGGGCCCGGCGGATCCTCAACCCCGGCGAGGTCCGCAAGGTCGCCCGCTCGCTCCGGCGCGAGGGCTTCTCCGTGCACGACATCGCCATGCTGGACGAGCTCCAGGCGATCCTCGGCGCGCCCGCCCGGCCGCGCAAGAAGCGCGAACTCGACCCGCTGGACCAGCTCACCGGCCTGGAGGAGCTGATGCCGGTGCGCGAGGAGACGCAGCGGGAGCGGGCCGAGCGCCTCGCGCAGGAGCGCACCGAGTACGCGCACGTCATCGTGGACGAGGCGCAGGACCTCACGCCGATGCAGTGGCGCATGGTGGGCCGCCGCGGCCGGCACGCCACCTGGACGGTCGTGGGCGATCCGGCGCAGTCCTCCTGGTCCGACCCGGACGAGGCGGCCGAGGCCCGCGACGAGGCCCTGGGCACCCGGCCCCGGCGGCGCTTCCAGCTCACCGTGAACTACCGCAACCCGGCCGAGATCGCCGAGCTGGCCGCGAAGGTGCTGGCGCTGGCCATGCCCGGCTCCGAGGCCCCGTCGGCCGTACGGTCCACCGGGGTCGAGCCGCGCTTCGCCGTCGTACGCGACTCCCTGGAGCGGACCGTGCGCGCCGAGGCCGAGCGGCTGCTGGACCTGGTGGAGGGCACGGTCGGCGTGGTCGTCGCGATGAACCGGCGCGAGGAGGCCCGGCGCTGGCTGGCCGGGCTCGGCGACCGGGTGGTGGCCCTGGGCAGCCTGGAGGCCAAGGGCCTGGAGTACGACGCGACGGTGGTCGTCTCGCCCGCGGAGATCGCCGACGAGTCGCCGGCCGGGCTGCGCGTGCTCTACGTGGCGCTGACCCGGGCGACCCAGCAGCTGACGGTGGTGTCGGGGGAGCGGGACGAGCCGGACGCGGCGGGCGTGCCGGACCTGCTCCGGGACTGAACCGCCCGTACGGGAATGGCCTTACGGGATCCGTTTGTTAGCCTGGGTGTGGCACCGGCCCGATCCAAGCCCCCGGGCCCAACCTTCGTCCCTCAGAGGGACCACTTGCCGCGAGGCGAGCATGGCGGGTCGGTGTCATGAACGTCAGGGACCCACGTCACGACAGTGACGTGGGTCTCTTTCTTTGCATGGTCATTTCTCGTATGGTGGAAGTGGTTTTCCGAAACCGCGCACCGCTCATGAACACAACGTCCGCAATCCGGGGCGACTACCACGTACTCCGCGGTAGGTGCGACGATCGGACGGCACAACTCGCGACACGGTGAAAGCAGAGGAAGTCGGCCATGGCAACGGCGCCCAGCGTCTCCTACTCGATGACGATCCGGCTGGAGGTGCCCGCGAGCGGAACCGCCGTCTCGCAGCTCACCACCGCCGTGGAGTCCTCCGGAGGCTCGGTGACCGGCCTCGACGTCACCGCGTCCGGCCACGAGAAGCTCCGTATCGACGTCACCATCGCGGCCACCTCCACGGCCCACGCCGAGGAGATCGTCGAGAAGCTGCGCGGCATCGAGGGCGTCACGCTGGGCAAGGTCTCGGACCGTACGTTCCTGATGCACCTCGGCGGCAAGATCGAGATGGCGTCCAAGCACCCCATCCGCAACCGTGACGACCTCTCCATGGTCTACACGCCCGGTGTGGCCCGCGTCTGCATGGCCATCGCCGAGAACCCCGAGGACGCCCGCCGCCTCACCATCAAGCGCAACTCCGTTGCGGTCGTGACGGACGGCTCCGCCGTGCTCGGCCTCGGCAACATCGGCCCCAAGGCCGCGCTGCCCGTCATGGAGGGCAAGGCGGCCCTCTTCAAGCGCTTCGCCGGCATCGACGCCTGGCCGATCTGCCTGGACACCCAGGACAGCGACGCCATCGTGGAGATCGTCAAGGCGATCGCCCCCGGCTTCGCCGGCATCAACCTGGAGGACATCTCCGCGCCGCGCTGCTTCGAGATCGAGGCCCGGCTGCGCGAGGCCCTCGACATCCCCGTCTTCCACGACGACCAGCACGGCACCGCCATCGTCGTGCTCGCCGCCCTCACCAACGCCCTGCGCGTCACCGAGAAGGCGATCGAGAACATCCGGGTCGTCATGTCCGGCGCCGGCGCGGCCGGCACGGCCATCCTCAAGCTGCTGCTGGCGGCCGGCGTGAAGAACGCCGTCGTCGCCGACATCCACGGAGTCGTCCACGCCGGCCGCGAGGACCTGGTGAACGCCCCCGCCGACTCGCCGCTGCGCTGGATCGCCGACAACACCAACCCCGAGGGCCTGACCGGCACCCTGAAGGAGGCCGTGCGCGGCGCCGACGTCTTCATCGGCGTCTCCGCCCCGAACGTCCTGGACGGCACCGACGTGGCCGCCATGGCCGAGGGTGCCATCGTGTTCGCGCTCGCGAACCCGGACCCCGAGGTCGAGCCGGCCATCGCCCGGCAGACGGCCGCCGTCGTGGCCACCGGCCGCTCCGACTTCCCGAACCAGATCAACAACGTGCTGGTCTTCCCGGGCGTCTTCCGCGGCCTGCTGGACGCCCAGTCCCGCACGGTCAACACCGAGATGATGCTCGCCGCCGCGAAGGCCCTCGCCGACGTGGTGACCGAGGACGAGCTGAACCCGAACTACATCATCCCCAGCGTCTTCAACGACAAGGTCGCGGGCGCGGTCGCCGGAGCGGTCCGGGAGGCCGCCAAGGCGGCCGGCGCGACGGCCTGAGCACGGCGTGTCGTAATGTGCAGGGGGCTGTGAGCATCACCACGGCAGCCCCCCGCACCGGCGCGTCGTGGAACCGCCAGATGCCGGGCGCGCTCTAGGGTGACGGCTGAGCGGGCGCTTTTCGTGTGACTCCCCAGGGTGTTCTCACGACTCCTACGGGTGCCGGATTGGCTTTCCCGCCGCAGGTAGGGGCAGGATGCGTCCCTGGGCGCGAGCGCATCGGCATCGCAGTGCCTCGGGCGGCTCCGCCGCGTGGCACACCCCAACGGCAAGAAAAACACGGGAGTAACAACATGAACCGCAGTGAGCTGGTGGCCGCGCTGGCCGACCGCGCCGAGGTGACCCGCAAGGACGCCGACGCCGTGCTGGCCGCGTTCGCCGAGACCGTCGGCGAGATCGTCGCCAAGGGCGACGAGAAGGTCACCATCCCCGGCTTCCTGACCTTCGAGCGCACCCACCGTGCCGCTCGCACCGCGCGCAACCCGCAGACCGGCGAGCCCATCAACATCCCGGCCGGCTTCAGCGTGAAGGTCACCGCGGGCAGCAAGCTCAAGGAAGCCGCCAAGGGCAAGTAAGCGCAAGCGCTCCGCTTAGAGCGCCGGCCCACTGAAGCGCCGTTCGACTGGAGCGCCGTGGGTGGCTGCGGGACCGTTGTGGCTGGTCGCGCAGT
>NZ_MUMF01000490.1 GCF_002155905.1 Streptomyces tricolor | reverse complement strand
AGGGCGCCGGCGGCGAGCGCGGCGCCCTTCAGCATCAGTCTGCGGCTGGGGGCTTCGGGCAGGTCGTGGTCGCGGCTCATGCGGACTGCCTCTCGGTGGGGACAGCGGTACCTGGAACGTGCCGGTCGTTCGAAATCCCGTACCTCATCTGTGATTACGAACGCCGAAAAGGTAAGGGTGGGCCGCGTGAGGGTCAATGGGTCCGACGGGAACGCCGGGCGTCCGCCCCGGCCGGCTCCTTGCGGCCTCGCCGCTCGGCCCTGACCCCGCCGAAGGTTTCCGCGGGCGCAGGGCGCGGGGGTGCTCACCGGCTGGACACCCGGGCCCGTCCCCAGGGCGCTTCGACTAGCGTCGTGCCATGACCAGCGACACCTCCCCCAGCCTCGCCGACGCCCTCGCCGCCGGGACGGTCGTCCTCGACGGCGGCATGTCCAACCAGCTGGAGTCGGCCGGGCACGACCTGAGCGACGAGCTGTGGTCGGCGCGGCTGCTCGCCGAGCGGCCCGAGGCGGTCACCGAGGCCCATCTCGCCTACTTCCGCGCGGGCGCGAGCGTGGCGATCACCGCCAGCTACCAGGCCACCTTCGAGGGCTTCGGCAAGCGCGGCATCGGCCGGGACGAGGCCGCGCGGCTGCTCGCGCTCAGCGTGGAACTGGCCCGGGAGGCGGCACGGCGGGCCCACACGCCGGAGGTCTCGCGCCCGTTGTGGGTGGCCGCCTCCGTCGGGCCGTACGGCGCCATGCTCGCGGACGGCTCCGAGTACCGGGGCCGGTACGGACTGGGCGTGGCCGAGCTGGAGCGGTTCCACCGGCCCCGGATCGAGGTGCTGGCCGCCGCCGCACCGGACGTGCTGGCGCTGGAGACCGTCCCGGACGCCGACGAGGCCGCCGCGCTGCTGCGCGCGGTGCGGGGAGCGGGAGTGCCGGCCTGGCTGTCGTACACCGTCGACGGCCGGCGGACGCGGGCCGGCCAGCCCCTGGAGGAGGCGTTCGGCCTCGCCGCCGACGCGGACGAGGTGATCGCGGTCGGCGTGAACTGCTGCGCGCCGCAGGACGTCGAGCCCGCCGTGGAGATCGCGGCGCGGGTCACCGGCAAACCGGTGGTGGTCTACCCCAACAGCGGCGAGCGGTGGGACGCGCGGGCCCGGGCCTGGACGGGGCGGACCACGTTCGGCGCCGAGCAGGTGAAGGCCTGGCGGGACGCGGGGGCACGGCTGATCGGCGGATGCTGCCGGGTGGGGCCGGAGGCGATCGGGTCGATCGCGCGGGCGCTGACCGATTGATCGCAGTCCCCCGCCCGGGGGACTGCGACGCATCGAGGCCGCAGGGAGAAGCGCCGATCGGCGTGCGGGCACAGCGTGAGCCCCCGCGCGGCGCCCCTTGATCGAACAGCGACACCGAGCGCCGGTGACGGTGCGTACCCACCCCCGTACTGTCAGTGGTGGGCCGGGGATCGCCCGGCCGGTTCGCCCAGGAGGATCGTCATGCGTCGCATCGGCACGGCCCTCGCCGCCCTCGCCGCCGCACTGCTCGTGCTCGCGGCCCCGGGCCCGGCGCTCGCGGCCGAGGGAATCCTCGTGATCAACGGGGTCGAGCACGACAACCCCCGCGGCTGCTTCGGGATTCCGCAGCCGTCCTTCGTCGTCAACGACACGGACACACCCGTCCTGGTACACGCCGGCCCGGACTGCCGCGGCCCGTTCGTCGACGTCGTCGAACCCGGCCGGGCCAAGCCCGTGCGCCCGGGCGGCAGCGTCTCCGTGCGGTGACCTGTCCGTCCACCGATACCACCGGCCGCCCGGATCCTCCCACCGGGCGGCCGGCGCACGTTCGCGCGCCGGTGCGGGTCGGCCGCGGCCCCGCACTGGCCCGCGCCCGTCCCGGGCGCTAGCCTCCCGGCGCGGGGGAAGCGGTTGCCGACGGCATGTGCCACGGGGGAGGGAAGGGGCTGGGGATGACCAGGAAGGGCGGGGGTGCCGCGCGCAGCACCATCCGGGACGTGGCCTTGCGGGCCAGGGTGTCCGCGTCGACGGTGTCGCGGGTGCTGGGCGGGGAGTACCCGGTGAGCGCGGACACCCGGGCCCGGGTGCTGCGGGCCGTGCGCGAACTGGACTACGTGGCCGACGCGCGCGCGAAGGCGATAGCCGGGAGCGGTACGCCGACGCTGGCGTTCGTGCTGGAGGACATCACGAGGCCGTCGTTCGCGCACATGGCGCAGGGCGTCGAGCGCGAGGCGGCCCGGCTCGGGCACCTGTGCCTGGTGTGCAGCACGGACGGGAACCCGAAGCAGGAGCTGGGGTTCATCGAGATGATGCGCGCCCAGCGGGCCGCGGCGGTGATCCTGGTCGGCGGCGCGGCGGACACGCCCGAGTACCGGGAGCGCACGCGCAAGATCGCCGACTCGCTGGCCTCCGCGGGCTCCCGGCTGGTGCTGTGCGGGCGCCCGCCGCTCGGTCCCGACGCGCCGGTGACGGCCATCGAGTACGACAACGAGGGCGGCGCCCACGCCCTGGTGGCCCATGTGCTCACCCAGGGCCACCGGCGGGTGCTGTTCCTCGGCGGCCCGCCCGACCACACCACGGCCCAGGGCCGCGTGCGCGGCTACCTCGACGCCCATCGGGCCCGCGGCCTGGAACCCGACCCGGAGCTGCTGCTGCACGGCGACTTCACCCGGGACTGCGGGTACCGGCTGATGCGGCGGGCGCTGGCGCAGCGGCTGGAGTTCACGGCGGTGGTGGCCGCCACCGACCTGGTCGCGGCGGGCGCGCTGACCGCGCTGCACGAGGCCGGTCTGGACGTGCCGGGGGACGTGTCGCTGGCCGGGTACGACGACATCCCGTTCGCCCGCGACCTGCATCCGGCCCTGACCACGGTGCACGTCCCCTACCAGGAGCTGGGCCGGCTGGCCGTCCGCAGCGCGCTCGACCGGTCCGCCGGGGACGCGGCGACGCACCTGCTGCTGGGCACGCACGTGGTGGTACGGGACTCGGTGGCACACGTGGGCCCCTGACCGGCCGGGGGCCCTTTGCGAACGGGGGCCTGAGCGGCGGGGCCCTTGGCGACCGGGGGCCTGAGCGGCGGGGCCCTGCGCGACTGGGCCTGAGCGGCGGAAGCCCTGCGCGAACGGGGGCCTGAGCAGCGGGGGCCCTGCGCGAACGGGGGCCTGAGCAGCGGAGTGCCCTGAACGACCGAGGGCCTGAGCAGCCGAGTGCCCTGCGCGACCGGGGGCCTGAGCAGC
>NZ_MUMF01000489.1:303-5220 GCF_002155905.1 Streptomyces tricolor | reverse complement strand
GGCCGGGGTGCGCACCCGGGAGGCCAGCGCGACCCGTTCCACCGGGTCCAGCCGGTCGCTCTCGGTGCCGCTCTGCGCCGGCTCGGCCAGCCGGATCCCGGCGGCCTCCGCGACCAGCCGGCAGGCCGCGTAGGTGGCGTCGGCGTCGGCGGCCGTCGTACGGCGTGCCGAGCGTTTGCCGATCGAGGCCAGCAGGGTCCGGTCGGCCTGGACGCGGACCGCCTCACCGGCCTTGATGCCGGCGGCGGTGCGGGTCTCGTGGGTGCGCTCCAGATGCTCGATCCACCGGTCCAGCGCGGTCAGCAGCCGGTACTGCTGGTCCACCATGCTCTGCCACAGCGCGGGGTCCATCAGCAGGTCGGCGGCGGCCTCCGCGCCGTACAGCGAGCCGTACTGCACGCTGCCCGGCGGGACCTGCATCCAGAACACGTCGTCGTCCGCCGGAGCGGCGGCCCGCTCCTCGGCCATGGGCGCCTGGAACAGCACGGACAGGCCGCGGCCGACACCCAGTGCGAGGGCGTACTCCAGCGGGCTCGACGTCGGCGGCACGTACTGCGGGTTGCCGTACTCGTCGTACGACCAGGTCTGGGTCTGCGCCGGCTGGTACAGCTCCCGCAGGTTGACGCGGTGCACCACGCAGTCCCGGACCGGGCGGGCCACCAGGGTGTGCTGCGGGCCGGCGACCGGGCCGAGCAGCAGCGTCCCCGCCTCCAGCCGGCCCAGGTGGTGCCAGTGGCCCTGCTGCGCGGCGTCCACCGCGAACAGGTCCAGGGCACCGGCCGCGACCAGCCACAGCACCTGCGGGCCCGCCAGGTCCAGGCGCCCCAGGCCGGTGCAGTCCAGCCGGGTGCCCAGGGACCCCAGCGCCCCGAGCACGAGGTCCTCATCGCCGACGGTCGTCATCTCACCGCTCCCTGACCAGTGCCGCGTACGCGCCGCCGCGCGCCACCAGTTCCTCGTGCCGCCCGCGCTCCACGACCGTGCCGTGCTGGAGGACGACGATCTCGTCGCTGTCGCGGACCGTGCTCAGCCGGTGCGCGATCACCACACAGGCGCAGCCGCGCCGCCGCAGGTTGTCCATCACGACCAGCTCGGTCTCCGCGTCCAGCGCGCTGGTCACCTCGTCCAGCACGAGGATGCTCGGCCGGCGCACCAGCGCCCGCGCGATCTCCAGGCGCTGCCGCTGCCCGCCGGAGAAGTTGCGGCCGTCCTGCTCGACCTTGCTGTGGATGCCGCCGGGCCGGCGCATGACCACGTCGTAGAGTGCCGCGTCCTTCAGCGCCTCCACCACGGCCTCGTCGGGGATCGACGGGTCCCACAGGGCGACGTTGTCGCGGACCGAGCCCTCGAAGAGGAACACGTCTTGGTCGACGAAGGAGACGGAGGCGGCGAGCGCGCCGCGCGGGATGTCCTCCAGCCGGCGTCCGTCGATGCGGATCACCCCGTCCCACGGCGTGTACAGGCCCGAGATGAGCCGGGACACCGTGGACTTGCCGCTGCCCGAGCCGCCGACCAGCGCCACCTGCTGCCCGGGGCCGACGGTCAGGTCGAAACCGGTCAGCAGCGGCTGGTCCAGCGGGCTGTAGCCGAAGGTGATGTTCTCCAGCTCGACGTGCCCGTGCAGCCGCCGGGTCGAGTCGGCCCCGCCGGGCCGGGCGTACAGCGGGTCGGCCTGGAAGTTCTCCACGTCCTTCAGCCGGGCGACGTCGGCGGCGAAGTCCTGGATGCGGCCCGCCACGCCGTTGAGCCGGGTCAGCGGGGCGGTGAAGCGGGTGACCAGCGCCTGGAACGCGACCAGCAGACCGACCGAGATGTGCCCCTCGACCGCGCGCAGCCCGCCGATCCACAGGATGAGCGCGCTGTTGAAGGTGGCGAGCGTGGGCGCGACCACGCCGAGCCAGGCGCTCGGCACCCCGAGCCGCTGCTGCTCCTCCAGTGTGGTGGCGTGCTGCCCGGCCCACTTGCGGAAGTAGCCGTCCTCGCCGCCGGTCGCCTTCAGCGTCTCGATCAGCTGCAGCCCGGTGTAGCTGGTGTTGGTGAGCCGGGCGGTGTCCGCGCGCAGCTTCGCCGTCCGGGTCGCGCGCAGCCGTACGACGAGCCGCATGGCCACCACGTTCAGCAGGGCCACGGCGATGCCGACGAAGGTCAGCTGGGGGTCGTAGGTGTAGAGCAGGACCGCGTACAGGACGACCACGACGGCGTCCACGCCGGCCGCCGCGAGGTCGCGGGCCAGGGTCTCGGCGACCTGGTCGTTGGACTGGAGGCGCTGCACCAGGTCGGCGGGGGAGCGCTGGGCGAAGAACGTCACCGGCAGCCGCAGCAGATGGCGCAGGAACCGGGCGCTGGAGAGGGTGGAGGAGATGATCCGGCCGTGCAGCAGGTTGGCCTGCTGGAGCCAGGTCAGCACCAGCGTGAGCAGCACGCAGGCGGCCATCGAGGTGAACAGCACGCCCAGCAGCGAGGTCTGCCCGCCGATGAGGAACATGTCGATGTAGGTGCGGCTGAGCGCGGGCACGGCGGCGCCGACCGCGACCAGCAGCAGGCTGGCCAGCACCGCCGCCGGGAGGGTGCCCGCGGTGCCGCGCAGCCGGGCCGGCATGGCGCCGAGCACACCGGGCCGGCGCCCGCCCCGGGTGAAGTTCTCGCCCGGCTCCAGGACCAGCACGACACCGGTGAAGCTGCCGTCGAACTCCTCCATGGGGACGAAACGGCGGCCCTTGGCGGGGTCGTTGACGTACACCCCGCGCCGGCCGAAGCGGCGGCCCATGCCGTCGTAGACGACGTAGTGGTTGAACTCCCAGAAGAGGATGGCGGGGGCCCGCACCTCGGCGAGGGCGGCCAGATCCATCTGCATGCCCTTGGCGGTCAGGCCGTAACCGCGGGCCGCCTTGAGGAGGTTGGAGGCGCGCGAGCCGTCGCGGGAGACGCCGCAGGCGATGCGCAGCTCCTCCAGCGGGACGTGCCGGCCGTAGTGGCCGAGGACCATCGCGAGGGAGGCGGCGCCGCACTCGACGGCCTCCATCTGGAGCACGGTGGGGGTACGGACCGTGCCGGTACGGGACGTGGGGGCCGGCCGCTTCGCGGGGGCCGCCCGTCTGCGGCCGCGGGTTTCCTGAGCGGTGGTCACGGGAGGAGCCAATCGACGGGACGCTGGTCGGCGAGCCGGACGGAGCCGGTGGCGAGGGTCATGGAGTCGAGCCGGAACGGCGGCCCGTCGGCGGTGGACCAGCGGTAGCCGCTCCTGGTGGAGGCGGACCTGTCGAGTTCCACCAGGACGGCCACCGGGCGGCCCTTGCGGGTGAACTGCTCGCCGAGCTGGCTGTCGCCGAGGAACGCGGAGATCGACTGGGCGGACTGCGCGGTGCGGTCCACCGCCTTCACCTCGCCGCGCAGCACCCCGTACCGCTCTGTGGGTACGGAGGCCACGGTCAGGTCGACCGAGGCGTGCGCCGGGATGGCGGCGGCGTTCTCCGCGGGCACGTACACGGTCGCGTACAGCGGGTCGGAGGCGTGGGCGACCTTCTCGACGGCGGCGACGTCGGTGCCGGTCCGGATGATCTGGCCGATGGTCGCGGCGAGCGTGGTGACGCGGCCCGCGGCGACGGTGCGGACCACCGATTCGCCGTGGTCCGTACGCACTTTGAGGACGGGCGCGTTCGCGGGCAGCCGTTGCCCCTGCCGGGCGAGGACGGCCGTCACCTGTCCGGCCACCGGACTCTGGAGCAGATAGCTGCCCTGGCCGTGGGTGAGGATGGCGGGGGCGCTCACGGTGGAGGCGACCGAGCCGGTCACCGCCCACACGGAGGCGGCGGCCATGACCACGACGGTGACGCCGAGCGCGAGCCAGCCCTGCGGGCGGGCCAGCCGCACCGGGAGGTCCAGCTCCTCCGGCGACTGGAGCTTGGCGAGGGCCTGTTGGCGGAACTGCACGGAACTTCCCTCACCTGTGGGAGAGACGCATGTGTTTCAGGGCACCCGAGAGCCCCGGAACCGAGGGACGGCTCCGGGACTTCGGTCACACCGAGGTGCGATCAGAGACCGGCGACCAGGCCGTTGACCGGGGCGGTGTTCAGGCCGGTGACACCCTCGACGGTGCCGACGACCGTGTTCACCAGGCCGGACACGCCCGGGGCGATCTCGTTCACGGTGCCCAGGGTGCTGTTGAGGGTGTTCACGGTCAGACCGCCGGAGACGTTGTCCAGCTCGGCGTCCGAGATCTCGACGGTCTCAACCTGGGGGGTGGAGTTCATGGTGGAACTTCCCTTCGTATGGATATTTCACAAGGGGGGAGCGGCCCCCTCTGGGGACAGACGGACGGCCGCCACCGCGGGCGCCGGGCACCGGCTCCGAGGAGCCCGCCGGGCCCCCGCGGTGCGAAGGATCAAAGCACGCACGCGGGGCGCGCTTCCAATCCAACCAGGGCTCTCACCTGGGCACTTGGCCCGCCGAGGGGTTCATCCGTGCAGGCCTGCGCACGTCATGTCGGCGACTCCTTCACATGCCGCACGGCATCGTCGCGGCGGGCGCCTTGCCCGCCGCGACGCGAATCCGGCACTCCTCGCCAAAGGCGTGCCGGGGGGCGCGCGGATGTGCAGAAGCGCGGGTGCCGGTGAGGCGCCTGGGTATGGGATGTGCAGATTCCCTGAAGGGAGGATTCCGCTTCGTGTTCGAAGCTGAGCGTTACCGACCGGTAGCCGAGCGTGTTCGACTGATCTGACGCCTGGGCGTGTCGGACCGGTCGACGGGCCGACGGGCCGAGCCTGTCAGCCCAGTAGCGCGTAGACCGTGCTCGCGCGGGCGGCGAGCGCACCCGAGGCGGCATCGCTCAACGTGACGTCCGCGAACGCCGTCCGGCGGCCCAGCTTCGTCAGGACCGCTTCGATCAGGACATCCGCACCGGTCACCGCCCGCTGGAAC
>NZ_MUMF01000489.1:0-224 GCF_002155905.1 Streptomyces tricolor | reverse complement strand
GCAGCACGGCCCGGTCCTCGCCCACCGCTTCGACGGTCAGCCCGAGATCGAGCACCCAGGGGGCGAAACGGGTGGAGAGGATCTTGTCGGCTTCGGCGGTGGTCATCGTCATATGGGGGATTGTTCCCGCCCGCCCGCCGCGACACGCCCGGCATGGCCGATTCGCCACGCCGGTACGGCCGTCCGGAACCGGAATTGAACACGCCACGCGGCCGGTGCGTACG
>NZ_MUMF01000488.1 GCF_002155905.1 Streptomyces tricolor | reverse complement strand
TGGGAGCGGGGCGCTGGGAGCGGGGTCTGCCGCGAGCGGGGGGCTCGGGTCGGCGCGGGCTCGGCGGGGGCGCGCGCCGGGGGTCTGACAGGGCGTGTGCGCGCGGGGCGGGCGGGTGCCGTGGTGTGCGCCGGCGGGCGGTGTCCGGCACGCCCGTGCGCCGCCGGTAACTCGTGCGGCGGATGAGGCCCTTCGGGCGTACGGTCGGAATCATGCGCATTGTCATCGCTGGTGGTCATGGTCAGATCGCGCTGCGGCTGGAGCGGCTGCTCTCCGCGCGCGGGGACGAGGTCGCGGGGATCATCCGCACCCTGGAACAGGGCGACGATCTGCGGGCGGCGGGCGCCGAACCGGTCCTGCTCGACCTGGAGTCCGCCTCGGTGGAGGAGGTCGCGGCGCATCTGCAGGGCGCGGACGCGGCGGTCTTCGCGGCGGGCGCGGGCCCGGGCAGCGGCGCGGCCCGCAAGGACACCGTGGACAGGGGCGCGGCGGTGCTGTTCGCGGACGCGGCCGTACGCGCGCGTGTACGCCGATTCCTGGTGGTGTCCTCGATGGGCGCGGATCCCGCGCACCGGGGCGACGACGTCTTCGACGTGTACCTGCGGGCCAAGGGCGAGGCCGACGCGTACGTCACCCGGCAGGAGGCGCTGGACTGGACGATCCTGCGCCCGGGCTCGCTGACGGACGACGCGGGCACCGGCCTGGTCCGGCTGGAGGCGCACACGGGGCGCGGTTCGGTCCCCCGGGACGACGTGGCGACCGTCCTCGCGGAACTGGTGGACACGCCGGCGACGGCCGGTCTCACGCTGGAGCTGATCAGCGGCTCGACGCCGGTGTCGGTCGCGGTGAAGTCGGTGGCCGGGAACTGAGCCCGACCACCGCTCGTCGACCCGTCGAACCCGCCGCACACCCACCACCGAGAAGCAGCCGTACGCCCGCCCGGACGGCCCCCTGACGAGCCGTCGGGCCTTCCCGCGCCCGCGTCCCGCCCGCCGCGCTGCCGGCCCGTCAGGACCCGGAAGGCGCCCACCAGGACTCAGAACAGCGGCAGCTGCCCGGGGAAGTCCGGCACGACGTAGCCGTCCAACGTCGGCTGGGCCGCCCCGATGTGCGCCGGCCGCCGCGACCCGGCACAGGAGACGAGTTCCCCGTTCTCCCGCGCCCCGGGCGGATCGTGCCGCGCGAAGCGGCCCGCCACGACGGCGATTTCGCGGCGGCACACGGGGCAGGTTCTGCGTCGGGAGGACATGCCGCCAGTGTGCCCGGAACGAGCCGTCCGTGCGGCGGCGCCCGCGCGGAAGCGGTGCGGTGGTCAGGTCCGGGTCTCCGCCTCCCAACGGTCGGGCCCCACTCCGCGCCAGTCGATCAGCGGCGAGTCGGCCACCTCCTCCGGTTCGATCTCCAGCCCCGCCCGGCGGAGGAACTCCACCAGGTCCCGCACGTTGTGCGCGAGGCCGAGGATCTCGCCGTCCACCCGCACCCGGCGACCGCCGGTCGGGGACGGCAGGTGCACGATGATGGGACGTTTCCCGGCCATGGCTCCAGCATCATCCGGACCGCCCGGGCGCGCACCCGGGCCGGTCATTCGAGAATTCCCAGGGCGGTGTCCGGCCGGCAGAGCGGGCACGCGGGGACACCTGCCTCGGTGAGAGCCCGTACCGCCTGCTCCCGGCCGACACCCTTCGCCCGCCCGCCGGCGCCGGTGCAGCCGCCGACGTGGACGTACACCGCGGTGCGGCCGTTCAGGCCGTGCTCGACGGCCCACTCCGGAGCGTTCCGCCGGGCGGCGAGGCGGCGCTGCCGCTCGGCCTCCCGGCGTTCCTCGTCGGCGATCCACCGGTCCATCAGCGCAAGCTGCCGGGCAGCCTGGTGTTCGACGACGCGGCGGGCGAAACGCAGCATGTCGAGACGCGTCAGCGGACGGTCCTCGTTCACACGTTCGATTCTAATGAGGTCAGGGACGGCAGCGCGACAGCGGGGCCCGGACCCAACGACGAAGGCCCCGTGATCTGCTCTCGCAGATCACGGGGCCTCGTTCCCGTGTGGCGGCGCCAGGATTCGAACCTGGGTAGGCATAGCCGACAGATTTACAGTCTGCTCCCTTTGGCCGCTCGGGCACACCGCCGGGTAGTGCTGCCGTCTCGAACCCGCTTTCGGCGGTGTTCCCCGGCAACGACGTAAACAATACCCGATGCACAGGGGTGCTTCGCCACCTGGTTGATCTCCACCCCGGGGGGCACGGGGTGGCTAGGCTGGTGCGGATGCGGCCCGGTGCTCACCGGGCCCGGCGACCGCCGCCGCGCACGCCGGCACGCACCCGATACGCACCCCGATACAAGGAGCCACAGGACATGGCCGACTCCAGTTTCGACATCGTCTCGAAGGTCGAGCGGCAGGAGGTCGACAACGCCCTCAACCAGGCCGCCAAGGAGATCTCGCAGCGCTACGACTTCAAGGGCGTGGGGGCCTCGATCTCGTGGTCCGGTGACAAGATCCTCATGGAGGCGAACTCCGAGGACCGGGTGAAGGCCGTCCTCGACGTCTTCCAGTCCAAGCTCATCAAGCGCGGCATCTCGCTGAAGGCGCTGGACGCGGGCGAGCCGCAGCTCTCCGGCAAGGAGTACAAGATCTTCGCGTCGATCCAGGAGGGCATCTCCCAGGAGAACGCGAAGAAGGTGGCGAAGATCATCCGCGATGAGGGCCCGAAGGGCGTGAAGGCCCAGGTCCAGGGCGACGAGCTGCGCGTCAGCTCCAAGAGCCGCGACGACCTCCAGACCGTGATCGCCCTCCTGAAGGGCAAGGACTTCGACTTCGCGCTGCAGTTCGTGAACTACCGGTAAGTCCTCGAAGGCCGAGAGGAACCGAAAGGGTGGGCACCCGGCGGTGCCCACCCTTCGCGTGCTGCCGCGCGGCGCGCTCAGTCGCGTGAGTTGCCGAACAGGATCCGGTAGACGATCAGCAGCACCAGCGAACCGCCGACGGCCGCGGCCCAGGTGGCGCCGTCGTAGAAGTCCTTGGTGATCGGGTGGTCCAGCCAGCGGGCCGATATCCAGCCCCCGATGAACGCGCCCGCGACGCCGATCAGGGTCGTACCGACGAAGCCGCCGGGGTCGCGTCCCGGCAGCAGGACCTTGGCGATGGCTCCGGCCAGCAGTCCGAGGATGATCCAACCGATGATGCCCATGCCGTGAACCTGCCCTTCCGCGCGGTGTCCGCACTGGCGGATCCGTACGTTCCCGGTGGGGATCCGCCGTCCGTCGCGCGCGAGTTCGTGCCGTGTCGTCGAAGAGGACGCCACCGGTCCGCCCGCCGGTTGCCGCGGTCAGTAGGGTGCGGCGCATGACACGTACCGATGCCGGTCTGCGCCGCAGTCTGGGGGTGCGGGACGCGGTGGTCGTCGGGCTGGGCTCGATGATCGGTGCCGGCGTCTTCTCCGCGCTGGGGCCGGCCGCGCGCGCCGCCGGGTCCGGGCTGCTGCCCGCGCTCGGCCTGGCCGCCGTGGTGGCCTACTGCAACGCCATGTCCTCGGCCCGGCTCGCCGCCCGCTACCCGGCCTCCGGCGGGACCTATGTGTACGGCAGGGAGCGGCTGGGCGCCTTCTGGGGGTACCTCGCCGGCTGGGCCTTCGTGGTCGGCAAGACCGCCTCCTGCGCGGCCATGGCGCTCACCGTGGGCGCGTACGTGTGGCCGGGGCAGGCGCACGCGGTGGCGGTCGCGGCCGTGGTGGCCCTGACCGCCGTGAACTACGGCGGCATCCAGAAGTCGGCGTGGCTGACGCGGGCGATCGTGGCCGTCGTCCTGGCCGTGCTCGCGGCCGTGGTCGTGGGGTGCCTCGCCTCCGGGCGGGCCGACGCGGGGCGGCTGGACATCGGGCTGTCGGCGGGCGCCGGCGGCGTGCTCCAGGCGGCCGGGCTGCTGTTCTTCGCGTTCGCCGGGTACGCGCGGATCGCCACGCTCGGGGAGGAGGTACGCGATCCGGCACGCACCATTCCGCGGGCCATCCCGCTGGCCCTGGGGATCGCCCTGGCGGTGTACGCGTGCGTGGCCGTGGCGGTGCTCGGCGTCCTCGGCGCGGGCCCGCTCGGGCAGGCGTCGGCGCCGCTGGCCGACGCGGTGCGGGCGGCCGGGGCGCCGGGGCTCGTGCCGGTGGTGCGGGCCGGGGCGGCGGTGGCCGCGCTGGGCTCGCTGCTCGCGCTGATCCTCGGGGTCTCCCGGACGACGCTCGCCATGGCCCGCGACGGGCATCTGCCGGGCGCGCTGGCGGCCGTGCACCCGCGGTTCCGGGTGCCGCACCGGGCCGAGCTGGCCGTGGGCGCGGTGGTCGCCGTGCTGGCCGCGACGGTGGACGTACGCGGCGCGATCGGCTTCTCGTCCTTCGGTGTGCTCGCGTACTACGCCGTCGCCAACGCCTCGGCCTGGACGCTGAGCGCGGCGCCGCGCTCCCGGGTGGTGCCCGCGGTGGGCCTGCTGGGCTGCGCCACGCTGGCGTTCGCGCTGCCCGCCGCCTCGGTGGCCGTCGGCGCGGGCGTGCTCGCGGCGGGCGTGGCGGCCTACGGCGTACGGCGCTGGTGGGCGGGCCGGCGCGGGGCGTGACGCGCGTACGGCGACGGCTCGGCGTACGCGCGCGTGCTCAGCGGGTCGCGAACGGCTGGTCGGTGGGGACGATCTCGCGGCCCAGCGGCAGCAGGGCGACCGGGATCAGCTTGAAGTTGGCGATGCCGAACGGGATGCCGATGATCGTGACGCACAGGGCGATGCCGGTGGCGATGTGGGTGAGCGCCAGCCACCAGCCGGCCAGGAGCAGCCACAGGACGTTGCCCACGCAGGAGGATCGTCTCGGAACCTTCCCGATCGCGCTACAAGGGCACTGCGGTTCCGCCTGAACGCATGATCAGCTGATACTTGTGGCAGCAGGGAGTACCGGCGGAGCGACCCGGAGAGGTGCCGATCATGAAGGTGTTCAACCTGCTGCTCAACATCCTGTGGCTCGTCTTCTGCGGCATCTGGATGGCGCTCGGCTACCTCGTCGCTGCCCTGATCTGCTTCGTCCTGATCGTCACCATCCCGTTCGGCATCGCGTCGCTGCGCATCGCCGGCTTCGTGCTCTGGCCGTTCGGCCGCACCACTGTGGAGCGGCCGGACGCCGGGGCGGGGTCCTTCATCGGCAACGTGATCTGGGTGATCTTCGCTGGCTGGTGGCTGGCGCTGGCCCACCTGATCACGAGCATCCCTCTGTTCCTGTCGATCATCGGGATCCCGTTTGGATGGGCGAACCTGAAGCTCATCCCCATCTCGCTCATGCCGCTGGGGCGGGAGGTCGTCCCCACGGACGAGGCGTTCGGCGGGCGCTGAACCGCTTTGAGTTCGCGACGGCTGGACCCACCTGCGGGCGGCCCATGCTCCGCGTGGCCTGAAGCCACAGGCAGCACGGATCGCCCGATCTCTTTCGGCACGGGGCGACCACGCGGCAGTCATTGGGTTCCCGTAACCATCGTGCTCCGTCTGGTCGGCCTGGGAGCACGATTGGCTGTTCGCTACCTGTGAGGACGACCGTCCTCAGGCTCCGGACGGCGTGGGGGCTGCTCGTGCAGCACACACGTCTGGTGCATACCTGTGGACACGACGCGACTGGGCGTACTGCGGTGCGCCATGGCGCCGGAGGCGAAGACCGGCAATCCCAAGACGCGGGAAGTGAAGAGGAACCGGGACGGCAACCCGCCCTGGACCGTGGCCGTCACCGTGCGGCAGGAGGGACGACGGATCTCCGTCATCGAGATCACCGTCGGCGGCCGGCTCGAGGGCATCGAGGAAGGGCAGGTCGTCAACGTCACCGCCCTCACGGCGTTCGCCTGGGCCATGGGCGACCGGCACGGAGTCAGCTTCCGCGCCGACGCGATCACGGAACGGAACTGGCGCTACATCGGCTCGGGCCACTCCGCCGGCGCTGCCCTCCTCGCCGCAGGTATCGCTGAAGACCTCGCCATGACCCGCGAATCGAAGCAAGAGTCAGCGGCCGAGGAATGGGGGTGCGGTGCCTGACACAACGATCATCTGAACGCCCGGCAAGACCCTCTCACCAGCCGAGCGCACCCTGCTCCTGAATCCTCTCGGCCTCAAAAAGAACAACCACCGAGGTGCCACATCGGCAGACAGAACGTCAGATACGCAGGACCATCAGAGTGTTGAGACAAACGCCCCGGCAGCGGCTGGCACCGCCCCGGGGCTGGCCGACTGACTGGGAGTCGACAATGTCCCATGGAAGCACACTCCTGCCCTCCTCCATCCAGACCGTTGCTCGGGCGGTCAACGCACGCACGTTACGAGCGGTCGACTATCTACGGGTCTCCACCGAGGATCAGAAGAAGGGCTACGGAGTAGCCAGGCAGAGCCGGAAGACCACACGGCACATTGCGCTCAAGCAGTGGCAGCACGTCGGCACGTACAAAGACGAGGGCGTTTCGGGGTCCCTGGAAGCGGCTGACCGGGGAGACCTCAGGCGCCTGATGGCGGACTCCCAGAAGAGCCCTCGTCCCTTCGACATCGTCGTGGTCCCGGATGGCCGCGTGATCGGGCGAAAGGGGCGTGCCTTCTGGCGCTGGGTCTGGGCTCTGGAGGACACAGGTGTCTACGTTGCCGTGGTCGCGGACGACTACGACAACACGACATCCGAAGGGCGCAAGAAGATGCGCCGGGACGCCGACTACGCCGAGACCGAGTGGGAGACGATCCGTGATCGCACCCAGGGCGGATTGCAGGAGAAAGCTGAGCTAACCCCAGCTGCCCACATCGGCGGACGTCCTCCCTACGGATACCGCATCGCCGACAAAGGTACACCGGGCTCGTACCTGGTGGTCGATGATGCCGAGGCGAAGGTCATCCGCTATGTGTTCGAACTGGTGGTCGACGAAGGGCTCAATCTCCGAAAGGCCACGATGCGGCTTAACGCGGAGAAAATCACCACACGGTCAGGAAGGGCATGGACACGCGACAACCTGCGTGATCGAGTCATGTCCTCTCCCGTCCTCGACGGAGTCATGGTGTTTCGCGGCAAACACGCCAAGACAGACGATGATGGCAACTCTGTCTGGGGCGACTCTGTCGCGATCGAGCTTCCACGGATTCTGACTGCTGAAGAGAGCACAGAACTCCGCCGCAAGATCGCTGAGACGGCGAAGCACAGCAGCGGGCAGCGAGCGTTCTACCCGCTGACTGGTCGCGTGTTCAGTCTCTGCGGGAAGAGCTACACGGGCATCAGCCGTGCGTCCGAGCGGTACGGAGCCCGCTACTACCGGTGCTCAGGCAACACGCCCAGGAACCTGGAGCAGAAACCCTGTGGCTGCTCGTACATCGATGCTGACGCGCTCGAAGGGCACGTATGGCAGAAGGTCATGGAGATCGCGAGCGACAGCGAAAAGCTTCAGGAGCCGGCCGCCGAGTGGGTCGGGATGGCTGAGGGCAACAAGTCCGCGCTGGTCGATCGCATCGCTGATCTTGATCAGCAGATCGAGGGCATGAACGCCTCCATCACTGCCGTCATCGTTGCGACAGCCAAGCAGAGCAAGTCGGCGGCAGCCATCGAGGCCGCGACCGCAGCTCTCAGCGAGGAACTCGAGCAGCTTCAGCATCTCCACGCAGAGGCGGCCGAATGGCTGATGGAGATGGAGGAGTCGGACCAGTACGCCCAAGACCTCCGGGCGCTGGCGCGCATGGCGAGGAAGTCGTTCCCCGACATGTCCCCGCAGCAGCAGGCGGCGATTCTGTCCCTGCTGGAGCTGAAGGTCACGATCACTGGTCCGGTGCCTGACGCACGGCGCGGCGGAGTGCCGTGCACCGTGCGAGCCTGGTACACGGCTGCCGGCCTTGACGTCCCCGCCGCATCGCTGTCTGACGATGCCTGGGCAAGGGTTGCTCCGCTGCTGCCGAAGGGGCGGAAGGGTACTGTCCGGCGCTCAGTGGACGCGATCTTCTACAAGGCACGTGCGGGGAAGTCGTGGCCTGATGCGATCAAGGAGACAGGCGCCACTCGCCAGGCTTCGAGGCACTTCAACGCCTGGCTCTCCGATGGCACCTGGGACCGGGTGAACGCTGCCTTGGCGGATGCAGAACGGGTCCCCCTGCCGGAGCCTGAGCTGCTACCCCCGATGATCATCGAAGGGCGCGTCGACCCGAGCGCGATGCTGCACCCAGAAGGGCGCTCCCGAAAGGGATGCCGATGATCGTGATGCACAGCAGACGACGTTGAGGATGGTCTTCACGGGCGTCCTGCCATCTTCTCCAGGCGGGCGATGCGCTCCGCCATGGGCGGGTGGGTGGAGAACATCTTGGACAGCCCCTGGCCCGGGCGGAAGGGGTTGGCGATCATCATGTGGCTCGCCGTCTCGATCCGGGGCTCGGGGGGCAGCGGCAGCTGCTTGGTGCCCGTCTCCAGCTTGCGCAGGGCGCTGGCGAGGGCGAGCGGGTCGCCGGTGAGCTGGGCGCCGGAGGCGTCCGCCTCGTACTCCCGGGAGCGGCTGATGGCCAGTTGGATCAGGCTGGCGGCGAGCGGCCCGAGGATCATGATCAGCAGCATGCCGAACAGGCCGGGGCCGTCGTCGTCGTCCGAGCGGCCGACCGGGATCAGCCAGGCGAAGTTCACCAGGAACATGATCACGGAGGCGAGTGCGCCGGCGACCGAGGAGATCAGGATGTCCCGGTTGTAGACGTGGCTCAGTTCGTGGCCGATGACGCCGCGCAGCTCGCGCTCGTCCAGCAGGCGCAGGATGCCGTCGGTGCAGCACACGGCCGCGTTGCGCGGGTTGCGGCCCGTGGCGAAGGCGTTGGGGGCCTCCGTCGGCGAGATGTACAGCCGGGGCATGGGCTGGCGGGCTTGCGTGGACAGCTCCCGCACCATGCGGTAGAGCGCGGGAGCCTCGAACTCGCTGACCGGGCGGGCGCGCATCGCGCGCAGCGCCAGTTTGTCGCTGTTCCAGTACGCGTACGCGTTCGTGCCCAGGGCGACCAGGACCGCGACGACCAGTCCGGCGCGGCCGAAGAAGCTGCCGATGACGATGATGAGTGCGGACAGTCCCCCGAGGAGTACGGCGGTCCTGAGCCCGTTGTGCCGGCGGTGCACGGTGCGCCCTCCAAGTCGTGCAGCTGGGGAACACTCTGATCCAGTGGACCCTCCCGCTGGTGACAACGCCCGGTGGCGGTCGCGAGTTCCCCGGTGTGTGCGGCGGCACGCATCGGCCGTACGGGTGACGTGCGGGTTCGGCCTCGCGCGCGTGGGGCACGGGTGCCCGCACGCGCGCGGGGCGACTCCTCAGAACAGTCCGCCGGCCGCGAAGCGGAGGGCCAGCTGGGGTGCGCCGGACAGGACGACGCCGAGGACTCCGGTGAGGCCGAGGGCGGCCGTGAGGGGGGCCGGGGCGCGGTGCCGGG
>NZ_MUMF01000049.1 GCF_002155905.1 Streptomyces tricolor | reverse complement strand
CTCGACGACGCCCGGCCCGCCCTCGTGCTCGCCACCCGGGAGACCGCCGCCGCCCTGCCCGCGGACTGCGAACCGCTGCTCCTGGAGGACTGCGCCGACCCGGCCGTGCCCGACACGGACGTCACCGACGCCGACCGGCCCCGGCCGCTGCTGCCGGACCATCCCGCGTACGTCATCTACACCTCCGGTTCCACCGGCCGCCCCAAGGGGGTCGTGGTCACCCACCGCACGGTCGCCGCGCTGGCCGCGTGGGCGGCGGAGCGGTTCGGGGCCGAGGGCCTGGCCCATGTGATCGCCTCCACCTCCCTCAACTTCGACGTCTCCGTCTTCGAACTGCTCTGCCCGCTCACGGCCGGCGGCACCGTCGAGGTGGTCGCCGACCTGCCGGCCCTCGCCGACGGCACCGGCCCCCGGCGGGCGGGGCTGCTCAGCGGAGTGCCGTCCGTCGTCTCCCGGCTGATCGCGGGCGGTACGGCACCCGTGACCGCGGACACCGTCGTCCTCGCCGGTGAGGCCCTGCCCGCGCAGACGGTGCACGAGCTGCGCGCCGCCCTGCCCGGCTGCCGGATCGCCAACATCTACGGGCCCACCGAGGCCACCGTGTACGCCACCGCCTGGTTCGCCGGCGACCGGCTGCCCGAGCAGGCCCCGCCCATCGGCGGGCCCGTGGCACTCACCCGGGCCTACGTCCTGGACTCCGCCCTGCGGCCCCAACCCGTCGGGGTCACCGGCGAGTTGTACCTCGGGGGCGGCGGGCTGGCCCGCGGCTATCTGAACCGGCCCGGGCTGACCGCCGCCCGGTTCGTCGCCGATCCGTTCGGCGCGCCGGGGGAGCGCATGTACCGCACCGGTGACCTGGTGCGCCGCCGTGCCGACGGCGGGCTGGAGTACGTCGGCCGGATCGACCAGCAGGTGAAGGTGCGCGGCTTCCGCATCGAGCTGGGCGAGGTGGAGGAGGCGCTGCGCCGCTGCGTGGACGTGGCCGAGGCCGCGGCCACCGCCACCACCGACGCCGACGGCCACCGCCGCCTGGCCGGCTACGTCGTCCCCGCCCCCGGCCGGCGGGTCGAACCCGAGGCCGTACGCCGCGAACTCGGCCGTACGCTGCCCGACTACATGGTGCCGTCGACCGTCCTCGTGCTGGACGGCCTGCCGCTCAGCCCGAACGGCAAGCTGGACCGCGGCCGGCTCCCCGACCCGGGACCCGCCGTGCGCGCGGTACGGCATGTCGCGCCCCGCACGCCCACGGAGCGCGCCCTCGCCGCGATCTGGGCCGAGGTGCTGCGCGTGGCCCGCATCGGCGTGGACGACAACTTCTTCGAACTCGGCGGCGACTCCATCCTGAGCATCCAGGTGGTGGCCCGCGCCCGGCAGGAGGGCCTGCCGCTGACCTCCCGGGACGTCTACCGGCACCAGACGGTCGCCGCCCTCGCCCGCTGCGCGGACGCCGCCCGGGGCCCCCGCGAGGCCGCCCCCGCACCGGACGCTCCCACCGGCACCGCACCCCTGACCCCCATCCAGCGCTGGTTCCTCGGCGCCTCGGCCGAGCACGCCGGCCACTACGCGCAGGCGCTGTCCGTGGAGGTGCCCGACGACCTGGACGCGGCGGCGCTGGAGGACGCGCTGAACGACCTGGTCGCCCACCACGACGCCCTGCGGTCCCGCTTCGCCGCCGACGACACGGCCCCCGGGGTCCGCTGGCACATCGAGGAACGGGCGCCCCGCGTCCTGCTGGCCCGCCACACCGGCCCGGACGCGGACACCCCCCACTTCGGCCCCTTCGACCTGGCCCGGGGACCGCTGCTGCGGGCCGTACTCCACGGCCGGGGCGCCGGCCGGCCCCCCGTCCTGCACCTCGCCGTGCACCACCTGGTGGTCGACGGCGTGTCCTGGCGGGTGCTGCTGGAGGACCTGGACCGCGCCTACCGGGCCCGCCGCGCCGGTGAGGACGGCGCGGCGGCACTGCCCGCCAAGTCCTCGCCGCTGCGCGCCTGGGCGCGCCGGCTCGACGCCCACGCGGCGGCCGGCGGCTTCGACGACGAACGCGCGTACTGGGCCCGGGCGGTCCCGGAGACCGCACCCGCGGTGGCGGGGGAGGACCCCGGCACCTACGCCGCGCAGCGCGCGGTCACCGTGCGCCTGACCCCCGAGGTCACCTCGGCCCTGCTGCGCACCCTGCCCGACACCTACCGCACCCGGGCCAACGACGTCCTGCTCAGCGCCCTCGGCCGGGCCCTGTGCGCCGGCACCGGCCAGGACCGGGTCGTGGTCGACGTCGAGGGGCACGGCCGCGAGGAACTCTTCCCCGAGCTGGACCTCAGCCGCACGGTCGGCTGGTTCACCACCCGGTACCCGGTCGCGCTCGCCGTCCCGGAGGACGCCGGCTGGGACGCCGTACTGAAGCAGGTCAAGGAGCAGCTGCGCGCCGTACCCCGGCACGGCCTGGGCCACGACGCCCTGCGCCACCTCGCCGACCCCCCGGCCCCGCCTACCCCGGCCGCGCGGATCAGCTTCAACTACCTGGGCCGCATGGGCCTGCCGGAGGACCCGGACGGTCTCTACCGGGGCACGGTCCGCCCGCTGGAGCTGGACGCCGACCCGGCGGCCCAGCGCCCGCACGCCCTGGAGATCGTCGGCCGGCTGGACGGCGACAGCCTGGAGTTCACCTGGTTCCACGCGGACCGGCCGCAGCACGAGGGCACGGCCCGGGACCTGGCCCGGCGGTTCGCCGACGCGCTCGCCGACCTGGCCCGGCACGCCGCCCGCCCGGACGCCGCCGGACGCACCCCGTCCGACTTCCCGCTGGCCGGGCTCGACCAGGCAGCCGTGGACCGGATCACGGGCGCGGACCCGGCGGCGGTGGCGGACGTGTACCCGCTCACGCCCACCCAGGCGGGCATGCTCTTCCACGGCCTGTCCCAGGACGACCGCGGGGTCTACTTCCAGCAGCTGACGTTCGTCCTGGACGGCGTCCCGGACCCGGAGGCCCTCGCCGCCGCCTGGCAGCACGTCACCGACCGCACCGAGGTGCTGCGCGGCCGGGTCGTCTGGCAGGACGTGCCCGAGCCGCTGCTGGTCGTGCAGCGGCACGCGGCCGTGCCGGTCACCCACCTGGACTGGCGCGAGCTGACGGAGACCGAGCGCCGCGCCCGGCTGGACGACGTACTGGCCCGCGACCGCGCGACCGGCCTCGACCTCGGACGGGCCCCGCTGCAGCGCCTGCTCCTCGCCCGCGTCTCCGACACCGCGGTCCGCGTGGTGTGGTCCTTCCACCATCTGCTCCTGGACGGCTGGAGCCTGTTCCAGGTGCTGTCGGACGTCTTCGCCCACCACGCCGGCACCGGCCCCGGCGCCCTCCCGGACCGCCCGCCCTACGGCGACTACGTGGCCTGGCTGCGCCAGCGCGACCAGGCCGCCGCCGAACACCACTGGCGCCGCCGCCTGTCCGGCCTGACCGAGGCCACCCCGCTGCCGTACGACCTGGAGCCGCGCGAGGCGCACCGCGCCGAGTCCACGCACGCGGTCCGGGCCACCCTGCCCGCGGCCACCAGCCGGGCGCTGGAGGAGCTGGCCCGGACCTCCGGCCTGACCCTGAACACCCTCGTGCAGGGCGCCTGGGCGCTGCTGCTGGCCCGGCAGGCCGGCCGGGACGAGGTGGTGTTCGGCACCACCGTCTCCGGACGGCCGCCCGAGCTGCCCGGCGCCGACACCATGACCGGCCTGTTCATCACCACCCTGCCCACCCGGGTCGCCGTCCCGGACCACGGCACCCTGCTCGACTGGCTGCGCGCCCTCCAGCACGACCAGAGCGAGGACCGGCGCTTCGACCACCTGCCGCTCACCCGGATCCGGACCTGCGCCGAACTGCCCGAGCGGGTCGCCCTGTTCGACAGCATCGTCGTCTTCGAGAACTACCCGGTGGACGACGACCTCGCCGCCGCCCACGGACTGCGCCTGAGCGGCCTGGAGGGCGTCGAGACCACCAACTACCCGCTCAGCCTCACCGCCTACCCGGGCACCGGGCTGGCGCTGCGCCTCGGCTACGACCCCGAGCTGTTCGACGCAGGCACCGCCGAGCGGATGGCCGAGTACCTCACCGCCCTGCTCGCCGGGATGCCCGCCGGCGCCGGCCGCCCGCCCGCCCGGCTGCCGCTGCTCGGCCCGGACCGCCGCGAGCAGGTGCTGCGCGCCTGGAACGACACCGCCACCGACCTGCCCGACACCACCGTCGCGGACCTCTTCGCCGCGCAGGTCCGCCGCACCCCCGACGCCGTGGCCCTCCAGGCCGGCGACGACCGTCTCACCTACCGCGAACTCGACGCACGCGCCGAGCGGTTGGCGGCGCGCCTGGCCGGGCTCGGGGTGCGTCCGGAACGCCCCGTCGGGGTGCTCATGGAGCGTTCCGCGCAGCTGATCGTCGCGCAGCTGGCGCTCGTCCGCACCGGCGGGGTGTACGTGCCGCTGGACGGCCGGGCACCGGCCGAACGGCTGCGCCGCATGCTCACCGAGGCCGGCGCCGGCCTGCTGCTCACCGACGCCGGCTGGGAGGAGACCGCGCGGCAGGTGCTGCCCGGCGACGGCGTCCTGCGCGCCGACGACACCGCCGGGGCCGACGGACCGCCGCCCGCTCCCGCTACCCCCGCCGTCCACCCCGACAACGTCCAGTACCTGATGTTCACCTCGGGCTCCACCGGCACCCCCAAGGGCGTCGCCGTGCGCCAGCGGGACGTCGCCGCCCTCGCCCTGGACCGGGCCTTCGCCGGGCACGACCGGGTCCTCGTGCACTCGCCGCACGCCTTCGACGCGGCCACCTACGAGGTGTGGGTGCCGCTGCTGCGGGGCGGCACGGCCGTGCTCGCCCCGCCGGCCGGCCTGGACGCCGCCCAGGTCCGGCGCGCCGTCACCGAGCAGGGCGTGACCTGCCTGTGGCTGACCGCCGGGCTGTTCCGCCTGCTGGCCCAGGAGGACCCCGGCTGCCTGCGCGGCGCCCGCGAGGTGTGGACGGGCGGCGAGGCCGTACCGGGCGCGGTCGTACGCCGGGTGCTGGACGCCTGCCCCGGACTGACCGTCGTGGACGGCTACGGCCCCACCGAGACCACCACCTTCGCCACCCGCCGCGTCTTCCGCGCCGGCGACCCGCTGCCCGCCGTACTGCCCATCGGCCGCCCGCTCGACAACACCCGCGTGTACGTCCTGGACACCGCCCTCCAGCCCCAGCCGCCGGGCATCCCCGGCGAGCTGTACATCGCCGGCGCGGGACTGGCCCGGGGCTACGCGGGCCGGCCCGGGGCGAGCGCCGCCCGCTATGTCGCCGACCCCTTCGGGCCGCCCGGCACCCGCATGTACCGCACCGGCGACATCGTGCGCTGGAGCCCCGACGGCGAGCTGGAGTTCGTCGGCCGCGCGGACGACCAGATCAAGATCCGCGGCTTCCGCGTCGAACCCGCCGAGATCGAGGCCCGGCTCACCGCCCACCCCGGCATCGCCGAAGCCGTCGTCTCCCTCTACGAGGACGCCGGACGCAAGCGGCTCGCCGCCCACGTCGTACCCGCCGCCGGGGCCGCGGTGCCGTCCGCCGCCGGGCTGCGCGACCACCTGGCGGCCGGACTGCCCGACTACATGCTGCCCGCCGCGTTCGTCACCGTGCCCGAGCTGCCGCTGACCGCCAACGGCAAGGTCGACCGGCGGCGGCTGCCCGCCCCCGACTGGTCGGCGGGCGGCGAGCGGACCCAACGCGCCCCGCGCACCGAGACGGAACGGACCCTCGCCGGGATCTGGGCCGAACTGCTCGGCGTCGAACGGGTCGGCGTCGACGACAACTTCTTCATGCTGGGCGGCGATTCCATCCTCAGCATCCAGGTCGTCTCCCGCGCCCGCGCGGCCGGACTCACCCTCACCCCCCGCGACCTCTTCCGCCATCCCACCGTGGCCGGCCTGGCCGCGGCCACCACCGGCGCCGCGCCCGCCGTCGCCGGCACCGAACCGGTCGCCGGGGCGGCGGACCTCACCCCGATCCAGCACTGGTTCCTGGACCCGCGGCCGGCCCACGCCGGATTCTTCAACCAGTCCGTCGTGATCGAGACGGCCGGCCCGGTGGACGAGGACGCCCTGCGCCGCGCCCTCACCGCCCTGTGGACCCACCACGACGCCCTGCGCGCCCGGTTCCTCCCCGCCGGTGACGGCGGCCGGCGCCAGGACATCGCCGCCGCCGACGGCCCGGTCCCCGACCTGCTCCGGGTCCACGCCCCGCAGGACGAGGAACGCGTCACCGCCGCGACCCACGCCGGACTCGACCTGGAGACCGGCCCGTTGGTCACCGCCCGGCTGTTCACGGCCGACGGCACCCGGCCCGCCCGGCTGCTGCTCGTCGCCCACCACCTGGTGGTCGACGGCGTCTCCTGGCGGATCCTGCTGGAGGACCTGGAGACCGCCTACCGGCAGGCCGTGTCCGGCGAGCCCGTACGGCTGCCCGCCCGCACCACCTCCGTCCGGGAGTGGGCCCGCCGGCTGCGCGACCACGCCGGCATCTTCGCCGGCCGACTGGACCACTGGGAGCGGGCCGCCCGGCACTGCGCCGACCCGCTCCCCGTGGACGGCGACGGCGGCACCACCATGGCCGACGTCCGCGAGGTGACCGTCCGCCTGGACCGCGACCGCACCGACGGCCTCCTGCGCCGCGTCCCCGGCGTCTACCGCACCCGCGTCGACGACGTCCTGCTCACCGCGCTCGGCCGGGTCCTCGCCGACTGGACCGGACGCGACACCGTCGCCGTCGGCCTGGAGGGGCACGGCCGCGAGGACCAGCTGTTCGAGGACGTCGACCTGTCCCGCACGGTCGGCTGGTTCACCTCCCTCTTCCCGGTCGCCCTGACCGTCCCGGCGGGCGACTGGGGCACCGCCCTGAAGTCGGTGAAGGAGCAGCTGAGGGCCGTACCCGACCGGGGACTCGGCTACGGCGTGCTGCGCCACCTCGCCCGCCACGCGACGCTCACCGGCGCGCCCGCACCCGGCATCAGCTTCAACTACCTGGGCCGGTTCGACTGGTCACCCGACGGCGGCGCCCTGATCGCGGCGGTGCCCGGCGGCCTGGGCGGCGCGGAGGCACCCGGCACCGAACGGGCGCACCTGCTGGACGTCGTGGCCCGGGTGGCGGACGACCGGCTGGAGATCACCTGGTACTACGGCGCCGGACGGCACCGCGAGGAGACCGTCACCGCGCTCGCCGAGGGCATGCTGCGGGCCCTGAGCGACATCGTCGCCCACTGCGCCCGCCCCGGCGCGGGCGGCCGCACCCCGTCGGACTTCCCGCTGGCCCGCCTGGACCAGGCCGCCGTGGACCGGATCGCCGGGGACGGCCGGGAGATCGCGGACGTCTACCCGCTGACCCCGATGCAGGCGGGCATGCTCTTCCACAGCCTGCTCGACCCGGCCGGCCGCACCTACGTCAACCAGGTGCAGCTGGTGCTGTCCGGCGTCACCGACCCGCACGCGCTCGCCGAGGCGTGGCAGCACACCGCCGACGCCAACCCGGTGCTGCGCACCCACCTGGTGTGGCAGGAGACCCCGGAGCCGCTCCAGGTCGTCCGGCACCGGGCCACCGTGCCCGTCACCCACCTCGACTGGTCCGGCCGGCCCGCCGAGCACGGGGCGCGCGAACTGGACCGGCTGCTTGCCGAGGACCGGCAGGCCGGCATCGACCTGGGCGCGGCGCCCCTGATGCGGCTCACGCTGATCCGGCTGGACCCGGACCGGGTGCGCCTGCTGTGGACCTTCCACCACGTCCTGCTCGACGGCTGGAGCGCGGCCCAGCTCTTCGACGAGGTGTGCGAGCGGTACGCGGCCCGCACCCGCGGGCGCCGCCCGCAGGTGACCGAGCGCAGGCCCTTCGCCGACTATCTGCGCTGGCTGGCCGGGCGGGACACCGACCGGGCCGAACGGTACTGGCGGGAGACCCTCGCCGGCTTCCAGGCGCCCACCGAACTGCCCCGGGACCGACGGCCCGCCGAGGCCCACCGCGCCTCCTCCTCCGGATCGGTGCGGATGACCCTCGGACCGGACGTCTCGGCGCGGCTGCGGGAGACCGCCCAGAGCGCGGGGCTCACCCTGAACACCGTCCTCCAGGGCGCGTGGGCGCTGCTGCTGTCCCGGTACGGCGGCGGGGACGACGTGGTGTTCGGCACGACCGTCTCCGGGCGGCCCGCCGAACTGCCGGGCGTCACCTCGATGATGGGCCTGTTCATCAACACCCTGCCCACCCGGGTCCGCGTCGACGGGGAGCGCCTCCTGCCGGACTGGCTGCGGGAGCTGCAGGCCGCCCAGTCCGAGGCCCGGCGCCACGACTTCGTCTCGCTGGCCCAGGTGCAGTCGTGGAGCGACGTACCGGGCGGCACCGCCCTGTTCGACTCGCTCGTGGTCTTCGAGAACTACCCGTTCGACGCGGGGGCGTTGGCCCGGCACGGCCTCGCCATGGAACAGGAGCGGGACCTTCAGCCCACGAACTACCCGCTCAGCGTGGTCGTCGCCCCCGGGGACACCCTGACGGTGAACCTGGACTACGACCCGGCCGCCTTCGACGCGACGACGGTGGAAGCGCTCGGCGAGAGCCTGCGCACCCTGCTGACCGGCATGGCCACCGACCCGGACCGCCGCCTGGCCGACCTGCCGCTGCTGGCTCCCGACGCGGGGCGGGCGCTGGTGGACCGGTTCGGCGGGCCGGTGGCCGAGGCCCCGCACGACACCCTGCCCGAGGCGTTCCGGCGGCAGGCCGAGCGCACCCCCGACGCCCCGGCCGTCCGCCACGGCGACACCAGCCTCACCTACCGCGAACTCGACACCCGCTCCAGCCGGATGGCCCGGCTGCTCATCGCCGCCGGCGCCGGGCCCGAGCGCTTCGTCGCGCTCTGCCTGCCCCGCACCGCCGACCTCGTCGTGGCCCTCCTCGCGGTGCTCAAGAGCGGCGCCGGCTATCTGCCGGTCGACCCCCAGTACCCGGCCGAGCGCGTCGCGTTCCTCTTCGAGGACGTACGGCCCGACGCCGTGATCACCGCCACGGAGACCGCCGGCCGGCTGCCGAAGGGCCCGTTCACCCGGATCCTGCTGGATCAGGACCCGGGCGACGAGGTGCCGGACACCCCGGTCGGCGACGGCGAACGGCGCGGCCCCCTGCTGCCCGGCCACCCCGCCTACGTCATCCACACCTCCGGCTCGACCGGCCGTCCCAAGGGAGTCGTCGTCAGCCACGCGTCCGTGCTGGCCCTGACCGACTGGGCGGCGGCCGAGTTCGCCGGCCGGGGCCTGGCGCACGTGATCGCCTCCACCTCGCTCAACTTCGACGTGTCGGTCTTCGAGATCTTCTCTCCGCTGCTCTCCGGCGGCTGCGTGGAGGTCGTCCGCGACCTGCTGGCCCTCGCCGAGCGCCCCGGACCCTGGCGGGCCGGACTGCTCAGCGCGGTGCCCTCGGCCCTGGACCGGCTGCTCGCCGAGGACGCCGTGCGGATCACCGCCGACACCGTCGTCCTCGCGGGGGAGGGGCTGCCCGCCCGGACCGTGCGCCGGGTGCGCGCGGCCGTCCCCGGCAGCCAGGTCCGCAACATCTACGGGCCCACCGAGGCCACCGTCTACGCCACCGCGTTCGCCTGCGACCCGGCCGACCCCGACCGCGACCCGCCGATCGGCCGGCCGCTCGGCGGCGCCCGTGCCTACGTCCTGGACGAGCGGATGCGGCCGGTGCCCGTCGGCGCGCCCGGCGAGCTGTTCCTCGCCGGGACCGGCGTCGCCCGCGGCTACCTGCGCCGCCCCGGCCTCACCGCGGGCCGCTTCCTGCCCGACCCGTTCGGCCCGCCCGGCAGCCGCATGTACCGCACCGGCGACCTGGTCCGCTGGACGGCCGACGGTGACCTCGTCTACCTCGGCCGCGGGGACGACCAGGTCAAGGTGCGGGGTTTCCGCATCGAACTCGGCGAGGTGGAGGCCGCGCTGGCCCGCCACCCGGCCGTGGCGGCGGCAGCGGCCCGCGTACTCGAACAGGACGGCCACCGCCGCCTGATCGCGTACGCGGTACCCCGCACGCAGGCCCTGCCGGCCCCCGCCGACGACGCGCCGGCCCGGCCGGCCCCGGTGCCTCGTCCGGTCGGCTCGCCGGACCCGGCCGAAGCCGGGGTGCCCCGGCCGGCCACGCTGCCCGCCGCGGCCGATCTGCCGGACCCCTTCGACCCCGAGACACCCGGTTCCGCCGGTTCGCCGGATTCCGTCGGCCCTGTGGCGCCCGGATCGGCCGCTTCGCCGGATTCCGCCGACCCCGCGGCACCCCGCTCGCTCGATCGTCCGGTCTCCGCCGACGCCACGCCGCCCGGCCCGGCCGCTCTGTTGGACCCCGCCGAGCTGCGGGCCTTCCTCGCCCGTGGCCTGCCCGACCATCTGGTGCCCGCGCTCGTCGTTCCGCTGGAGCGGCTGCCGCTCGGTGCGACCGGCAAGCTCGACCGGCGGGCGCTGCCCGTACCGCGGTGGGCCGCGCCGGCCGGCGGCGCAGCCGGCCGGCCGCCCCGCGGCGAGGCGGAACAGATCCTCGCGGCGATCTGGTCCGAGGTGCTCGGCGTGCCCGAAGTCGGCGCCGACGACAACTACTTCACGCTCGGCGGCGAGTTCGGCGAGGGTCTGGTGGGTGAACAGGTGCCGGGGGGTCAGGGCGAGCCCGGCCCGGCGGGCGGCGGAGACGATCCGGATGCCGAGGACGGAGTCGCCGCCGAGCGTGAAGTA
>NZ_MUMF01000487.1 GCF_002155905.1 Streptomyces tricolor | reverse complement strand
CCGCCTCCACCGCCGGTGCGGTACCGGAGGCCTACCTGGGCACCTGGCACACGACCATCGACAACGCGGACGGCTCCAACACCCGGCAACTGACCATCCGGCAGGGCGAGGTGGGCGACACCGTGCTGACGCTGGTCGCGGACGGGCCGACCGAGGGCGGAGGGTCGTACCACTGCGTCTTCGAGGCGAAGCTCGCCGCAGACCCCGGCGCCGGCGGGCCGCTGCGGATCGGACCGTCCACCGTCACCACCGGTGAACCTGCCACCTCCTGCACCCCGGGCGAGGCCACCGAGGTCACGCTGCTCTCCGACGGCCGGCTCAAGCGGGCCAAGGCGGGCGGCGGGGAGAGTCTGACGTACAGCAAGGAGTGACGGCCGGGCCGCGGTGCGGGCGGGCCCGGGAGCTGTCTGACCATTCCGTCCGCCGCGAAGGGCCGGACAGGCCCTAGCGCGGCTCGGGCGGGCGCTGCCGCGGCATGTTCGGGCGGCTCCCGTTCGCCGGCGGCAGCGGGAACCGGCCCCCGCCGCCGCCCACCTCCTGCCGGGGCACCGTCGCCACCGCCGTCTGCATGCCCAGCGGCGCGGAACCCGTGCGGAACTCCACCATCCAGTCGGTGGTCTCGGTGCGCACCAGCTCCGTGACGTCCTCGGAGAAGCGCCGCAGCACCGACAGGCACCGCTCGGCCGCCTCGCTGGCCGTGCCCTCCGCCGGTCCCAGCACCTCCCGCACGCTCTCCGACGCCCAGTCGAACTGCAGCGCCAGCAGCCGCCGCTGCACCGCCTGCGCGGTGGCCACGTCCCTCATCCACCCGGACGTCAGGCCGAAGAACCGGTCGATGCCGACGCAGGCGACCGCCAGCAGCAGCGCCGGACAGCCCCAGGGCGCCACCGCGCCGGCCGTCCCGGTCAGGTCCAGCAGGGGCAGCGTCACCCCGGTCACCGCGCCGGCCGCCGCCCCGACCCGCAGCACCCGCGCCCCGCGCCGCTTCCAGAGCCGGTCCCGCAGGTACCAGGCCGCCGTCTCCAGGGCCCGCCGCTCCACCCACCGGTACAGCTCCTCCAGCCGCTCGGCGGGTTCGGCCCAGTCCCCGAGCGGAAACGCCCGCCCGGTCAGATCGCCCGGCCGCAGCCCGGCCGCACCCTCGCCCCGCCCGTCCTGAGGCGGACCCTCGGGCTGCATCTCCGGCTGACCCACCCGGCACTCCCTACTGATCACGACCGGTCACGTTGCGTGACAATCCCTGCCGACGCGCGGCCACCTTCCTACCGCCCAATGGGTGGCGAAGAGGGAGCTTTCCCAGCTTTTCCGCCCGTAAGAGGGCCTTGATCAGGTATAGACCCGCCGACGTTCTCACTCGAAAGAGTGGCGGGGCAGTGGCCGCGTGGACCACGTAGGCTCGTTGACGACGGAGAAATCCGTCGGAGAAGACGTCGGAGAAATCCGTCGGAGAAGAACCTCGGAGAAGGACGTCGGAGAAGCCGACGCGGAAGACGGCGAGGAGCTGATCGTGATCCCCGGTGGCCAGCCCAACATGCAGCAGTTGCTCCAGCAGGCCCAGAAGATGCAGCAGGACCTGCAGCGGGCGCAGGAGGAACTGGCGAACACGGAGGTCGACGGGCAGGCGGGCGGCGGTCTGGTGCAGGCCACCGTCACCGGCGCCGGCGAGCTGCGCGCCCTGAGGATCGACCCGAAGGCGGTGGACCCGGAGGACACGGAGACCCTCGCCGACCTGATCGTGGCGGCCGTGCACGCGGCCAACGAGAACGCGCAGTCGCTCCAGCAGCAGAAGCTCGGCCCGCTGGCCCAGGGGCTGGGCGGCGGCAGCGGCATCCCCGGCCTGCCGTTCTGAGGCATCCGCCTTCCTAGCGGAGGCGGAAGCCAACTACCGTACGTACCGAAAGGTCTCCAGGAAGGGCAGTCCGTTGTACGAAGGCGTGGTCCAGGACCTCATCGACGAGCTGGGGCGGCTGCCCGGCGTCGGTCCCAAGAGCGCGCAGCGGATCGCCTTCCACATCCTGCAGGCCGAGCCGGTGGACGTGAAGCGGCTCGCGCAGGCCCTCCTGGAGGTGAAGGCGAAGGTCCGCTTCTGTGCCACCTGCGGCAATGTGGCGCAGGAGGAGCTGTGCGGCATCTGTCGCGACCCGCGCCGCGACCCGGCCGTCATCTGCGTGGTCGAGGAGCCGAAGGACGTCGTCGCGATCGAGCGCACCCGTGAGTTCCGGGGCCGCTACCACGTGCTCGGCGGCGCGATCAGCCCGATCGAGGGCGTGGGACCCGACGACCTGCGTATACGGGAACTTCTCGCGCGGTTGGCCGACGGGACGGTCACGGAGCTGATCCTGGCGACGGATCCGAATCTGGAAGGCGAGGCGACGGCGACGTACCTCGCCCGCATGATCAAGCCCATGGGCCTGAAGGTCACCCGCCTGGCCAGCGGCCTCCCGGTGGGTGGCGACCTGGAATACGCGGACGAGGTGACCCTCGGCCGCGCCTTCGAGGGGAGACGACTCCTAGATGTCTGACGCCACGCTGCACGCCTCGACGCAGAACCCGGACGACTTCGTGGTCCAGATCGCGGACCAGGTCGAGAGCTTCCTGGTGGCCGTCACGGAGGTGGCGAGGGGCGACGAGCCGGAATCGGCGGTCCCCTTCCTCCTCCTTGAGGTCTCCCAGCTCCTGCTGGCCGGCGGCCGGCTGGGCGCCCACGAGGACATCGTCCCCGAGGAGCGCTACGAGCCCGACCCCGGCCCCGAACCGGACGTGGACGAGCTGCGCGAGAACTTCGCCCGGCTCCTGGACCCGGTCGACGTCTACTCCGAGGTCTTCGACCCGTACGAGCCCCGTACGGCGCCGGTGCCGGCCCGGATCTCCGACGACCTCGCCGACATCATCACCGACCTCAGGCACGGCATGGCCCACTACCGCGCGGGCCGCACCACCGAGGCCCTGTGGTGGTGGCAGTTCTCCTACTTCTCCAACTGGGGCCCGACGGCCTCCGCTGTGCTGCGCGCCCTCCAGTCCGTCCTCATCCACGTCCGCCTCAACCAGCCCCTGGAGGAGCTGGACGGCCTCGACACCGACCAGCCGGCCATGGGCGACGAGACCCTGGAGTTCGAGGCGGGCCGGGTGATGGCGCAGGAGATCGGCGCACCGCTGGGGATCCGCCCCGGGAAGTAGCCGGCCGTTGTGAGCCGGGGCACTTTCCGAGTGGGGCGCCGATCGCTGGGCAGGGGTCGTGACCGAGCGGGCGATGTCTCACCATGCGGGAGCACGGTGGTGCCATTCGGACGCTCGTTAGACTGAGCCGACACAAACGAACCGAGCGAGGAGCGCACGTGGGCCTTGTCGTGCAGAAGTACGGAGGCTCCTCCGTAGCCGATGCCGAGGGCATCAAGCGCGTCGCCAAGCGGATCGTGGAAGCGAAGAAGAACGGCAACCAGGTTGTCGTCGTCGTTTCCGCGATGGGCGACACGACGGACGAGCTGATCGATCTCGCCGAGCAGGTTTCTCCCATGCCTGCCGGGCGGGAATTCGACATGCTGCTGACCGCCGGAGAGCGGATCTCCATGGCCCTGCTGGCGATGGCGATCAAAAACCTGGGCCACGAGGCCCAGTCCTTCACCGGCAGCCAGGCCGGCGTCATCACCGACTCGGTCCACAACAAAGCCCGGATCATCGACGTCACGCCGGGCCGGATCCGCACCGCGCTGGACGAGGGCAACATCGCCATCGTCGCCGGCTTCCAGGGCGTCAGCCAGGACAAGAAGGACATCACCACCCTGGGGCGCGGTGGGTCCGACACGACGGCCGTGGCGCTCGCCGCCGCGCTCGACGCCGAGGTCTGCGAGATCTACACCGACGTCGACGGCGTGTTCACCGCCGACCCGCGCGTGGTGAAGAAGGCCCGCAAGATCGACTGGATCTCCTTCGAGGACATGCTGGAGCTGGCCTCGTCCGGGTCCAAGGTGCTGCTCCACCGCTGTGTGGAGTACGCCCGCCGCTACAACATCCCGATCCATGTCCGGTCGTCCTTCAGCGGACTGCAGGGCACGTGGGTCAGCAATGAGCCGATTGGGGACAAGCAGGTGGAGCAGGCCATCATCTCCGGTGTCGCGCACGACACCTCCGAGGCCAAGATCACGGTCGTCGGTGTGCCGGACAAGCCGGGTGAGGCCGCCGCGATCTTCCGGACCATCGCCGATGCCGAGATCAACATCGACATGGTCGTGCAGAACGTGTCCGCCGCCTCCACCGGCCTGACGGACATCTCCTTCACGCTGCCGAAGACCGAGGGCCGCAAGGCCATCGACGCGCTGGAGAAGAACCGCTCCGGCATCGGCTTCGACTCGCTGCGCTACGACGACCAGATCGGCAAGATCTCCCTGGTCGGCGCCGGTATGAAGACCAACCCGGGCGTCACCGCCGCGTTCTTCGAGGCGCTCAGCAACGCCGGGGTGAACATCGAGCTGATCTCGACCTCCGAGATCCGCATCTCGGTGGTCACCCGCGCCGACGACGTGCCGGAGGCCGTCCGCGCCGTGCACACCGCCTTCGGGCTGGACTCCGACAGCGACGAGGCGGTCGTCTACGGAGGCACCGGCCGATGAGCCGGGGTGCGGGCCGATGACCGGCAGGCCGACGCTCGCGGTCGTGGGAGCGACCGGGGCCGTCGGCACGGTCATGCTCCAGATCCTGTCCCAGCGGGCGGACATCTGGGGCGAGATCCGTCTGATCGCCTCCCCGCGCTCGGCCGGCCGCAAGCTGGCCGTGCGCGGGGCGGAGGTCGAGGTGGTGGCCCTGGCGGAGGACGCCTTCGACGGGGTCGACATCGCGCTGTTCGACGTCCCCGACGAGGTCGCGGCGCAGTGGGCGCCGGTCGCCGCCGCGCGCGGTGCGGTCGTCGTCGACAACTCGGGTGCCTTCCGGATGGATCCGGACGTGCCGCTCGTCGTGCCCGAGATCAATCCGCACACCGTGCGGTCCCGGCCGCGCGGGATCGTCGCCAGCCCGAACTGCACCACGCTGACGATGATCGTCGCGCTGGGCGCGCTGCACGCCGAGTTCGGGCTGCGCGAGCTGGTGGTCTCGTCGTACCAGGCGGTGAGCGGGGCCGGGCGGGCCGGCGTGGAGACGCTGCGGGCCCAGCTGTCCCTGGTGGCCGGCACCGAGCTGGGCACCAAGCCCGGGGACGTACGGCGGGTCGTGGGGGAGGACACCGGTCCGTTCCCGGAGCCGGTCGCGCTCAACGTCGTACCGTGGGCCGGTTCGCTGCGGGAGGACGGCTGGTCGTCGGAGGAGATGAAGGTCCGCGACGAGTCCCGGAAGATCCTCGGTCTGCCGCGGCTGCCCATCGCCGTGACCTGTGTCCGGGTGCCGGTGGTCACCACGCACTCGCTGACCGTCCACGCCCGCTTCCAGCGGGAGGTCGGCGTCGACGGCGCCCGTGAGATCCTCGCCACCGCGCCGGGCGTGGTGCTGTGCGACGATCCGGCGGCCGGCGAGTTCCCCACCCCCGCCGACGTGGTGGGCACCGATCCGACCTGGGTGGGCCGGGTCCGGCGGGCCCTGGACGACCCGACCGCGCTGGAACTCTTCGTGTGCGGCGACAACCTGCGCAAGGGCGCCGCGCTGAACTGCGCGCAGATCGCGGAGCTGATCGCGGCGGAGGCGGACGGACCGGCTTGGCCCCCTTTGTAGGATCTGCGTAAGAAATGTGGCCGGGAGCATGGTCCAATCCACTTGAACCGTCCCTCTCGGCGGCAGAGGATTTCTCTCCCCGCTCTCCGCAACCGTACGGAGGCGGGGAGCGTCTTTGCGGTCACCCTTGCGGGACCTGGGGGCGTGATGATCCTGGCGTGGGGACGCCGTGATCGGGGCGTGGGGACGCCCGTTCAAATGGGACATAAGGGAAGAGCGGGACGCATGACGGCACTTGAGGCACCGCCGGTTGTCGCACATGTGACGCCCGGCACGTACAACCCCCGAGGGGGGAAGCGTGTCCAACTGGCGTGGCAGAGGTACTCGAACTCAGTGTGGCCCGCGGCGGCACGGCCCTGCGGCCCCGCCCGGCGCCCCGGCGCGCGCCCGGCGGCATGCCGGTGATCGCGCCCATGCCCGCAGCGCGGCCCGCCCGCATACCCAGTCAGCGTGACGGCGCCGAGGAGACCGCGGGTGCCGTGGCGACCGAGGCCGCCGGGACGACCGTCGACCACCTCACCGAGACCTACCGGGCGCACTACCGCTCGCTGCTCGGCCTCGCCGCACTCCTCCTCGACGACACCGCCTCCTGCGAGGACGTCGTCCAGGAGGCCTTCATCCGCGTCCACTCGGCCCGCAAGCGCGTCCGCGACCCCGAGAAGACCCTCGCCTACCTGCGGCAGACGGTCGTCAACCTCTCCCGGTCCACGCTGCGCCGGCGCATCCTCGGCCTGAAGCTGCTCTCCAAGCCGATGCCCGACATGGCGAGCGCGGAAGAGGGCGCCTACGACCAGCTGGAGCGCCGCGACCTCATCAAGGCGATGAAGGGCCTGCAGCGCCGCCAGCGCGAGGTGCTCGTGCTGCGCTACTTCGCGGACATGACCGAGGCCCAGGTCGCCGAGACGCTCGGCATATCCCTGGGCTCGGTGAAGGCGTACGGTTCGCGGGGCATCGCCGCGCTGCGGGTGGCCATGGAGGCACCGGCATGAGCGACCACGCCGAAGGGGGCGATTCCCATGACAGTCACTCCCCTGAGCGGCACTCCCCTGAACGTCACGAGCCCCGCGCCCGGCGCGAGCCGACGGAGCGGGACGGGCAAGAGCACACGCCAACGCACGCTGGGAACGGAACTGTGAACCACGGCCCCGACGACAAGGGCCCCGAGGAACTCGACGGAGTCCACCGCCTGGACGGGCTCGACTCCGACGAGCAGGCCCTGCGCCGGCTGCTGCACTCGGCGGTCGACGACATCAAGCCGCGCACCGGCACCCTGGACCATCTGCGCCGGGCCGTCCCCGCGCGCCGCGCCCGCAAACGGCAGGCGGTGGTCGGGATGGCCGCGGCGGCCCTGTTCATCGGCACCGCGATCCCGGCCCTCGTCCACGTCTCCCACGCCGGCGGCTCCGACCCCAACACCGCCATGGCCGGCCAGACGTCCCAGGCCCAGGGCGGCACCGGGCAGGGCAAGGACAAGGGCGGCGACAAGGGCGGCAAGAAGGACACCGGCAGTACGACGGTCAAGCCGGGCAAGGAGCCCGGCAAGAGCGGCGAGAAGCACGAGAAGGGCAGCAAGGGCGGCGGCTCCGCCGGCGGCGCCAACCCCTCCGCCACGGTGGCCTCCGGCGTCCCGCTCTGTACGGCGGCCCAGCTGGGCTCCGCCACCGGCACGGTGAACGCGCCCGACTCCGCGGGGGCCGTCTACGGCGTCTTCCGCGTCACCAACATCTCCGGCACCGCCTGTACCGTCGCCGGCCCGGGCAGCATCACGCCGACCGCCCAGGGCGCCGCCGACCCCACCAAGATCCTCACCGCCCGGCACGCGGCCGGGGACGCGGCGACCGCCCTGCCCGACCCCTCCCTCGAAGTCTCCTCGCTGGTCCTCCAGCCCGGCGCGGCGTACGAGGAGAAGTTCGCCTTCGTGCCCTCGGAGACCTGCCCCGCCACCGGCGGCCCCACCGACGGCGGCACCACGGGCGGCCCGTCACCGGACCCGTCGCCCTCCCAGGACGCGGGCGCCGCGGGCGGCACGGCCGACGGCGGCACCTCGGAGGGCGCCACCACCCAGCTGGCCACCGAGGACGGCACCGCCGACGGCAGCATCGCGGTCGCCCACACCGCCCAGGGCGGCTCCCCGTCGACGACGGCGGTGGTGCCGGGGGCGTGCGCGGGGACGGTCTATTACACCGGGCTGCTGGCCGGGGCCTGACCGCCGTTCAGCTGCGGGAGTGTGGGCGACCGCGGGTCCGCCGGACCCGGCCGGGCCCACGCGGCGGTGGCCGCGCGCCGGACCGCGCCCCCGGCGGGGCGCACCAGCGCGGGTCAGCCGCTCGGTACCGGCTCCCGGTCCGGCTCCTCCGGCACCAGGCCCAGCGCGGCGTCCCGCTGGAACTCGATCTCCCGCCGCAGCAACCGGAACCACATGAACACCACGAAACCGGCGAAGACGAACCACTCCCCGGTGTAACCGAGGTTCTGGAACGCCTTGAGGTCCAGCCCCGTACCGCCCGGCGCGCTCGCGGGTACGGCCTTCATGCCGCTGTCACCCTTGTCCAGGGTGATCCACGCGTCGTACAGCCGGTCCGGTACGAGGTTCACCAGCGACGCCGAGCTGATCGCCGCGGTCTGCCCGGCCGGCAGCCCGCCCTGCGCGCTCACCCCGTTGTCCCCGGGCGTCTCGGACGCCTGCAGCGCCCCGGTGACGGTGACCTCACCGGCGGGCGGCGCGGGCGCCTTCGCCGGGTCCGCCGTACCCGGCAGCCAGCCCCGCACCACGGGCAGCGCCTTCCCGGAGTCGGTGCGCAGCAGGGCCAGGACGTAGAACCCGCGCTTGCCGTCCAGTTCCCGGTCGGGCACCAGCAGCTGCCCCGCGTACCGCCCGCTCGCGGTGACCCGCCGCCCGGAGGTGCTCTTGTCGACCGGCAGCATCGAGTCCAGCGGGCGCGCGGCGTGCTCGTGGCCGGACGCGGCCTGCTCGGTCGCGGTGCGATGGTCGTCGACCCGGTCCTCGAACCGGCTCAGCTGCCATGACCCCATGAAGACGCAGAACGGGATGGCGAGCAGCACGAAGACGTTGATGCCCCACCAGCGGGGTGTCAGCAGAAAGCGGTACACGCCCTCCACGGTACGGCGCCCCCGCCCGGACCCGGCCCGCGGGTCAGCCCTTCGAGGCCCGCAGGGAGTAGATCAGCGGGATGCGCGGGTGGTCCGCGGGGAAGCGGTGGTAGCCGTCGCGCACCTCGAAGTTCTTGAACCGCGGGAAGAGCGACACGTCGTGCTCGTGCAGGAACTCGATGCGCAGCCCGGTGGCGGCGAGCGCGGAGACCACGTCCCCGAGGGTGTGCTGCCACTCGACGCTGCGGTTGTGGACGGTGACGGCGTCGAGGTCGGCGTAGGTGCCCGGTTCGTCCCACACCTGCGCGTCCCGGCTGAAGTAGTCGCGCACGACCCGGCTGCCGGTCTCGTCGTCCAGGGACTCGGTGAGCGGGTGGAACTCGGCGAGGTAGAGGAAGCCGCCGGGCGCGACCAGGGAGGCGGCCGTCTCGGCCCAGCGCCGGATGTCCGGCAGCCAGCACAGGGCGCCGAGACCGGTGTAGACGATGTCGTACGACGGTTCGGGTACGGCGGTGGCGGCGTCGTAGACGTCGCTGGTGACGAACGCCGCCCGGTCGGGGCCGTAGCCGAGGTCGGCCGCGAGGGCACGGGCCGCCTCCACCGCCGGTGCGGAGAAGTCCAGGCCGACGACGCGGGCGGCGCCCCGGTGGGCCCAGGAGAGGGTGTCGGTGCCGATGTGGCACTGCAGGTGCAGCAGCGACTTCCCGGTGACGTCCCCGACCTCGGCCGTCTCGAAGTCCCGCAGTCCGTCCCGGCGGGCTCGGAAGCCGTCGAGATCGTAGAAGGAACCGGCGACATGGAGCGGAACCCGCTCGTCCCACATGGCCCGGTTGTCCTCGCGCCAGCCTTCGGGGACCGACCGGGCGGAGCCCTCGGGAACGGACGGGGAAGGTACCGAAACGTTCATGGGCCGGAAGTTATCCACAGGCTGCGCACACCCGCCACCCAATTGTCGGCGCGGCCAGGCAGTATGGGCGCATGACTGGGGCCATGAGTGAGAGCAGGACGCCGGACGAACGGGACATGCCGGACTGGGAGCGGCGCTTCCGGGCGCCGCGCGTCTCCCTGCCCGACTGGGCGGAGGACGCGCCGGACCGCTCCCTGTTCGTGTCGAACGCGACGGGGACGTACGAGCTGTACGCCTGGGACAGAGCGACGGGCGAGCAGCGGCAGGCGACGGACCGGCCGAACGGCACGACGGACGGCGTGCTCTCCCCGGACGGCGCCTGGATCTGGTGGTTCGACGACAAGGACGGCGACGAGTTCGGCATCTGGCGCCGCCAGCCCTTCACGGGTGGCCCGGACGAGCCGGCCGTGCCCGGTCTCGCCCCGTCCTACCCGGCAGGCCTCGCCCTGGCCCGCGACGGCCGCACGGCGGTCGTCGGCCGCTCCACGGACGACGACGGCACGACGATCCACCTGGCGCGCGAGGGCGCGGCACCCGTGGAGATCTACCGGCACCGCGAGTCGGCGGGCGTCGGCGACCTCTCGCACGACGGCTCCCTGATCGCCGTCGAGCACACCGAGCACGGCGACGCCATGCACGCCGCGCTGCGGGTGCTCCGCCCGGACGGCACGACGGTCGCCGAGCTGGACGACACCAAGGGCGGC
>NZ_MUMF01000486.1:352-12606 GCF_002155905.1 Streptomyces tricolor | reverse complement strand
GGACGACGGGCTGCTCACCGACACCGACGGCCGCTCCGTGCGCTGGCACCGGGCCCTGCCCGACGCGGCCGAGTGGCTTCCCGCCCAGGGCGGCACCGGCGTCCTGCGCCCCCTCGGCCGCGGCATCCTGGCGGTGATCAGCCCGCGCCGGGTCACCGCCTACCGCACCGCCGACGGGGATCTGCGCTGGGTGCTGCCCGCCCGGAAGGGCTGCTTCTTCCGGGCCGAGGACGCCGTACGGCGGGGCGCGGCCCTGCTCCTCGCCCAGCCCTGCGCGGACACCGCGTGGACCGGCCAGCTCGTGGCCCTGGACCACCTGGGCCGGATCGCGCCCGGCCGCACCCCGCTGAGCAACGATCTCCCCCGCCCGCACCTCGTGCGCACGGACGCAGAAAAACCGCTTGCCCGGCCCCGTTAGACTTCTCCCATGGCCATTCTCCTCGCGCATTAGACGGCGGGAACGTCCTCAGCCGCCCACCCGCCAATCTCCCTGTACGCCCTGGAGTCTGTCCGTGATCTCCGCCTCCGGTATCGAGCTGCGCGCCGGTGCGCGCGTCCTCATCGAGAACGCCAGCTTCCGCGTCGCCAAGGGCGACCGCATCGGCCTCGTCGGCCGCAACGGCGCCGGCAAGACCACCCTCACCAAGTGCCTGGCCGGCGAGGGCATCCCGGCCGCCGGCCAGATCACCCGCTCCGGTGAGGTCGGCTACCTCCCGCAGGACCCCCGCACCGGCGACCTCGACGTCCTCGCCCGCGACCGCATCCTCTCCGCGCGCGGCCTCGACGTACTGATCCGCAAGATGCGCGAGAACGAGGAGCGCATCGCCAACGGCAAGGGGGCCACCCGCGAGAAGGCGCTCAAGCAGTACGAGCGCCAGGAGACGGAGTTCCTCACCAAGGGCGGGTACGCCGCCGAGGCCGAGGCCGCCACCATCGCCGCCGCCCTGAACCTGCCCGACCGGGTGCTCGGCCAGCCGCTGCACACGCTCTCCGGCGGTCAGCGCCGCCGTATCGAGCTGGCCCGGATCCTGTTCTCCGACGCGGACACCCTGCTGCTGGACGAGCCGACCAACCACCTCGACGCGGACTCGATCATCTGGCTGCGGGACTACCTGAAGACCTACCGCGGCGGCTTCATCGTGATCTCCCACGACGTCGATCTCGTGGAGACCGTCGTCAACAAGGTGTTCTACCTGGACGCCAACCGGTCCGTGATCGACATCTACAACATGGGCTGGAAGCTGTACCAGCAGCAGCGCGAGGCCGACGAGAAGCGCCGCAAGCGCGAGCGCGCCAACGCCGAGAAGAAGGCCGCCGCGCTCAACGCGCAGGCCGACAAGATGCGCGCCAAGGCCACCAAGACGGTCGCCGCGCAGAACATGGCCCGCCGCGCCGAGAAGCTCCTGTCCGGCCTCGAAGAGGTCCGGATGTCCGACAAGGTCGCCAAGCTCCGCTTCCCGGAGCCCGCGCCCTGCGGCAAGACCCCGCTGACCGCCGAGGGCCTGTCGAAGTCGTACGGCTCGCTGGAGATCTTCACCGACGTCGACCTCGCCATCGACAAGGGCTCCCGGGTGGTCATCCTCGGCCTCAACGGCGCCGGCAAGACCACCCTGCTGCGGCTGCTCGCGGGCGTGGAGACGCCGGACACCGGCCGGGTCGTCCCCGGTCACGGCCTCAAGCTCGGCTACTACGCGCAGGAGCACGAGACCCTGGACCCGGACCGCACGGTCCTGGAGAACATGCGCTCGGCCGCCCCCGACATGGACCTGGTCGAGGTCCGCAAGGTGCTCGGCTCGTTCCTGTTCTCCGGCGACGACGTCGACAAGCCGGCGGGCGTGCTCTCCGGCGGCGAGAAGACCCGGCTCGCGCTGGCCACCCTGGTCGTGTCCTCGGCGAACGTGCTGCTCCTGGACGAGCCGACCAACAACCTGGACCCGGCCAGCCGCGAGGAGATCCTCGGCGCGCTGCGCACCTACAAGGGCGCGGTCGTCCTCGTCACCCATGACGAGGGCGCCGTCGAGGCGCTCCAGCCCGAGCGGATCATCCTGCTGCCGGACGGCGTCGAGGACCTGTGGGGTTCCGACTACGCGGATCTCGTCACCCTGGCGTGACCGAAGGCCTGATCCACTGCGTATGGATCATTCGGCCCATCGGTGATCCATCATCTGTGTGAGATCTCCTCGTATCGAGGTGTGTCGTACACGGATTTTCCGGCCGATCCCCAGGTAGCCCGGGGATCGGCCGGTTCGCGTCTCTGACCTGGCACTTCGCGCATCCGCTCGGACAGGTCTCCGGATCCCGCCCCCTGGAATTGCCTGCTCCGCTTGTGGGGATCCACTCCTGTCGTCACAACGATGTCTCACCGACCTTGCCGAATGGGTGGCCATCACGCCCGAGAGGGGTGATCATGAGGAAAGACCAGAGCGCACTTCCCTTGAGGAGGCACGGGTGGTTGAGACTCTGAAGAAGGGCAGCCGGGTGACCGGCTCCGCGCGCGAAAAGCTCGCGGCAGACCTGAAGAAGAAGTACGACGCCGGTGCGAGCATCCGAGCGCTGGCCGAGGAGACCGGCCGCTCGTATGGCTTCGTGCACCGCATGCTCACCGAGTCGGGTGTCGTGCTCCGTGGGCGCGGCGGAGCGACACGGGGTAAGAAGGCCGCTTCGGCCTGACTCGGGCGGCCCATCGGCTTCGATGGTGGCCACCCGGTCGGCGGACCGCTCGACCGGGTGGTTACTGTGCAGTCACTTAGCTTCGCTCAGCTGACCGCACCCATCGGAGGCGCCCCATGGCTTCGCCCGAGCAGGACCTCGCTCCCGCACTCGACAAGGACGGCGTACGGCTCACCGTCGACGACGCGCTCGCCACGGTGACGCTGACCAACCCGGCCAAGCGCAACGCACAGAGCCCCGCTCTGTGGCGGGCGCTGGCCGAGGCCGGGCGGCTGCTGCCGGGCTCCGTCCGCGTGGTCGTGCTGCGCGGCGAGGGCAAGTCCTTCTCCGCCGGGCTGGACCGTCGGATGTTCACCCCGGAAGGGATTCCGGGCGAGCCGACCTTCGTTGAACTCGCGCGCCGTGACGACGCCGGGCTCGACGCGACCATCGCCGAGTTCCAGGAGGCGTTCACCTGGTGGCGGCGGACCGACATCGTGTCCATCGCCGCCGTCCAGGGGCATGCCATCGGGGCCGGCTTCCAGCTCGCGCTCGGCTGCGACCTGCGGGTTGTCGCCGACGACGTGCAGTTCGCCATGCGCGAGACCAGCCTCGGCCTCGTCCCCGACCTCACCGGCACGCACCCGCTGGTCGGCCTCGTCGGGTACGCCCGTGCGCTGGAGATCTGCACGACCGGACGGTTCGTCGGGGCCGAGGAAGCGGTGTCGAGCGGGCTGGCCAACCTCGCCGTGCCCGCAGCGGAACTCGACGCGGCCGTGCGGGACCTGGCGACGGCCCTGCTGGCGGCGCCGCGCGACGCGGTCGTGGAGACCAAGGCGTTGCTCCGCGGCGCGGTGGACCGCACGTACGACGAGCAGCGCGCGGCCGAGCGCGCCGCCCAGGCGCGGCGGCTGCGGGACCTGGCCGGCCTCGGCGAATGAGCCCCGCGGTCAGCCCACCGCGGTGATCAGCACGGCCACCGTCGGCCGGTCCGGCAGGGCGTCGCCCACCGCCGCGCGGACCTGCCGGGCCACGTCCACGGCCCGGTGGTCCGCGCCCGTCGCGATCTCGACGCGGACGTGACGGCGCGGCAGCGCGGCCTCACCGGCGCGCTCCTCGATGTGCACCGCCCGGCCCAGCCCGCCCAGCGAGCCCGTCGGACGGACCACCCCGGGGACGGCGAGGGCCGCCCGCGTCACCGCGGTCTCGTCCGGGTCCGCGGGCTCCCGCGCGGCCGGCGGCCGCGGTGCGCTCACCGGCACCCCGGCCCCGGCGTCCGCGTCCAGCAGGTCCGTCACCCGCAGGTCGATCTCCGACACCAGCAGCCCGAGCCGCTCCGCCGCCCCCGCCAGCGTCCGCCGCAGCCGGGACGCCGCGGCCGGCAGCGGCTCGGCCGCGCTCACCGCGAAGTCCGCCGTCACCCGCAGCGGGCCCGGCGGCAGCGCGCTCGGCGGCGCCGGTACGACGGGCTCGCGCACCTCCTCCGGATCGGCGAGCGCGATCCGCAGCGCGCCCAGCCGCATCCCCGGCACCCCCTCGGCCGCCGCGCCCGCCAGCACCGCCCGGGCCGCCGCCTCCGTGATCCACGCGCCGTCGGGCGCCTCGCCGAGCGGCAGCAGCCTGCCCAGCCCCACCTGCTGTCGCACCATCCGTGTCCACTGTTCCGCCGTCATTCCCCCAGCCTGCCGTATCCACGGCGCGCAGCCGGGCAACCGCGCATACCGTGGTGGGAGGAGGGCGAACGGAGCGGTACGACGACCGAAGGGACGTAGGGCGATGACCGATACGACGATCACCCCTGAGGGCGGCCACGAACCGCAGCTGTCCACCACCCGCAAGGCCACCCGGCGCGGCGGCGGCGACCCGGCGAACCGGGGCCGCACCACCATCGCCGACGGTGTCGTGGAGAAGATCGCCGGGCTCGCCGCCCGGGACGTGGTGGGCGTCCACGCCATGGGCAGCGGCCTGGCCCGCACCTTCGGCGCCGTACGGGACCGGGTGCCGGGCGGCGGCAAGTCGGTGACCCGCGGCGTGAAGGCCGAGGTCGGCGAGGTGCAGACCGCGCTCGACCTGGAGATCGTCGTGGACTACGGCGTCGCGATCGCCGATGTCGCCCGCGCGGTGCGGGAGAACGTGATCGCCGCCGTGGAACGCATGACCGGTCTCGAGGTGGTCGAGGTCAACATCGCGGTCAGCGACGTCAAGCTGCCCGAGGAGGAAGAAGAGGAAGAGGAGCCCCGGATCCAGTGAGACCCGGCCCCCCGACCCCGCACGCCTGACGCACCGAGGAGCGCTGCATGAGCATGGCCATGGTCGGCTTGATCGCCGGAATGGCGCTGGGATTCGCCGGGTACTTCGGCGGGTTCGGAGCCTTCCTGCTGGTGGCGGCGCTCGGTGCCGTCGGCTTCGTCGTCGGCCGGTTCGCGGACGGCGACCTCGAACCCGGTGACTTCTTCCGCACCCGCGACAGCCGGCGCGAACGGGGCCGGTGACCCCGGTGCGCGCCGAGACCGGCACGCCGCGCCCGTCGCCGGCCCGCGTGCCGCCGGGCGAGCGCGGCGCCACCCGGATCGCCGACCGGGTCGTGGCCAAGATCGCCGCGCAGGCAGCCCGCGAGGCCCTCGCCCCGCTGCCCGAGGCCGCCGCCGCGCCACGGGCCACGGTCGACGTACGGCAGGAGACGGCCCGGGTCCACGTCCACGTCGAACTCGGCTACCCCGGTGACCTCGGCGCCCGCTGCGCCGCCGTACGCCGTCATGTCACCGAGCGGGTCGACGCGTTGGCCGGCCTGCGGGTGCCGCAGGTCGCCGTCCAGATCGAGCGGCTGCATACGGAGACGGGCCGGGGGAGGGTCGGATGAACGAGACGCGCAGCGCCCCGGCGGTCACCGAGCCGCCCGGCACCGCACCGCCCGCCGAAAGGGGCAGCGGCCGGTTCTGGTCGCCGCGCCGTATCCCCGCCGCCCTCGTCGCCGTCCTGCTCGCGGTCGGCGCGGGCCTCCTGCTCTACGACATCGCGGCCGTGCGCGCCCAGCACCCCGCGATGAGCTGGCGCCGCGCCCTGGCCCGGCAGCTGGCCGAGCGGCCCCTGGACGACACCTGGGTCCTGGCCGGCGCGGCGTTCGCCGCCGCCCTCGGCCTGTGGCTGATCGTCCTCGCGGTCACCCCCGGCCTGCGCGGCCTGCTGCCGATGCGGCGCCCGCACCCCGACGTCCGGGCCGCGCTCCGCCGCGACGCGGCGGCCCTGCTGCTGCGCGACCGGGCCATGGACGTGTCCGGGGTCCGCGCGGCGCGGGTGCGGATGCGCCGCCGGAAGGCCGACGTCCGGGTGGTCTCGCACTTCCGGGAGCTGGACGAGGTACGGGCCGACCTGGACACCGTGCTCACCGAGGCGGTCCGGGACCTCGGCCTGAGCCACCCGCCCGCACTGTCCGTGCGGGTGGCCCGACCCGGGCGGAAGGGGTGAGCGCGATGCGCACCGGCGGCGGTGTCCACCGGGTCCTGCTGGCCCTCGCCGGCCTGTTCCTGGTCGCGCTCGGCGGCGCGGTCCTGGCCGTCGGCCTGGGCGCGCCGCCCCCGTCCTGGTGGCTCCACACCGGACCGCACGACGTCCTGCTCAGCAGGGCCGAACGCACCCGCTGGCGGGACGCCGCCTGGTGGTGGCCGGCGGTCATCGCCGCCCTGACCCTCCTCGTCGTCCTTGCCCTGTGGTGGCTGACGGCGGCCCTGCGCCGCCGCCGGCTGCCGGAGCTGCTGGTCGACACCGGCGACGGCGCGGGCGCACAGCTGCGGGGCAGGGCCCTGGAGAGCGCCCTGGCGGCGGAGACGACCGGCCGGCCGGGCGTGGCCCGGGCGCACGTCGCCCTGCGGGGCCGCCGTACGGCCCCGGCGGTCCGCGCCTGGCTCCAGCTCGACCCGAACGCGGCCCCGGCCGAGGCCCTGACCGCCTTCACCACCGGAGCGCTCACCCACGCGCGCGAGTCGGCGGGACTGGCCTCGCTGCCGGCGGAGGTCCGGCTCGGAGAGGTCCGGCACCGCGCGGAGCGGGTCACGTGACGCCCGCGACCGGCGCCTAGAACCCGTGCCGCGCGCCCCCGTCCACCGGCACCATGACCCCCGTCACGTAGGAAGCCGCCGGCGACAGCAGGAACGCCGCCACCCGCCCGAACTCCTCGGGCGCCCCGTACCGGCGCAACGGGATCCGTGACTCGCTGGCCGCCCGGGTGGCCTCGGGGTCGGCCGAGCGCGCGTCCAGCTCGCGCACGCGGTCCGTGTCGATGCGTCCCGGCAGCACCCCCACCACCCGGATCCCGCGCGGCCCCAGCTCGTCGGAGAGCGACTTGGCGAAGCCGGCGAGCCCCGGCCGCAGCCCGTTGGACACGGTCAGCCCCGGGATCGGCTCGTACACCGAACCCGACAGCACGAACCCGATGACACCGCCCTCCGCCAGCTCGGCCGCCGCCGCGCGAGCGAGCCGCACCGCGCCGAGGAACACCGACTCGAACGCGGCCCGCCACTGCTCGTCGGTGTTGTCGGCGACGAACCCGGGCGGCGGCCCGCCCACGCTGACCAGCATCCCGTGGAAGCCGCCGAAGTTCTCCCGGGCGGCGGCGATCAGCCGCTCGGGAGCCTCGGCGTCGGCGTTGTCCACGGCCACGCCCACCGCGTTCGGGCCCAGCTCGGCCGCCGCGTCGGCGACCCGCTGCGCGTCCCGGCCGGTGACGACCACCTTCGCCCCGTCGGCGATCAGTTCCCGCGCCGCCGCGTTGCCGAGCCCGCGCGTGGCCCCGGTGACGACGTACACCCTGTCCTTCAGTCCAAGATCCATGGCCCCTATCCTGCCCGGTCGCCCCCGAACAGGGTGAGGGCGGTGTTCACCAGGCCGATGTGGCTGAACGCCTGCGGGAAGTTGCCCAGCTGGCAGCCCTTCACGGGGTCGTACTCCTCCGCCAGCAGGCCCACGTCGTTGCACAGGCCCACCAGCCGGTCGAACAGCTCGTGCGCCTCCTTCGTCCGGCCGGTCAGATACAGGGCGTCGGCCAGCCAGAACGAGCAGGCCAGGAAGGCGCCCTCGCCGCTCGGCAGGCCGTCGACCACCGAGTCCTCGGTGTCGTAGCGGCGCAGGAAACCGCCGTGGCCGAGGTCGTCGCGGATCGCGTCGACCGTGCCGACCACCCGCGGGTCGTCCGGCGGCAGGAAGCCGACGCGCGGGATCAGCAGCAGCGCGGCGTCCAGCTCCCGGGAGCCGTAGTACTGGGTGAAGGTGTTCCGCTCCGGGTCGAAGCCCTTCTCGCACACCTCCCGGTGCACCGCGTCCCGCAGATCGCGCCAGCCCTCCAGGTCGCCGTGCAGCTCCGGGTGCCGCTCCAGCGTCTTGACGGCCCGGTCGGCGGCCACCCACACCATCACCTTGGAGTGCACGAAGTGGCGCCGGCCGCCGCGCACCTCCCACAGCCCCTCGTCCGGCTGCCGCCACGCCGTCTCCAGGAACCCCATCAGCGAGCGCTGCAGGGCCCACATGTGCGGCTTCGTGGGCAGGCCCGAGGCGCGGGCCAGCGACAGGGTGTCCATCACCTCGCCGTACACGTCCAGCTGGAGCTGGTCGACGGCGCCGTTGCCGGTGCGTACGGGGCAGGCGCCGGCGAAGCCGGGCAGCCAGGGCAGCTCGGTCTCCGGCAGCCGCCGCTCACCCGCGACGCCGTACATGATCTGCAGGTCGGCCGGGTCGCCGGCGACCGCGCGCAGCAGCCAGTCGCGCCAGGCCTCGGCCTCCTCCTGGAAGCCCATGGAGAGCAGCGCGCCGAGGGTGAGGGTGGAGTCGCGCAGCCAGCAGTACCGGTAGTCCCAGTTGCGCACGCCGCCCGGCTGCTCGGGCAGCGAGGTGGTGGCCGCGGCGACGATCCCGCCGGTCGGGGCGTAGGTGAGGGCCTTGAGGGTGATGAGGGAGCGGACGACCGCGTCCCGGTACGGGCCGTCGTACCGGCACCGGCGGGCCCAGCGCCGCCAGTCGGTGACGCTGCTCTCCAGTGCCTCGTACGGGTCGATGAGCGGCGGGCGCTTCTCGTGCGAGGGGTGCCAGGTGAGCACGAAGGCGACCCGCTCGCCCTCGGTGAGGGTGAACTCCGCGTGGGTGCCGTAGTCCTCGCCCCAGGTGGGCACGTCCGGCTCGGCGCGCAGCCAGGCGGAGTCCGGCCCGGCGACGGCCACCCGGTGGCCGTCCGAGCGGCGCACCCAGGGCGTGATCGAGCCGTAGTCGAAGCGCAGCCGCAGCGTGCTGCGGACGGTGACCCGGCCGCTGACCCCCTCCACGATCCGTACGACGTCGGGGGCGCGCTCGCGCTGCGGCATCAGGTCGGTGACGCGCACCGCGCCGTCGGCGGTCTCCCACTCGGTGTCGAGGACGAGGGTGTCGGACCGGTAGGCGCGGCGGGTGCAGACGTCCGCCCCCTTGGGCGCGATCCGCCAGTGGCCGTGGTCCTCGTCGCCCAGCAGCCGGGCGAAGCAGGAACCGGAGTCGAAGCGCGGCAGGCACAGCCAGTCGATCGAGCCGTCCTTGCCGACCAGGGCCGCGGTCTGCTTGTCCCCGATGAGGGCGTAGTCCTCGATGCGCGCGTTCACGGGATGCGGTTTCCCGGCGGGCCAGGGGGCCAATCAGGTGGTGCGCCGGGGGAGTGACGTTTCCTCGGGCCGCCCGGGGGCCCCGAGGAAGTCCCGGGGCCGCGCGGCCGGACCGTGGCCGGTCCGGCGGTCACACGGCGGCCGGTGCGCTCTCCTCCGGCTGCCGCTCCGCCGCGGTCTCCTCCCGGTCGCGGACCTCCCGCCGGACCAGGAACCACCAGCCGACCGGGACGGCCGCCGCGAACAGCCACCACTGGATCATGTACGCGTAGTTCAGCGGGGCGTCCTCGCTGCCCGGGTCGGAGATCTGCTGCGGGGAGCCGCCCTTGGGCTCGGGCGCGGTCTGCTGGATGTAGCCGCCGAGCACCTCGGCGCCGAGCCGCCGTGCCTCCTCGGCGCTGTTGATCAGCATGATCTGCCGGTCGGGGAGGCCCTTGACGTTCTTGATGCCGCTCGCCGCGGTCGTCTCGTCGGCCATCAGCCGCCCGGTGACGGTGGTCCGGCCGGCCGGCGGGGCGGGGATCTTCGGGAAGGCGGTCTGCGAGCCGTTCGCGGGGATCCAGCCGCGGTTGACGAGCAGCACCTTGCCGTCGTCCAGGACGAAGGGGGTGAGGACGTGGAAGCCGACCTCGTCGTCGGCGTTCGTCCGGCGCCGGACCACGACCTCCCTGGCGGGGTCGAAGGTGCCGGTCGCGGTGACCGTGCGGTACTTCTCGGCGCGGGTCACCTCGTGCCCGGGGGAGGTCAGCCGCTCGACCGGGACCGGCTCGGCGTGCAGCGCGGCGGAGACCAGGTCGTTGCGGGCGGTGCGCTCCTCGTACCGGTGCTGCTGCCAGAAACCCAGCTCGATCATCGTCGGGATCAGCGCGATCGCGACGAGCGTGAGGATCACCCACTGGCGGGACAACAGGAAGCGGTAACGATGCACCCCACGACGGTACCTCCGGGCCGTGGGGTGCATTCAGGCGGGTACCGGGTCACACCCGGTCGACGATGCCGGTCCTCCCCTCCTGGCGGGCGCAGTGCGCGCCGCAGTACCAGTGGCCCTCCACCTCCACGCCCTGGCCGATGATCTGCACCCGGCAGTGCTCGCAGATCGGGGCCATGCGATGGATCGCACAGGAGAAGCAGTCGAAGACGTGCACCGCGCCCTGCGCGTGCACCTCGAAGGTCATGCCGTAGTCGTTGCCGCACACTTCGCATGTCGCCATGCGCCACAGGGTGAGCCGTCGCCGATCCCCCGGCGAGCGGACGCCGGGTGAGTCGTGGGGTAATCACCCATTCGTACGATCGGCCGACCGCGGCGCGGCTACGCGTCGGCGGGCTCCACGTCCCCGAGCAGCTGTCCGAACGCGGCCTCGTCCACGATCGGTGTGCCGTACTGCCGGGCCTTGACCGTCTTCGACGTGCCCGAGTCGGGGTCGTTGGTCACCAGCAGGCTGGTCAGCCGGGAGATGCTGGTGGCGACGTGCAGCCCGGCCTCGACGGCGCGGTCCTCCAGCAGCTCACGCTCGGTCGACGTGTCGCCGGAGAAGGCCACCCGCATGCCCTGTTTGAGCCGTTTGCCCTCTTCGTAGCGCCCCGGGTTGGGATAGGGGCATGCCGGCCTTTTGCGGGAGGGGCGCCAACTGCTCGACCGGTAGCCGCCGTAGCCCCCCGTCGCCTGCCGGGGCACCGGCCGGTCCGACCACTCCGTCAGCGGCCGGCACTCCAGCAGCGGCAGCCGTACGCCGCTCGCCGCCGCGGCCCGGAGGCTGGGCCGGAACGCCTCCGCCAGCACGCGCGCGTCGTCCAGCGCGTGGTGCGCCCGCTGCTGTACGACCCCGAAGTGCGCCGCCAGCGACTCCAGCTTGTGGTTGGGCAGCGGCAGCCCCAGCTCCTTCGACAGCGCGATGGTGCACAGCCGCTGCCGCACCGGCGCCTCGCGCCGCACGCGCGCGTACTCCCGCGCGATCATCTGCCAGTCGAAGACGGCGTTGTGCGCGACGAGCACCCGGCCGTCCAGACGGGCGGCGAACTCCTCGGCGATGTCCCCGAACAGCGGCGCGCCGTCGAGCACCTCGCTCGTCAGCCCGTGTATCCACACCGGTCCCGGATCCCGCTCGGGGTTGACCAGCGTGTACCAGTGGTCCTCCACCTCGCCGAGCGCGTCCAGCCGGTAGACGGCCGCGGAGATGATCCGGTCGTCCCGGGCCAGGCCGGTGGTCTCCACGTCAACGACCGCGTATCCCTTCGGATACGCGGCCGGCCACTGGGTGGGGGAGGACACTGCGGTCGCACGGTCTTCGAGCATGGTCACTGAGGATACGGGCCACGACTGACAGCGCGGTCCCTCAGGTCCCCGTCGCGCCTCTCCGGCTCGCCCTCCTGCTCGGTCACCGCACACGCGCGCGTGCGCGCGGACTTGGCGGACTCGGGGACCTGGGGCGGACTCAGGAACACGGGCCGGCGAGTCCGGCGGCCCGCGCGGTGGCGCCCCGGCGGCCGGGCCGGTACCGGCAACCCCTGCCTCTCCGCCGCCGCTTCACCGCCCGGGTGCCGGCGTTCCGCACGGGGGTGCGGTCCGCCGCGGTTCGGCGTTCCGTCCCGGTCCGGCAACCCGCCCCCAGGGTGACGGGACCGTCCGCCGTCGACGGCGGAGCCGCCTTCCGCGCTCGGCACCGCACGCGTACGGCAGTTCGGGCGCCGCTCGTCCTCCGCGGCGCCGGCGGTGCGGCGGACGGGGGAGCGTCGGTACGGCGGCGGTGGCCCGCGGGGTGGGATCCTCCCTGCTGTGACGGAACCGACCCACGACGAGGCCCACGGCGGCGCCCTCGGCTCCCGGCTGAACTGGCTCCGCGCGGCCGTCCTGGGCGCGAACGACGGCATCGTCTCCACCGCGGGACTGGTCGTCGGCGTGGCCGGTGCCACCGAGAGCCGCAGCGCCCTGCTCACCGCCGGACTGGCCGGCCTGCTCGCCGGCTCGATGTCCATGGCGGCCGGCGAGTA
>NZ_MUMF01000486.1:0-275 GCF_002155905.1 Streptomyces tricolor | reverse complement strand
GGAGCTGGGCATCGACCCCGACGAGCTGACCAACCCCTGGAACGCGGCCTGGGCGAGCTTCCTGTCGTTCACCGTGGGCGCGCTGCTGCCCCTGCTGGCCATCGTCCTGCCCCCGCCCGGCTGGCGCCTCGCCGTCACCGTCCTGGCCGCCCTCGTCCTCACCGGCTGGACCAGCGCCCGTCTCGGCGCCGCGGCCCCGCCCCGCGCGGTGGTGCGCAACGTGGCGGGCGGGGCACTGGCGATGGCGGTGACCTACGGGGCGGGGAGTCTGCTGG
>NZ_MUMF01000485.1 GCF_002155905.1 Streptomyces tricolor | reverse complement strand
CTCCCCCGCCGGCTCGCACCGCCCGCTCCACCCCGCCGCCCGGCGCTATCTCGACGCCGTGGCGGACCGGGACGCCGCCGGCGTCGCCGCCGCGTTCGCGCCGGACGGCCTGGTCGTCGACGTCGGCCGCGAGATCCGCGGCCGTGACGCGATCCGGCGCTGGGCCGCCGCCGAGGTCATCGGCGGCGCCTACACCCTGCTCGACCACACGCCTCACCCGGGCGGGACCACACGCCTCGTCCGCTTCCGCCCCGGCGGCACGGGCGACGGCTTCCGCGCCCGCTACCGCCTGGACCTCACCGACGGACTGATCACCCGAGCCACGTTGGAGTACGCATGACTCAGCCCCTCAAGGTCGCCTTCGAGAGCGACGGCGTCACCCTGACCGGAAACCTGTTCTTGCCCGACGCCGCCGACGCGGCCGGCCCGCTGCCCGGGATCGTGGTCGCCGGCACCTGGACGAGCGTGAAGGAGCAGATGGCCGACCGGTACGCCGAGCGGCTCGCCGCACACGGATACGCCGCGCTGTCCTTCGACTTCACCGGCTTCGGCGAATCCGAGGGCGAACCACGCGACGTGGAGCACCCGGCCCGCAAGGTCCGCGACATCCACCACGCGGTCACCTTCCTGGCCGGCCATCCGGCGGTCGACGGCGAACGCCTCGGCGCCCTCGGCATCTGCGCGGCCGCGATGTACATGTCCGACAACACCGCGAGCGACCCCCGGGTCCGCTCGCTCGCCCTGGTGGCCCCGTGGCTGCACGACGCCGAGATCTGCGAGGCCGCCTACGGCGGCGCGGAGGCAGTCGCCGAGCGCGTCAAGGCCGGCCTGGAAGCCCACGCCCATTACGAGGAGACCGGCGAGGTCACGTACGTGCCGGTGGTCTCCGCGACTGATGAGCGCGCCGCCATGCCGTACGACATCGACTTCTACCTCAACCCCGAGCGCGGCGCCATCCCCTCCTGGCCCAACCGTTTCGCCGTCATGTCCTGGGCGGACTGGCTGATGTACGACGCGGTCGCGCTGGCACCGCGGATCGACCGGCCCACCGTGCTCGTGCACAGCGAGAACGCCGCGATCCCGGACGGCGCCCGCCGCTTCCACGCGGGGCTCGCCGGTCCGAAGGACATCCTGTGGACGGAGGGCACCCAGTTCGACTTCTACGACTCCGAGCCGCAGGTCACGGTCGCGGTCGACACGGTGGCCGCGCACTTCGCCCGGACGCTGGCATGATCCTAGTCACCGGTGCCACCGGGAACGTCGGCGGAGAGGTCGTCGAGGCCCTGGCTCGCGCAGGGGAGCCAGTGCGCGCACTGGTCCGGCGGCCCGTGGAGCCGTCGGCCTGGCAGGCGGACAAGGTCGAGCAGGCCGTCGGCGACCTGAACGATCCCAGCTCCCTCGCCCCGGCCCTCGACGACGTCCGCGGGGTCTTCCTGCTGCCCGGATACCGGGACATGCCCGGGCTGCTCGACCGGATGCGCCGGGCCGGGGTGGAGCGCGTCGTGCTGCTCTCCAGCCTCGCGACGGTCGCCACCGACACCCGCAACGTCCTGTCCGAGTACATGATCGGCTCGGAGACGGCGGTCCGGGAGTCCGGGCTCGCCTGGACCTTCCTGCGCCCGAACGCCTTCATGTCGAACGCCCTGCGGTGGCTGCCGCAGCTACGGGCGGGCGACGTCGTGCGGGACTCGTTCGGCGCGGTGCCGGTCGCGTCGGTCGACCCGTACGACATCGCCGCCGTCGCCGTCCGGGCCCTGCTCGACCCGGGCCACGACAAACGCGTCCACGCGCTGAGCGGGCCCGAACCGCTGCTGCCGGCCCAGCGCCTGGCGATCCTGGGCGAGGCCCTCGGCCGGAACCTGCGCTTCCACGCCCTGTCGGACGAGGAGGGCCGGACGGAGATGGCGGCCGCGGGCGTGCCGGAGCCATACATCCGGGCGTTCTTCCGCTTCTACGGCGACGGCACCCTCGACGAGTCCCAGGTCTACCCGACCGTCGAGGAGGTGACCGGCAGACCGCCCCGCTCCTTCCGCGAGTGGGCCGCCGCCCACCGCGCTGCGTTCGCGCGGCCCGAGGCGGAATGAGCGCGGGGCACGCTCAGGCGGCGGCGTGCGGCTCGTGCGCCGCCGTCTCCGGGTCGAAGCCCTCGGGGGCCCGGTCCAGGAAGACAGTGACGGAGCGGATCCGGCCGTCCTCGCCGAGATCGAGGATGTCCGTGCCTTCCGCGAAGGAATCGCCGTCGCCGGTGACGATCTCCCAGGCGAGCCGGGCGCGGGCGTGGTGGGTCTGGGGACGTCCGCGCAGGCGGAACGCGGCGCGGTCCATGTGGCCGACGAACCGCTCGCGGAAGTCCGTGAGGGCCTCGGTGCCGTCGAGGAGTCCGATGGGCGCGCGGTACGCGACGCCGTCGGCGAAGGCCGTCTCGGCGGCCCGGTCGCGCTCTTCGGCGGTGTCGGCGTTCCAGAACAGCAGATATGCGTCGACGAGCTGGGCGAAGGGGAGGTTCTGCACGGTGCTGGTCCCGGTCATGTCCGGTGTCCTCCTTGGAATCGGTGGGCCGGCCGTCGCGGCGGGGCGCCGTCGGGCGGCTGTGAGCCGTCGGGTCGCGGTGGGCCGTCGGAGCACGACGGTGCCGGGAACCGGCGCCGGGTGTCGATGACCTACGAGGTCATGGCCGTCGCCCAGGAGGAGGAGCAAGGTGGGAACCATGACGACGACCGCCACCATCACCGCCCGCACCACCACCGCCGCCGCGTCGTTGGCCGCGACCGTCAACGCCACTGCCACCGTCACGGCGGAACCGGTCGGTGTGCTGTTGCGGCGCTGGCGCGAGCGCCGCCGGCGCTCACAGCTCGACGTGTCGCTCGCCGCGGAGCTGTCCACCCGCCACCTGAGCTGCATTGAGACGGGGCGGGCCAATCCGAGCCGGGAGATGATCCGGCGGCTCTGCGACGAGCTGGAGGTGCCGCTGCGCGACCGCAACGCGCTCTATCTCGCCGCGGGGTACGCGCCCGTACACACTGAGCGGGCCCTCGCCGACCTGGGCGCGGCACACGAAGCCGTACGGGCCGTGCTCGCCGGGCACGAGCCGCATCCGGCGCTCGCGGTGAACGTGCGCTGGGAGCTGATGGCCGCGAACCGTGCGGCACGCCTGTTCCTCGGCGACGCGGCCGGGGGCGCGGACCGGTCGTTCAACGTCCTCAAGGCGACGCTGCACCCGGACGGGCTCGCGGGACGGATTCGGAACCTCGCGCAGTGGCGGGCCCATGTGCTGCGGCGGGTCCGCCGTCAGCTGGTTCGGACGGCGGCCGAGGGCCTCGCGGAACTCCTCGCCGAGCTGGAGAGCTACCCGGCCCCGACGGAGGACCCCTCCGGGCCGCCCGTCCACGGTCCGGCGGACGACCTGGTGGTGCCACTGCGGCTGGCGAGCCCGTACGGCGAGCTGGCGCTCCTGTACACGACGACGGTGTTCGGTTCGCCGCGTGACGTGACGCTCGACGAGATCGCCATCGAGACGTTCTTTCCCGCCGATTCCCATACGGCGGAGCTGATGCGGGCGGCGACGGACGCCGCGGGCTGACGGGCGGACGCGGCGGAGCCCCTGGCCTTGCGCGGGGCTCCAGTAGGTGCTCGCGCGGTCAATCACCGAGGCCGTCGCGGTCGTCGAAGTCCGTGCCGCGGCTGACCGGCTCCCACGCGAGGGCCTGCTCCAGGGAAAGATCGGCGTGCTGGGTAATCGCGTCGAACGCGTCGTTGCCGAGGGCCGGCCGGAGCGGGGTGTACTCGCTGTCCAACGCCTTCAGGATGGCGGCGGCGGCCTTCGCCCGGTCGCCGGACTGCTTGCCGTCGCTCTCGGGCAGGCCCTTGCGGACAGCGCCGACGGCTTCGGCGTACTCCGGCATCTGTGCGGTCTGCCGCAGCGCGTCGCCACCGGCGAACGAGGTGCGGAAGGAGCCGGGTTCGGCGATGAGCACCTAGATGCCGACGGGGGCGACCTCGACGGCGAGCGCCTCGCTCAGCCCTTCGAGGGGGAACTGGGTGGCCGGGCAGGCGCCGACCCCGGCGAAGGAGAGCCGACCGCCCATGCTGCTCATCTACACCGAAGCGCGCCACCACGTCGGCGGCGACCGTCGCGTCCATGGCGTCGGCTTCCGTGACGTCCAGGGCCACCGGGACCAGCCGGCCGGGGTACGAGGCGGCGAGGTCGTGCAACCGCCGGCCTGCGGGCGGCCGCGACGACGGTGTCGCCCGCGTCCAGTGCCGCCTGGGCGATGCACCGTCCGAAGCCGGACGTGGTGCCCGTGACGAGCCACACCTTCCCGGGCGTGGGCGCGCCCGGAACCGGATCGTGCGTGCTCATGTCCCCCTCCTGTGCTTTCGGGCGTACACCCTTCGGGTGACGCACCGCGAGAATGCCCGCTCTCCGCCCGCCCGTGTTGTGCTGGCGTCCGCACATCTTGAGATCCGTCGCCGTCTTCCTCACCTCCGGCCGGAGAGAGCCTGGTGGCGGTAGTCGCGGGGGGAGATTCCGTATGCGGCGCGGAAGGCGCGGGTGAACTGGGAGGCGCGCGGCATGCCCCACCGGGCGGCGAGTACATGGATGGGCCGGGTGCGCAGGGAGGGGTCGGCGAGGTCGGCGCGGATGCGCTCGAGGCGCTGGGAGCGGATCCAGGCGGCGACCGTGTCGCCCGGGGACTGCTCGCCGAAGACACGGTGCAGATGGCTGAGGGAGATGTGGTGCGCGGCGGCGACCGTGCCGGGGGTCAGCTGCACGTCGCGCAGGTGCTGCTGGATGAAGGCGCGCACCTGCCGGGCCAGGACCTCGTGCCGGGTCTCGGCGGGTAGGACGTCCTCGGTATCCAGGGCGTGGGCGAAGGAGGCGGAGACCAGGCCCAGGGTGACCTCGCCCAGCCGCGGCGCGTCGGCCGGCCGGAGCGCAACGGCCTGCCGGTCGAGCCCGAGGAGGAATTCCGCGAGGAGTGCCCCGGGGCCGTTCCGTACGGACAGACCGCGGCCCAGCAGCCCTTCCACCTGGCGCGCGGGAAGCGGCAGCAGGGCGCGGGGCAGGTCGACGCCCACGCCGGCGACGGTGCCCGGCCGGCCGTCGGCCGGGAGGCGCGTGGCGTGTGCCAGGGCCTCGCACGCCTGCCAGCTGGAGTCCACGAGGAGCCCGCGGGGGCCGATCGTGGCGCTCGTGCCGCGCTCCTGAACCTGCGTCAGCCCGCCCTCGGTCAGCAGGGACAGGTGGTAGTACTCGGCGTCGCCGCGGCGGATCCGGCGGGCGTTTCGCCGGAAGTGGGCGGGCGAGAACGAGGTGCGCCACACGGTGATGAGCCCAAGCTCCAGCACGCGCATCTCCGCCCGGAAGTCGGCGGCATGGGGACTGGTGGTGTCGTTCGCCCGGGTGCGGTCGATGAGTTCGCGCCAGCGGTCGAACCGCTCGTCGGCCGGAACGTCGTCGGTGCGGAACTCCATGCCGATCACTGCTGCGTTCTCCGTCCTCCCCCGGGAGGGGCTGCTCTGGTCGTTGCGGCGAGGAGTGCAGACTCCTCGGCCCCGTGGGACGTCGAGATCACATGCGCCCTCAGCATCACCTGCCCGCCGCCAGGCTACGGCGCGGACGCTGGGTGCCCACCGACAGTTGGTGAACCCCTTCACCGACCCGGCCGCCGCTGACGACGAACTGCGCCTCGCCGAACAGCTACTGACCGGGCTCGACCTGCGCATCATGACGTTCACCACCCGCATCACCGCCCTCGCCCGCAACGCCGGCCGCGTGAGCGGCGACTTCGCCTACTCCATGGACATCGCTCACTTCATGGCCGGCCGCCCACTCCCGCAGCCCTCCCCCGCCCGCCGGCTCGACACCGCCAACGCCGTAAGCGACCGCTGGCACACCCTCGTCACCGTGCGCCGGTACCACCTGACCACCGGCTCGCTGTGTGGCTGACCAGCACCCACAGGGCGTTGGGCACGCACACGATTGATTATGATCTTGGTCATGTCTGTGCAGAACTCTGCCAAAGCCCTTTCCCGTAAACAGCGGCTTCAGGAGAAGCAGCGCCGCCAGTTGGCGGTGGTTGACACCGTGGACAAGGCCGAGGCCAAGGTCCGCAAGGCAGAGGTTGAACTGGCTGTGGCCGTCACCGAGGCTGTGCAGGTGTTCGGTGACGAGCAGTCCGCGTCCGAGGGGCTCGATATGCCGGTCGAAGTGATCCGGCGCTTCCTTGGCATGGCGCAGGACGAATCGGCCAGTGCCGGCGACGTCGCCGGCGCATTCTGAGTTCGGTGTCGGTGGGAACCGCGGTGCGAGATCGGTGTCGGCGGCCGGATTCGCCAGACCGGCCCGCGCGGCGTCGGTGCCGCCATCCGCGACCACCGGGCCCGGATCGCCCGGGCCGAGCAGTATGGCGCCCGCGCGTCGACGTGCTTATCGAGGTCGCCCAGGCAGTGCGGACGGACTCCTCGACATGGAGGACGTCGGTTCCTCCGTGGACCTAGAGCAGACCAGGCCGTTTCCTCCGGATCATCTGGCCGACCGGATGAAGATGGCGGCGACGTGGAGCCCGGCGGGGTGGACGGTGGCGGTCTTGTCGTAGCGGGTGGCCGGACCGCGCCACCGCTTGAGCTTGTTGATGCACCGCTCAACGGTGTTGCCCGCTTGTACGCCTCGCGGTCGAAGGCCGGCGGGCGGCGGCCGGACCGGCCTCGCTTCTCGGGCGCGCCGCCCCCGTGCGTGCGGTCAGTCCGCCAGCGGGTTCGGCAGGGGCAGGTAGCGGGCGTCCGCGCCGTCCGCTCCGGTCCAGCGCAGCAGCAGGTTGGTCTTGCCGGGCAGGGTGGGCGCGGTGAGCAGGGCGGGGATCTCGGGCAGGTCGTGGCGCGCGAGTTCGCGGCGGGCGGCGGGCCACGGGTCGAGGCCGGGGTGGTGGTCGGCGAGGGCGCCGGCGATCTCCACGAGGTGGTTGACGACCAGGCAGTACACCAGCCGCTCCCAGCCGGCGGCCCGGGTCGTGTCCGGCAGCAGCTTGGTGCCCTCGGCGTCCCGGAACAGGGCCTGCACGGGTGTGCCGGCCGCGTCCACGGCGACGAGGGTGTTCTGAAGATGGGCCTCCAGCACCACCCCGTGGTCGGCGAACGCGGTCAGGGCGGGCGGCACGACCTGGCGCAGATACGCCTCCCACCAGCCGGCCGGGTCGGGGGCGGCGGCCAGCGGGCTGCCCTCGAAGCCCTCGGCGAGCCCCGCCGCGAGCAGCGGGGTGGCGCCCGGCAGCAGATGGCCGCGCAGTCCGTCGCGGACCAGGACGGCCAGTTCCTCGAAGGCGAAAGCGGCGGTGCGGTAGCCGCGGTCGCTCAGCCAGGCCGCGGACGGGCCCAGAGCCGCGAAGGCGCGTCCTGCGGCGGTGTCGGTACGGCGGAGCCTGCCGAGGTCGTGGCGCCAGAGCCGGCGGATGTCGTTGGTGATGCGGACGTCCAGGCTGAACTTCAGGAACAGGTCGCGGACGGGCTCGTACACCGTGCGGACGGCGGCCGTGGGCCAGGTGTCGAACGCGGTGGTGCCGAGCCGCAGCAGCCGGCCGTCGGCGAAGGCGGGCGCGAGGTCGCGGGCGACGAGATCGAGCTGCCAGGGGTGGGCGGGCAGCAGCCGGTAGCCGGGCGGGGCGGTGCCGAGGGCGTCCAGGG
>NZ_MUMF01000484.1 GCF_002155905.1 Streptomyces tricolor | reverse complement strand
GATCAGGTCGGCTGTGAGGCGCGTTGCCGCTCGGCCGGCCCGGGCCCCGCGACGCCGGCATGACCCGAGCGGCAGACCCTACGCCCGCTCCGCCGCCCCCACCGCCTGCCGTATGTCCCCCGACTCCAGGCTCCGCGCCGTGCGTTCCGCGGTGCGGCGGGCCCAGAGGCCGCTGGTCAGGAGGCCGAGGACGAGGACGGCCAGGCCGCAGGCGGTGAGGATCCACCAGCCGGGGCGGGCGGCCGAGACGAAGGACTCGCGGTACGGCGACGCGCCGATGCCGGAGGCCAGGACGGCGCCGACCACCGCGACGCCGAGGGTCTGGCCGAGCTGCCGGCTGGTGGAGGCGACGGCGGCGGCGACGCCGGCCTGGGCGCGGGGCATGCCGGAGACCGCCGTGTTGGTGATCGGCGCGTTGACGAAGCCGAAGCCGATGCCGAAGAGGACGTAGCCGAGGAGGAGGGTGGCGTCGGCCGTCTCCGCCTCGAAGGCCGCGAAGAGGACGCCGCTCGCGGTCATCGCCGTACCGGCCACCAGCAGGGGCACGCGGGGGCCGCGGGTGCCCACCAGGCGGCCCGAGAGCGGGGCGCACAGGAAGGTGGGTACGGCCATCGGCAGCATCCACAGGCCCGCGTGCAGGGCGTCGAGGCCCCGGACGTTCTGCAGGTACAGGGTGGACAGGAAGAGGAAGCCGCCGAGGGCCGCGAACGCGCTGACCGCGATCACGGTGGCGCCGCTGAACGGGGCCGAGCGGAAGAAGCGCAGGTCGATGAGGGGTTCGGCGCGGCGGGGCTCGTACCACAGGAGGGCCAGGAGGGCGGCCACCGCGAGGACGGCGAACGGCGCGACCGGGCCGGCCCCCGACTCCGGCGCCTCGATGATCGCGTACGTCAGCGAGCCGAACAGGGCGATCACCAGCAGCTGGCCGAGCGGGTCGGGGCGGCGGGCCTTGGGCGCGCGGGACTCGGGGACGAAGCGGAGGGTGAGGAGCAGCGCCGCGAGGCCCACCGGGAGGTTGACCCAGAAGATGGCGCGCCAGCTCACCGACTGCACCAGCAGGCCGCCGACCAGCGGGCCCGCCGCCATGGAGATGCCGACCACCGCGCCCCACACACCGATCGCGCGGGCGCGTTCCCGGGCGTCGGTGAAGGTGTTGGTGATGATGGACATGGCGACCGGGTTGAGCATCGAGCCGCCCACCGCCTGGAGCATGCGGGCCGCGACGAGCAGTTCCAGGTTCGGGGCGAGGGAGCAGAGGACGGAGCCGATGGTGAACACCGTCAGGCCGGCCATGAAGACGCGCTTGCGTCCGATCCGGTCGGCCGTGGAACCCGCGAGCATCAGCAGCGAGGCCAGGACGAGCGTGTAGGCGTCGATCGTCCACTGGAGGCCGGAGGTGGTGGCGTGCAGATCGCGCTGCATCGAGGGCAGGGCCACGTTCAGCACGGTGTTGTCGAGGCTCACGATCAGCAGGCTCATACAGCAGATCGCGAGCACGAGCAGGCGTCGGCGATGGCTCAACTCGGGCATGGCGTCCATCGTACGCCTGCTTCGATAGTGCGTCTAACTAATGACTCGCCTAACTAATGGCCTATACATGATCTTTGCCGGGCAGTCGCAGGCCCAGCGCCGCCAGCCCCAGCAGCCCCGCCGCCTGCACCGCCAGCACCACCGCCAGCGCCCGGCGCATCCCCGCCCCGGGCACCAGCGACAGGAACAGCGAGCCCAGCGTCGCCACCCCCACCGCCAGGCACGACTGCTGGAGCGTGGCCGCCAGCCCGCTGCCCGCACCGGCCAGCCGGTCCGGGATCGCCGCCAGCAGGAACCGGAAGTAGAGGGGGAGCTGAAGACCCTGGCCCACCCCGCACAGGGCCAGGCCCGGAGCCAGCGCCAACGGGCTCAGGTGCGGCCAGGGGCCCAGCAGCACGGTCGCCGCCGTCGTCGCCAGGCCCGCGATGTGCACCACCGCCGCCAGCGTCACCGCCCGGCCGCCGAACCGCCGTACGGCTCGCGGCGCCAGCATCGACGCGGCGAACTGCGCCACCCCCATCGGCACCAGCGTCAGTCCCGCCCGCAGCGCCCCGTACCCGAGGCCCTGCTGAAGGGTGACCGCCGTCACGAACATCCATCCCGCGAAGCCCACGAACACCGGCAGCCCCAGCAGCAGGCCCCGGCGCACCGCGCCCGCCGCCAGCAGCGACGGCGGCAGCAGCGGACTGCCGGCGGTGCGTTCCGCCCGCCGCTCCACACCGTGGAAGGCCAGGGCCAGCAGCGGCGCCGCGCACAGCAGCAGCACCGACCACAGCGGCCAGCCCGCCGCCCGTCCCTCGGTCAACGGCAGCAGCAGCGCGGTCAGCGCCGCCGCCAGCAGCGCCGTACCCGTCAGATCGGCCCGCGCCGGCCGCTCCGCCCGGCTGTCCGGCACCGACCGCAGCGCACAGCCGAACGCCGCCGCGGCCACCGGCACGTTCACCAGGAACACCGCGCGCCAGCCGGTGCCCGCAAGGTCGGCCGCGACCAGCACCCCGCCCAGCACCTGCCCGAACACGATGGACACCCCGCCCACCGAGCCGTACAGGGCGACCGCGCGGGCCCGGCGCTCCCCGGACGTCGTCGCGTGGATCGTGGCCAGCACCTGCGGCAGCAGCGCCGCCGACGCGGCACCCTGCGCCGCCCGCGCGGCCACCAGCCACCAGGCGCCGGGCGCGAGCCCGCAGGCCAGCGAGGTCAGCCCGAATCCGGCCACCCCCCACAGGAACAGCCGCCGCCGGCCGTAGGAGTCGCCGAGCCGGCCGCCGAGGACGAGCAGCACGGCGTACGCCACCGCGTACCCGGCCACCACCATCTCCAGGGTCGCCGCGGGAGCGTGCAGATCGCGCTCGATCGTCGGCAGCGCCACGTTCACCACGAAGAAGTCGATCATCGGGAGGGCGGTGCCGAGGAGCAGGGTGAGCAGTCCGAGCGGGCCGAGGGCCGCCCGGGGCGGGGCGGTGGTCGCAGAAGGAACAGAAGGAACCGGCGGAACAGGCGGAACAGGTGGAGTCGTCGTGGTCACGACTCGACCCTGCGCCGGCCCTCAGCCGGGTACCAGGCGGCGGTTATCCAGGTACTGGCACCAACTGGCACGGGTCTGCGGCCGGACGGCACCCTTGGTGCCATGACCACCGCGGCACCCGAGGAGAACAAGGAGATCAGGCGCCGGGAACTGGCCGCCTTCCTGCGCAGCCGGCGCGAGCGGATCACCCCGGAGCAGGTGGGCCTGCCCCGCGGCCCCCGCCGCCGCACCCCCGGACTGCGCCGCGAGGAGGTCGCCCAGCTCTCCGCGGTCGGCATCACCTGGTACACGTGGATCGAGCAGGCCCGCGCCGCCCACGTCTCCGCGCAGGTGCTGGACGCCGTCGCCCGCGCCCTGCTCATGGACCCCACCGAGCGCGCCCACCTGTTCGCCCTCGCCGGAACCGCCGACCCGCGCACCGAGGCCGAGTGCCCGGTCGCCTCCCCCACCGCGCTGAAGGTCGTCGAGCGCCTCGCCCCCTACCCGGCCTCCTTGCAGAACGCCCGCTACGACGTCCTCGCCGCCAACCGCCCCTACGCCCAGCTCTTCGGCGACCCCGCCGAGCTGCCCCCGGCCGACCGGAACTGCCTGTGGCTGCTGACCACCAGCGAGCGCTGGAAGCGGGACTTCCTGGACCGCGACGAGATGCTGCGGGACCTCATCGCCAAGTACCGGGCGGGCATGGCCGAGCATGTGGCCGAACCCGCCTGGAAGCAGCAGCTGAACCGGCTCCTCGCGGCCTCCGACGAGTTCCGGACGCTGTGGGAGCGGCATGAGGTGGCGCCGATGTCCCCGCACGTCAAGCGGTACCGGCACCCGGAGGTCGGGCTGATCCGCCTGGAGCACCGGAACATGTGGCTGGCCCCGCAGGCCCCGGCCCACCGGGTGGTCGCCTACCTGCCCGCCGACGAGGAGAGCGAGGAGCGGCTGGAGCGGCTGGCCGAGCTGTCGGAGCCGTCGGGGGAATGAGGGACAATGGGGGCTTGCCCGTGTCCCGTCCGTACATCAGTACCGGAGCCCTGACGATGACCCACCCGCTCTCCATCGGCCCGCACGCCGTGACGCCGCCCGTCGTGCTCGCACCCATGGCGGGGATCACCAACGCGCCCTTCCGCACCCTGTGCCGGGAGTTCAGCGGCGGCAAGGGACTCTTCGTCAGCGAGATGATCACCACCCGGGCGCTGGTCGAACGCAACGAGAAGACCATGCAGCTGATCAAGTTCGACGCGAGCGAGCAGCCGCGCTCGATCCAGCTGTACGGCGTCGACCCCGCGACCGTCGGCAAGGCCGTCCGCATGATCGCGGAGGAGGGCCTGGCCGACCACATCGACCTGAACTTCGGCTGCCCCGTGCCGAAGGTGACGCGCAAGGGCGGCGGCTCGGCCCTGCCGTACAAGCGGAACCTGCTGCGGGCCATCCTGCGGGAGGCGGTCGCCGGGGCCGGTGACCTTCCCGTCACGATGAAGATGCGCAAGGGCATCGACGACGACCACATCACCTACCTCGACGCCGGCCGCATCGCCGTGGAGGAGGGGGTGACGGCCATCGCCCTGCACGGCCGTACGGCCGCCCAGCACTACGGCGGCACCGCCGACTGGGACGCCATCGCCCGGCTGAAGGAGCACGTGCCGGAGATCCCCGTGCTCGGCAACGGCGACATCTGGTCGGCCGAGGACGCCCTGCGCATGGTGCGGGAGACCGGGTGCGACGGGGTCGTGGTGGGCCGGGGGTGCCTGGGGCGGCCGTGGCTGTTCGCCGACCTGGTGGCCGGCTTCGAGGGGCGCACCGGGGACTTCGTACGGCCGACCCTGCGGGAGGTCGCCGACGTCATGGTGCGGCACGCCACGCTGCTCGGGGAGTGGATCGGCGACGAGTCCAAGGGCGTGGTCGACTTCCGCAAGCACGTCGCCTGGTACCTGAAGGGGTTCGCGGTCGGTTCCGAGATGCGCAAGCGGCTCGCGATCACGTCGTCCCTGGAGGAGTTGCGGGCCGGGCTGGACGAGCTGGACCTGGATCAGCCGTGGCCGGTCGGGGCGGAGGGGCCGCGGGGGCGTACGTCCGGCAACAACCGGGTGGTGCTGCCGGACGGGTGGCTGAAGGATCCGTACGACTGCTCGGGCGTGACCGAGGACGCGGAGCTGGACACCTCGGGCGGCTGAGCCGAGCCCCCCCGGGGCTCCGCCCCGGACCCCGCCAGGGGCTCCGCCCCGGACCCCGGTGGCGGTCAGCCCCGCTTCGGGTGCGGGGTCGAGCCGTACGCCCTGAGGAAGCGGTCCCGGAACGAGCTCATCTTCCAGACCGGTGCGTCCTCGGCGGGGCGCAGGCCGTCCGTCCAGTCCCAGTCGGCGATCTTGTCCAGCATGCGGGGGTCCTTGGCGACGATCGAGACCGGTACGTCACGGCTGGCGTGGTTGCCGCTGACGCGGGCGATCGGCTGGTGGTCGCCGAGGAAGACCAGCACGGTGTCCTCGGTGCCGTACCGCTCCAGCCACTCGGTCAGCGCGGTCACCGAGTACTGGATCGACTTGCCGTACTCCTCGCGGGACCTCGTGGTGTCGGCGATGACGTCCTCCGCCCTGTTGCCCGCCGCCTCGATGTCCGCGAAGACCGAGCCGTCACCGAGCCGGTCCCAGCCGACCATCTTCGGGATCGGCGCCCAGGGCTGATGGCTGGAGGTCAGGATGAGCAGCGACATCCGTGACCTGCCGGCGGCCGTCGGCTTGCTGTGCACCCGTTCCTGGTACTGCTGGAGCGCGTACTGGTCGGGCATGGTCGACCAGCTGAACTTCGGCCCCCGGTAGCCGAGCTGGAAGGCGTTGTAGACCTTGTCCAGGCCGTACCACTTCTGCTCCGGCCACCCCTTCTGCACGCCCGGCATGACACCGACCGTGTCGAACGCGCCGGTCTTCTCGAACGCCCCGGTCAGACTGAGGTGGTCGCTGGCCATGACGGTGCGGTAGCGCTGCTGGTTGCTGATCCACAGGCCCGACATGGTGGTGGAGTGGCCGAGCCAGCTGCTGCCGCCGTACGTCGCCGAGGTCAGCCAGCCGCTCCTGGCGTGGAAGCCGGCCGCGGCCAGGGCCTTGGTGCGCACGTCGAGCGTCCGGTTCACGCCGGGCGAGATGACCGGGTCCTCGATCGCGCTCCGGCCGTAGCTCTCGATGAAGGTGAAGATCACGTCCTTGCCGCGCAGATCGGGGACCAGCTGGCCGCCCGGCGTGTTCCCGAACGCGTCGACCCGGGCCACCTTCCGGAACTCGGCCTCGTCCGCCAGCGTGTCCGAGACCCGGCGCGCCTGCGTCTTCAGCGCGGTCGCCGTACGGTCGGAGGCGAACGGCACCCCCGCCATCTGCACGCCCAGGGAGGAGCAGGTGATCCAGACGACCCCGGCGATCAGCGTGCCGCGGGTCGCGGTGCCGGGGTGCCGGGCGAGGAGACCGCTCAGCCGGACCACGGCCAGCGCCGGCAGCACGAGGAGCAGCAGCACGAGAGCGATCACGCCGGCCACCGCGGCGAGGGTGGCGGTGCGTCCGAGGGAGTCCTCCAGGTACGACTCCGCGTCACCGAGCAGACTCCAGTCCAGTACGACGTTGAAACTGCGGCCGAGGTACTGGTTGAACCCCATGTCGAGCGCGTTCAGCACGGTGACGGCCCCGAGCAGGACCCCGGACGCCGCCGCCACCGCCACCCGGGGCCGCCGCGGCAGCGCGAGCAGCACGGCGGCCCCGACGATGGCTTCGGCGGGTAGGCGGAAGAACGTCGCGGGGCCCAGCCGCACGACCGTGTTCGGCATCACCAGGGCGCCGACGACGAGGGCGGCGGCGAGCACGGTGACGGTGACGGACAGCACCTGAGCGGCGGTCGGATGCCGCTCCCGCCACCGTCGCCGCCACGCCGGCCAGGCGGTCCAGGGGCGGCGGGACGGGCGTGGGGCGACATCGGTGATCTCTTCGGCCACGTCCTCGGCGGACTGGAGCGCACTCATGCCCTCCGGTACGGCTCCCCGGCGAAGACCGTTCACGCCGACCAGGCAAACACCAGGTCAATACAGCCGACCGTGGCAGAGGAAGGGGCGCGGGGCGGTATCCCTGTGCGGCTTCGCCGCGTGGGCGCGAGCGCCTTCCCGCACCCGCAATCGCCCGACCACCGCACCGCCCCACCCCTCAGGCGCCCCCCACCGCCGTCAGCAGAGCAAGCGGCGCGGCCGCGGACCGCGCCTCCCTCCCGCACGCGTGCGGATACGGCACCGGCGAACCCAGCGGCGCGCGCTCGTACCCCGCCAGCACCTCAGGCAACCGGTGCCCGCCCACCGTCGCCGCGTCGACCAGCGCGTGGGCGACCGTCCGGGCCTCGTCGTGCAGCCCGTAGCGGGCGAGCCCCAGGGTGATCAGCGCGTTGTCGTGGGGCCAGACCGATCCCCGGTGGTAGGACAGCGGATGATACGCGGCCTGGCCGGCGGCGACCGTCCGCACGCCCCACCCGGAGAAGAAGTCCGGCTCCAGCAGCCGTCGGCCGACCACCTCGCCGTACTCCTTGTCCAGCAGCCCCGACCACAGCAGATGCCCCGCGTCGGAGGCCAGCGCGTCGATCTGCCGGCCCTGCCCGTCCAGCGCCAGCGCCGGGAAGGACCGCTCCCGCATCCAGAAGTCCCGCTGGAACCGGTCCCGGAGATCGGCCGCCGCCTGCTCCAGCAGCGCGGCGTACGTCTCGTCGGCCCACACCCCCCGCGCCACCCCCGCGGTGCGGCGCAGCGCGTCGTACGCGTAGCCCTGGGCGCCCGCCGCCATCACCGCGCCGGTGGGCCGGGTGCCGTCGGCGCAGCAGATCGCGCCGGGGGAGTCCTTCCAGTTCTGGTTGGCGAGGCCGCCCTCGTCGGCGCGGTAGACGAGATAGCCGCGCGAGGTGAGACCGCCGTGGTCGAGCATCCAGCCGATGGCGGCCCGGGCGTGCGGCTCCAGCCGGCGGGCCAGCGCCGTGTCCCCGGTCTGCTCGACGTACGCGCCGAGCAGGACGAGGAACAGCGGGGTGGCGTCGACCGAGCCGTAGTAGCGGCCGAACGGCACCTGGCCGAAGTGGGCCAGCTCGCCGTGCCGTACCTCGTGCACGATCTTGCCGGGCTGGGCGACCGGGGAGCCGCCGGCGCCGGTGGCCTGGGTGGCGGCGAGCGCGGGCAGGGTGGCGGCGGCCAGTTGCGGGCGGTACGGCAGAGCGAACAGCGAGGTGAGGAGCGCGTCGCGGCCGAGCAGGGTGAGGAACCAGGGGGCGCCGGCCGCCGGCACGCGCAGTTCCTCGCCGTCCGGACCGGTGGCCGGGACCTGGAGCGCCGCGAGGTCGGCAAGGCCCCGGGCGCAGGCCGCGGCCAGCTCCGGCCAGCCGGCCGGGAAGGCCACGCCCTCCGTGAACTCGGCTTCTCTGGCGCGGAGTTGATCCTGCACGGCGGCGGGGTCGCGGGGCACGCGCACGGCGCGCCTCTCGCCGTGCGGGCGGGCGATCACCCGCAGCAGCAGCTCGGTCGTGCCGTGCGGTTCGAGGTCGAGGGTCCACACCAGGCGGCGGGCGCCGGTGCCCGTCTCCTCCACGGCGTCGGGGGCCGGCTCGGCCGTGATCGTCGTACAGGACCGCCATTCGGCGCGCCGGTAGGTGAACTCGATGCCGTCGGCGAGGACTTCACGGGCGCGCACCACGCCGGTCTTGACGTAGGTGCGGTGGTCGGAGCGGAGCTCGAACTGGTCGGTGAAGTCGGCGTCGACGGTGAGCGCGAGCCGGACGGTGGTGGGCACCGGACGGTTGCTGGTCACCTTCACGGACTCCACGAACGAGCTGTCCCCGACGGCCTGTTCCCGGAAGAGGGTGTGGGCCGGGGGTTCCTGCCGGCCGCCGCGCGGGACGAGCACGCAGCGGGCCGCGTCCCCGTCCGTCACCGGGGTGAGCACCTCGGGCACCGCACCGTCGACGGTGAGCTGCCAGCGGCTGAGGTGCCGGGCGTCCCGGACGAACAACCCGTCCGGGGAGCTGCCGCCCCGCACCCCGCTGATGTCGCCACGGTCGCCGACGGCGGCGAAGGTGGCGCCGTGCACAAGCAGATGATGCCGGTCCGTCATCCCCGGTCCCCTCCTCTGTCACTCCTGTCGAACGGTGCGGTGTCCGTGGGGGGTGCGCCTCTTTATGGGCTCTTGTCCAGCTCTTGACGCTCGCGCGGTGCGGGCCGCCGGTGATGCAGGTCGAGCGCGAGGGCCGCCGTCCAGCTGAAGCCGGTCGCGCCGCAGGCGGCGCCGGTGTACGGGTCGACGTACTCGGCGAAACCGGTCGCGTCGGCGAGGTCCAGCACCGCCTCCCGCAGGGCGTCGGCACGCTCCCCCTCGCCGTGCGCGCGCAGCCCGCGCTCCAGCAGCCAGCTGGTGTTGAACCAGGCCGGTCCGCGCCAGTAGCGGTGCGGGTCGAAGGCCTCGCCGAGCAGGTCGTAGCTCGGGACCAGCCGGGTGCGGTCGCCGAGCGAGAAGTGCGGCCCGCCCAGGGTGCGGACCAGGGCGGCGACGATGTCCCGGGGGAGCGCGGGCAGCAGCAGCGGGATCAGGCCGGAGACGCTGCGCTCGGGCACGAGCGTGTCACCGCCGCGCAGGTCCCGGCAGCGGAACAGCCCGGCCTCCGCGTCCCACAGCCGCTCCGTCAGCGTCGCCGTCAGCCGCTCGGCGCGCTCCCGCCGGGCGGAGCCGGCCGCGCCCAGTTCCTCGGCGATCCGGGCGAGGGCGTACTCGGAGGCGATGAGGAGGGCGTTGAACGCCGGGTCCTCCACGGCGAACTCCCCCTCCCCGGC
>NZ_MUMF01000483.1 GCF_002155905.1 Streptomyces tricolor | reverse complement strand
GCCGGGGCCCCGGCCCGGGTGTAGGCGTCGGCTGCCTGGAGGAGGGCGGCGCGGGCCCGGGCCGGGTCGCCGGTGGCCGCGTGGACCCGGGCCAGGTTGTTCAGGGTCCTGCCGGCCCCGAACCAGTCCCCGAACTCCCGTTCCAGCTCCAGGGCGTTGCCGTAGGCCTCGACGGCCTCGGCTGTCCGGCCGGACACCTCCCAGGTGCGGGCCAGGTTGTTCCAGGCGATGCCGGCGCCGTGCCGGTCCCCGATGGCCAGATACAGGTCACGGGCCCGCACATGGGCGTCGACCGCCTCCTCGGTGCGGCCCAGCGCGTGCAGCGACAGCGCCAGGTTGTTCCACTCGTCGGCCTCCTCCCGGACATGACCGCCCGCCTGGTGCAGCGCACGGGCCCGCAGATGTGCCTCGATCGCCTCCTGCGGACGGCCCGCCCTGGCCAGGGCGTTGGCGAGGTGCCCCCACCGGACCGCCTCACCGTCGCGGTCCCCGTCGGCCCGGCTCAGTTCCAGGGCGCGCAGATGGGCGTCGATGGCCTCCTCGGTGCGGCCCAGGTTCCGCAGGGCCAGACCGAGATGGTCCCACCCCACGGACTCGCCCCGGCGGTCCCCCGTGCGGTGCGCGGCGTCCCGGGCGGCACCGGCGACGGTGAGCCAGTCGTCGAAGTACCGCCGCCATTCCAGGTACTCCGACAGGAACTCGGCCAGCGGCACCGACAGATATGCGTACCGGTCCTCGGCCGCCCACTGCACCGCCGCCACCAGCGCGGCCCGCTCCCGGTCCAGCCAGGACAGCGCCGACGCCCGGTCGGGGAAGAGTTCCGGTTCCGGTTCGCCGGGCAGCCAGCGCAGCCGGGCGTAGGCCAGGCTCGCGCACATCGCGTAGAACCGCAGCACCCGCTCGCGCGCCGCCTCGCCCTCCTCCCGCAGGTCCGGGTCGGCCGCGACCGTCCCGGCGGCGTAGGCCCGCACCAGGTCGTGCACCAGCCAGCGCGGCACCGCGTTCCCGTCGGCCCCGCGGACCCGGGTGACCAGGCCGGTCGCGGCCAGCTCCTCCAGCTGGGACAGAGCCGTCGCCCAGTCCAGGCCGGCGAGCGCGGCCACGGTCGACGTGTGCGTCTCGGTGCCCGGCGCGAGGGCCAGCAGCCGCAGCAGCCGGGCCTGGCCGGACGGCAGCCGGCGGTACGACGTCTCCAGCACCGGGCGCAGGATGAGCGAGCGGCCGTACTGGTCGGTGCCGCCGGGCCCGCCGTCCAGGACCACCGTGCGGTCCGCGGCCTCGTGGATGTCCCGCACCAGCGAGGCGATGGCGCGCGGGTGCCGGCGGCGCAGCATGGCCGCGGCGATCTGCAGGGCCAGCGGCAGATGCCCGCACAGGCCGGCCAGCTCGCGCAGCGCCTCCGGCTCCCGCGCCGGCCGGTCGTCCCGCTCGTCGGCGTCCAGCAGGGCACGCGCCACCAGGGCGACGGCGTCGTCCGCGGCGAGCGGATCCAGGTCGATCCGCCGTACGGGCAGCGCGTCCGGCCGCTCCCGGGACGTGACCAGCACCCGGTGGTGGTCCGTGCCCGGCAGCAGGGGCAGGAACTGGCGCGGGTCGGAGACGTTGTCCAGGATCAGCAGCGTCCGCTCCCGCCGCTCGCCGAGCAGCGCGCGGTACGCGTCGTACTGCCCCGTGGCCGTCGCCGGCAGGTCCGGGCCGCGCACCCCGAGCGCGTCCAGCAGCGCCAGCACCGCCTGGTCGGCGGTGACCGGGTCGTCGTCGTACCCGCGCAGGTCCACGAAGAGCGCCCCGCCCGGGAACCAGCCCTTCCGGCACGCCCGGTGCGCCGCCTCCAGCGCGAGCGCCGTCTTGCCGATGCCGCCCATGCCGGTGACGGCGGAGATCAGCACGGGCGGCGCGCCGTCGTCCCCGGGAACGGGCGTGAGACAGCGCAGCAGCCGGTCCAGCTCCGCGCCGCGGCCGGTGAAACCGAGGGGCCGCGAAGGCAGGGTGGCACTGGCACGCGGAACGGGCCCGTGGACGGTGCCCTTGCCGCTGTCCGGCCTGCCGCTACCGGTATCCGGCCTGCCGCTACCGCTGTCCGGACCGCTCCGGGCCGTTTCCGGTCTGCTTCCCGATGACGGTCCCGTGGAAGGTGCCGCCCCGGAAGTCGATGTGGTCGCCGCCGTAACGGGCTTGGGGATCCTCCTCGGAGTCGCCGGGCGCCGGGCGCCGGGGCTGGTGCTTGCGCAGCATCGCCACCGCCACGGTCGCCGCGTGCCCGGCCGCCCGCTGCTGCGAGCCGCCGGCGTCGGCCCGGCGCTTGTGCCGGTCCGCGCGGTCGCTGATGCCCCGCACCACGAGGGCGTCCACCTGCCCGCTCAGGTGCGCCGCTTGGGCCGCCCCGGACCCCTCCATCTCGATGGCGCCCGCGTCGTTGTAGTGCGCCTCGATGTGCCGGGCGATGTCGGACCGGGCGTCGGCCAGTACGACGTCACCGGTCGCGATCGGAGCGAAGTGGACCCGGACCTCGGGCAGGTCCCGGGCCGCGGAACGCGCCGCCTGCTCCAGCGCGTGCGAACCGGGCAGGGCGCGGGGGCGGACCTTGAAGCCGTCGTGGGCCTGCTTGCCGCCGTGGATCTCGTAGACCTGGGTGCCCACCACGACGTCGCCGATCTCGATGTCGTCCTTCAGGCTCCCCGCGACCCCCACGAAGAGGACGGCCTCGGGGTGCAGCCACTCGATGAGCTGGGCCGTGAGCGCGGCGGCCCGGTCCGCCCCCACCCCCAGCTCGCTGATCGCCAGCTGCCAGGGGCTGTCCGGCAGCCGGCCGGTCTCGACGCGGGTCCCTTTGTCGTGGACGCGTTCCTGCCGCTCCGGGACGTACGCCCGTACGGCGGCGTATTCCAGGGGCAGTGCGGTCAGGACCAGAACGGTGGGTTGAGTCTCCGGCACACTCATAAGGTACTGCCGGGGGAAGGGGCTCATGTGCCGGAACGAGACGTCACCGTGGGGCAGTTGCTGCTCACCGAGTACCAGACCGTCAAGGACGAGCAGAAGACACGGATCGGGTTCCGGGACAATCTGCTGTACGTCACGCTGACGGTGGTGGCGGCCGTCATCGCGGCGGCGGCCCAGGCCAAGCAGACCGCGATGCTCCTCGCGCTGCCGCCGGTGTGTGTCGTGCTGGGCTGGACGTACCTGGTCAACGATCAGAAGATCTCGGCGATCGGGGCGTATGTGCGGGGCGACCTGGGGCCCCGGCTCGCGGAGCTGGCTGCCGCGGAGGGCGGCGCGATCTTCCGCTGGGAGACCGCACACCGGGCGGACGCCCGGCGCGTGTCCCGGAAGGTCACGCAGTGCGTGGTGGACCTGCTCGCCTTCTGCGTCGTGCCGTTGAGCGCGCTCGTCGTGTACTGGGCGGGGGACGACGTCTCGGCCGGGCTCGCGGTGGTGTCCGTGCTGGAGGCGGTCACGGTCGCGGGGCTGGGGGTGTGCGTCGTGCGGTACGCCGTGCCGTTCGGGACGGGGGGCGGGGCCGGGTGAGCGATGTCGTCGACTTCCGGGGCGGGGACTTCCGCGGGCCGGTCATCGGCAAGGCGGAGTACCGGCAGCAGGCACCGGCACCCACGGCCCTGGACGCGCTGCCGCCGCCGGCTGCCGGATTCACCGGCCGGGACGAGGAGTTGGGGAGGCTGCGGGCCGCGCTCGACCCTTCGGGCGCCGGCGGCGAACAGGCCGTCCTCGTCACCGCCGTGTCCGGGCTCGGGGGTATCGGCAAGACGGCGCTCGCGGTACGGGCGGCGTACGCGGCCCGGGAGGAGGGGTGGTTCCCGGGCGGCGTGCTCTTCCTGGACCTGCACGGCTACGACGACGCTCCGGTCACGGCGGACCAGGCGTTGCAGTCCCTGCTGCGGGCGCTGGGTGTGGAGCCGGAACACATTCCGGTGACGGCGGACGAACGGGCGGGGCTGTACCGCTCGGTGCTTGCGGACCGGGAGCCGGTGCTGATCCTCGCCGACAACGCGTCGTCGCCGGATCAGGTGCGGCCGTTGCTGCCGGGGGGTGGGCGGCGGCACCGTGTGCTGGTCACTTCGCGGGATCGGTTGGCTGCGTTGGGGGCGCGGCTGGTGCAATTGGATCAGCTGACGCCCGGGGCCGCGTACGAACTCCTCGACCGCGCGCTCCGTATCGCCGACCCGGAGGACGACCGGGTCGTTGAGGAGCCGGAGGCGGCGGCACGGCTGGCGGAGCTGTGCGGGTATCTGCCGCTGGCTCTGCAGATCGCGGTGGCGCTGCTGGCGGAGGACCCCGGCAAGGCGGTCGCGGAACTCGCCGACGAGCTGGGCACATCGTACGACCGGCTCGCCGCCCTCGACGACGGCGACCGCAGTGTGCGTGCCGCGTTCGACCTCTCCTACCGGCGCCTCCCGGCCGGTCAGGCCCGTCTGCTGAGTCTGCTCGCCCTGGCGCCGGGGCCGGAGGCGAGCGAGGAGGTGGCCGCTGTGCTGGTCGGGGCGGAGGAGCCGCCGGTGGCGGACCTGAAGGCGCTGGCCCGCGCCCACTTGGTGGAGCGGGGGAACAGCCGAGGGTGCTGGCGGATGCATGACCTGGTGCGGGCGTTCGGGGTGGGTGTTTCCGCCGGGGACGCGGAGGCTCGGCAGCGGTTGCTCGCGCACTACTACCGGTGGGCGGACGCGGCCGATGACCGGTTGAGGTGGTTTCCGGGGGAGCCGGAGCCCGAGCGCTTCCGGACGCGAGCCGATGCGCTGGCCTGGCTGGACAGGGAGCGCGCGAGTCTGGTGGCTGCGGTGCAGTGGGGGCGCGAAGAGCGGTACCGGCATAGGGCTGTGCGGCTGGCCCTGTGCTTGTGTGAGTACCTTCGCTGGCGTCGGTACTTCGATGACATGATCGCGGTCAACAGTGCCGCCCAACAGGTCGCGCGTGTCAGCGGTGATCGTGAGGGCGAGGCCATGGCGTCGAACAACCTCGGGATCGCCCTTCGCGAGACGGGGCACCCCCGGAAGGCGCTCGTCGCCCACTTCCGTGACCGTGACCTCTGCCAGGAACTCGGGGACCGCAACGGTGAGGCGTTGGCGTGGAACAACCTCGGCAGCGCCCTGGCGGAGGCGGGCCGGGTCGAGGAGGCCATCGACGCCTTCCTTCGCGCACGCGACCTGCACCGGGAGGTCGGCAACCGGACCGGTGAGGCACAGGCGTGGAACAACCTCGGCAATGCCCTGGTGGAGGCGGACCGGGTCGAGGAGGCCATGGACGCCTTCATCCGCTCGTGCGACCTGCACCAGGCCCTTGGCGACCGCTACAGCGCGTCGTCGGCGTGGAACAACCTCGGCATCGCCCTCTCGGAGCTGGGGCAGACGGACAGCGCCACAGAGGCGTACGGCAAGGCTCTGGCGATCCGGAAGGAGTTCGAGGACTGGTACGGAGTCGCACAGACCCTCGAAAACCTGGGAATCGAGTACGAGGAGACCCATCGCCCGGCCGAAGCCCGCGCCCACTACCTCCAAGCCGCCGACGCCTACGCCGGCGCGAACGCCCCCGCAGAAGCCGCCCGAGTCCGCGCCCGGGCCGCCGCCCTCACCGCCCCTGCGACACCCACCGATACACCAGCTCCGGCCGCCCCACCTGCCCGTACAACGGACTCCGGCCGGCCCTCCCCGCCTCCACCAGATGCTCCAGATAGCGCCGCGCGGTGATCCGGGAGATGCCCACCGCCTCGGCCACCCCGGCCGCCGTCAGCCCTTCCTCCGCCTCCCGCAGCGCGGACGTCACCCGCTCCAGCGTCGGCCCGCTCAACCCCTTCGGCAGGGCCGCGGGCGACGGCGCGCGCAGGACCGCCAGGGCCCGGTCCACCTCGTCCTGCCCGCTCGCCTCGCCCACCGCCGCGTGGAACTCGGCGTACCGCACCAGGCGGTCCCTCAACGTCGCGAACGTGAACGGTTTCAGGACGTACTGGACGACCCCCAGCGAGACCCCTTCCCGGACCACCGCGAGATCGCGCGCCGACGTCACCGCTATCACGTCCGCCTGGTGCCCGGCCGCCCGCAGGGAGCGGGCGAACTGCAGGCCGTGCACGTCCGGGAGGTGGAGGTCCAGCAGGAGCAGGTCCACCGGCGTGCGGTCCAGGATGCGGCGGGCCTCCGCGCCCGTGTGCGCCTTCCCGACCGCGACGAACCCCGGCACCCGGTCGACGTACATCACGTGCGCGTCGGCGGCCACCGGATCGTCCTCGACGACGAGGACGCGCAGGGGCTGCTGCTCGCTCGTCATCTGCCGCCACCTATGGACGTGCCGCCGCCCGTGGACGTGCTCCCATCCGTGACCGTGCCGTCATCCGTGACCGCGCCGTCACCCATGGACGCGCCCCCGCCCACGAACCCGCCCCCCACAGCCGTGCGCAACGGCAACCGCACCTCGAACACCGCTCCGCCCTCGCCGTCCTCGCCGGATTCCGTCACCGTCAACGTGCCCTCGTGGCGGGTCACCGCCTGCCGGACCAGGGCCAGCCCGAGCCCCCGCCCGCCGGGCCCGGCCGGCTTGGTGGAGAACCCCCGCTGGAATACCAGGTCGGCATGGGCGGGGTCGACCCCGGGGCCGGTGTCCGACACCCGCAGCACCACTTCGGCGGCCGTAGCGTACGCCGTGACCGTCACCCGCGCCCGCACGCTGCCCTGCGCCGCGTCCACCGCGTTGTCGATCAGGTTGCCGAGGATCGTCACCAGGTCACGGGCGGACAGGTCGGACGGCAGCAGGCCGTCGTCCAGGCGGCTGTCCGGCGAGACCACCAGCTCCACGCCCCGCTCGTTCGCCTGAGCGGTCTTGCCCAGCAGCAGCGCGGCCAGCACCGGCTCGCTCACCGCCGCCACCACCTGGTCGGTCAGGGCCTGCGCCAGCTCCAGCTCGGCCGTGGCGAACGCCACCGCCTCCTCGGCCCGGCCCAGCTCGATCAGCGAGACCACGGTGTGGAGGCGGTTCGCGGCCTCGTGCGCCTGTGAGCGCAGGGCCTGGGTGAACCCCCTCTCCGAGTCCAGCTCGCCCATCAGGGACTGGAGTTCGGTGACGTCGCGGAGGGTGACGACCGTGCCCCGGCGTTCGCCGCCCGACACCGGGGAGGTGTTCACCACCAGCACCCGGGACGCCGTCAGATGCACCTCGTCCACCCGGGGCTCCGAGGAGAGCAGGGCGCCGGTCAGCGGGGCCGGCAGGCCCAGGTCGGCCACCGAGCGGCCGACCGTGTCCTCCTCCGGGCCCACCCCCAGCAGCTCCCGGCCGCCGTCGTTGATCAGCGCCACCCGGTACTGGCCGTCCAGCATCAGTAGCCCTTCCCGGACCGCGTGCAGCGCCGCCTGGTGGTAGTCGTGCATCCGGCTCAGCTCGGCGGCGTTCATCCCGTGGGTGTGCCGGCGCAGCCGGGCGTTGATCACGTACGTGCCGACCGCGCCCAGCAGCAGCGCCACCCCGGCCACCCCGAGCAGCGCCGCGACCTGGTCCTGGACCCGGGCGCTGATCGTCTCCACCTTGATGCCGGCGCTGACCAGGCCGACGATCCGCCCGTCGTCCCGGACCGGGGTGACCGCGCGGACGGACGGGCCGAGCGTGCCGGTGTAGGTCTCGGTGAAGGTACGGCCGTGCAGGGCGGGGCCGATGTTGCCGAGGAAGCGCTTGCCGATCTGGGCCTTGTCGGGGTGGGTCCAGCGGATGCCGGACGGGTTCATGATCGTGACGAAGTCGACGTTCGCGTCCCGCACGACCTGGAGGGCGTACGGCTCCAGCCGGGCGGTGGGGTCCGGGGTGCGGATCGCCGCGCGGACCGAGGGGGAGTCGGCGATCGACCGGGCCACCGCCGTGGCCTGCCGGGCCGCGGCGTCCTCGGCCTGGCGCTGGTCGCTGACGTAGGTGAACAGCGCGCACCCGGCGACGACCACCGCGATCAGCACGGCCTGCATGGCGAACAGCTGGCCGGCCAGGCTGCGGGGCCGCGAGAGGGTGGGTACGCGCATGTCAGCAGTGTGCCTCTCCGGTCAATCGTGAACTAAATGAACGGAAGGGTGACCGCCCTCACAGGCCGGGAGATAGTCACGGCATTCCCCAACAACGCCCGGACGTGAGCCGCACGCCGGTTGTTCGCCGACGAAGACGTCAAGGAGGGCAGTCGTGGCCGCCAGCACTGCCGATACGGCACCTGCCGCACCCCGCGCGAAGCGGGACCGGACCCATTACCTGTACATCGCCGTCATCGCGGCGGTCGCGCTCGGCATCGCGGTGGGCCTGATCTGGCCCGACGCCGCGGTGGAGCTGAAACCGCTGGGCACCGGGTTCGTGAACCTGATCAAGATGATGATCTCGCCGATCATCTTCTGCACGATCGTGCTCGGTATCGGCTCCGTGCGGAAGGCCGCCAAGGTCGGTGCCGTGGGCGGCATCGCCCTCGGCTACTTCCTGGTGATGTCGCTCGTCGCGCTCGCCATCGGCCTCGTCGTCGGCAACGTGCTGCACCCCGGCGACGGGCTGCACCTGACCGACGCGCTCAAGCAGACCGGGCACGACCAGGTGTCCTCGGAGGCGCTGCCGCCGGTCGACTTCGTCCTGTCGATCATCCCGACCACGTTCGTGTCCGCGTTCACCCAGGGACAGGTGCTCCAGACCCTGCTGGTCGCCCTGCTCGCCGGGTTCGCGCTGCAGGCGATGGGCTCGGCCGGACAGCCGGTGCTGCGCGGCATCGAGCACCTCCAGCGGCTCGTCTTCCGCATCCTGTCCATGGTGATGTGGGCCGCGCCGATCGGTGCGTTCGGTGCGATCGCGGCGGTGGTCGGTTCCGCGGGCCTCGACGCGCTCAAGAGCCTCGCCGTGCTGATGGTCGGCTTCTACGTCACCTGCTTCCTGTTCGTCTTCATCGTCCTCGGCGCGCTGCTGCGGATCGTCTCGGGTCTGAACGTCTTCTCCCTGTTCAAGTACCTCGCCCGGGAGTTCCTGCTGATCCTGTCGACCTCGTCGTCGGAGTCCGCGCTGCCCCGGCTCATCGCGAAGATGGAGCACCTGGGCGTCAGCCGGCCGGTCGTCGGCATCACCGTGCCGACCGGGTACTCCTTCAACCTCGACGGCACGATGATCTACATGACCATGGCGTCGCTGTACATCGCGGACGCGCTGGGTACGCCGATGTCGATCGGCGAGCAGATCCCGCTGCTGCTGTTCCTGCTGCTGGCGTCCAAGGGCGCGGCCGGGGTCAGCGGTGCGGGGCTCGCCACCCTGGCCGGCGGTCTCCAGTCGCACAAGCCGGCGCTGGTCGACGGGGTCGGGCTGATCGTCGGCATCGACCGGTTCATGAGCGAGGCGCGGGCGCTGACGAACTTCGCGGGCAACGCGGTGGCGACGGTGCTGGTGGGCACGTGGACCAAGGAGATCGACAAGGTGCGGGTGCGGAGGGTGCTGAGCGGGGAGCTGCCGTTCGACGAGACCACGCTGCTGGACGAGGGCCGTACGACGGTGAGCGAGGTCGCCGAGACCCGGGAAGAGGGGCTGGTCAAGGCCTAGACGTCTGCCGGGTTCTGCCCCGCGCCCCTTCGGGGCGCTCCTGCTCCGGACGCCCGGCCCCGCCTGAACCCGGGCCGGGCGTCCGGCGGTGCCGCCGGGCGGCTGAGGATCCCCCGTACCTCAGCCGCCCGGCTTCTGTTCGGGTTGCGACACCTCGGCCACCAGTTCGGTGGCCCGTGAGGCGGGTACGCCCGCCGCGGTCAGTACGGCGACCGTGGCGGAGCGGCCCGCCTCCTCCGCTGCCAGGAGGCCGTCGTTCACCGCCTCCATCACCGCGAACAGCATCTGCTCGTGCACGTACGCGAGGGCGGGCGCGGGCAGCGGGGAGGCGAAGGCGCCCTCGTCCAGGCCGCGCTGGAGGAGACGGACGCGGTCCTCGCGCAGCGGTGCGAGGCGGTCGCGGATGCCCTGCACGGTGACCGTGCGCTGGGCCAGGGCGATGAGCAGCCGGTAGCGGTCGGCGACCGGCCACAGGGCGAGCACCGAGCGGGCCACCGCCTCCGCCGGGTCGGTCACACCGGCGCGGGCGCGCGTGTCCGCGTCCGCCAGTGCCGCCACGGCCCCGTCCACCAGGGTGCTGATCAGCGCTTCCCGGCTGGGGAAGTGACCGTAGACCGTCCGTCGTACGACGCCCGCGGCGCGCGCGATCTGGTCCATGGAGGCGTCGGGATCGCGCAGCAGTTCGGCGAGGGCGACGTCGAGGATGCGGCGCCGGTTGGCGTCGGCGCGGCTGGTGTTACCCGTGGTCATGGCGGTCATTGTGCCTCCCTGGAGCCTCCCCCTTGAGCCGTCCCGTTCGAGTTGCACAGTAGTGTGCAACGACGTACATTGCACATGGTTGTGCAATTGCACGCCATTGTGCAAGTTCCGTCGCGTACCCGAGGAGGGCGACCCCTGCCATGCGACTCGTCATGACCGAACCCGCCGAGAGGATGGACCGGCCCTACGCCCGGCGCTGGTGGGCGCTGCTGGTGCTGTGCCTCAGTCTGCTGATCATCGTGATGGCGAACACCGCCCTCACGGTCGCGGCGCCCGACATGACGAAGGACCTCGGGCTGTCCAGCGCCGACCTGCAGTGGGTGATCGACGGCTACACCGTCCCCTACGCGGCGCTGATGCTGCTGCTCGGCGCCATCGGCGACAAGTACAGCCGGCGCGGGGCGCTCGTCCTCGGCCTGGTGGTGTTCGGCGGCGGTGCCGTCTTCGGCTACCTCGCCGACAGCGCCACGACCGTCATCGCGGCCCGGGCCGTGATGGGCGTCGGCGCGGCGCTGATCATGCCGGCCACACTCTCGCTGCTCGCCGCGACCTTCCCGCGCGCCGAGCGGGCCAAGGCGATCACGCTGTGGACCGCCACCGCCGGGCTCGCCATCGCCGCCGGACCGGTGGTCGCCGGTGCCCTGCTGCGCGACCACGGCTGGTCCTCGACCTTCCTGATCAACGTGCCCATCGCGGCCGTCGCGATCGTCGCCGCCCTCGTCCTCGTGCCGCCGTCCAAGGCGGGCCACCACGACCGCATCGACTACGTCGGCGGCCTGCTGTCGGTGGTGTGGACCGGCGCGCTCGTCTACATGATCATCGAGGGCCCGCACTTCGGCTGGGGCGCCAAGGCCGTCGGGGCGGCCGTCGCCGCCGGCGTCGGCCTGGTCGCCTTCGTGCTGTGGGAGCTGCGCCACCCGCGCCCCATCCTGGACGTGCGCCGCTTCACCGGCCGCCGGTTCGCCGGCTCCAACCTCGCCGTCGCCCTGTTCTTCCTCGCCGTCTTCGGCGCCTTCTACTACCTCACCCAGCACCTGCAGTTCGTCCTCGGCTACGACGCCCTGGAGACCGGTGTGCGCATGCTGCCGCTCGCCGGCGCCGTCTTCGTCGGCTCGGCGCTGACCGGCTGGCTCACCCCGCGCGTCGGCATGAAGTGGACCGTCGGCGCGGGCATGGTCGGCGGTACGGCTGCCCTCGCCCTGCTCACCCGGGTGGACGCGGCCTCCACGTACGGCGACTTCGTGGCGCCCCTGATCATCCTGGGCCTGGCCATCGGGCTCGCCCTCTCGCCCTGCACCGACGCCATCATGGGCGCGTTCCCGGAGTCCGAGCTGGGCGTCGGCGGCGCCGTCAACGACACCTCGCTGGAGCTGGGCGGCTCGCTCGGCATCGCCATCCTCGGCTCGCTGCTCGCCACCTCCTACAGCGACCACCTCTCCGACGCCACCGCCGGCAGCAAGCTCCCGGCGAGCGCCCTGGACACCGCGCAGGACTCGGTCGGCGCCGGGTACGCCGTCGCGCAGGGCATCGGCGAGAAGGCGCAGCAGGCCGCCGCGCAGGCGCAGCAGGCGGGGGACCCGCAGCAGGCCGCGCAGCTCAAGCAGCAGGCCGGCGAACTGGCCGCGGGCGCCCGGCAGATGGCCGACGCGGTCGGCTCCGCCTTCTCCGACGCGGTCGCCCACACCAGCCTGGTCGGCGCGGTGATCCTGGGCATCGGCACGGTCCTGGTGGCCGTCCTGCTGCCGCGCCACGAGGCCGGCGCGACGGAGCCGGAGGCCGCGGGGAAGGCGGGGGAGAAGGCCGAGAAGGAGCCGGCGGACAGCGCCGCCGGCTGATCCCCGCGCCCGCCCGCGTGCCGCTCCGGACCGACCGGAGCGGCACGTCCGGCTGTGCCGGCCGTACCGACGGGGGAACCGGTGCGTGCGTCCCCGGGGCGGCCGGCGCGGCACGCGCGGGCGGCCCCGCGGCCTTGCCTTGACGCCCACGTCAACCCCTACCGTCGTGGTCATGCGAATCGGCGAGCTGGCCGCGCGGGCCGGGACCACGACACGCACCCTGCGGTACTACGAGGCCCGGGGACTGCTGCCGGCCCGGCGCGACGGCAACGGACACCGTACGTACGACGAGAGCGACCTCCGGCTGCTGCGGCAGATCCGCACGTTGCAGGACTTCGGGTTCGACCTGGAGGAGACGCGGCCGTTCGTGGAGTGCCTGCGGGCCGGGCACCCGGAGGGCGACTCCTGTCCGGCCGCGCTCGTGGTCTACCGGCGCAAACTGGCCGAGCTGGACGCGCTCATCGGGCAGCTCACGGCGGTGCGCGAGACGGTCGCGGGGCAGCTGGCCCGGGCCGAGCGGGCGAGGGACGACCTGGCCGCCGACGCGCTGGTTCCGGGGGGTCCGGAACCCGCTTGCGAACTGGGAGGGCTGACGCGGTGAGCTTGGTGAGCGGACTGACCGAGGTGACGGACGCCGATTTCGAGGCGGAGGTGATCGGCTCCGACCTTCCGGTGCTGGTGCAGTTCACGGCCGACTGGTGCGGGCCGTGCCGGCAGCTGGCGCCGGTGCTGAAGGAGATCGCCTTCGAGGAGGGCGACCGGCTGAAGGTCGTACAGATCGACGTGGACCGCAATCCGCAGACGACGATCTCCTACGGCGTCATGGCCACGCCCACGCTGCTGCTCTTCCGGGACGGCGAGCCGGTGCGGTCGATCGTGGGCGCCCGGCCCAAGCGGCGCCTCCTGACGGAGCTGGCCGACGTGCTGTAAAGCGGGCCCGCCCACAGAAAATCCCCCGGAGCAATTGCGCCCGGGGGATTCCTGTGCGTATATTCAATGATTCGCGACTTCATTTCGCACGGGTCGCGAAGACGTTTACTGAGCAGAGTATATCCGGGCGGGAGCGGAATTGTCAAACACCGAATTTCCAGACGATGAAATCCGGCACGAGCAGGAATTCATCGACGGACTGTACGCGCGTGTGGACCTGCTGCGCGGCGAGGCCGAGACCTCCGTCGCGGACGCGCTCGCCCAGGGCGACAAGCCCATGCAGGCCCGGCTGGAGCGGGACATCCTGGTCGCCGAGCGCTCGGGACTGCTCGCCGCGCTGAACGCCGTGGACGGCTCGCTCTGCTTCGGCCGGATCGACCTCGCCGACGGCAGGAAGCACCACATCGGCCGGATCGGGCTGCGCGAGGACGACGCCGAGCGCACCCCGGTCCTCATCGACTGGCGGGCCGATGTCGCCCGCCCCTTCTACCTGGCCACCGGCCACACCCCGATGGGCCTGCGCCGCCGCCGGCACATCGCCACCGAGGGCCGCACCGTCACCTCCCTGCACGACGAGATCCTCGACCTCGGCGACGCCACCCGCACCGGGCACGAGGCCCCGGGCGGCGACGACGTCCTGCTGGCCGCGCTGAACTCGGCCCGCACTGGCCGGATGAGCGACATCGTGCAGACCATCCAGGCCGACCAGGACCGCATCATCCGGGCGCCCCACCGCGGGGTGCTGGTCGTGGAGGGCGGCCCCGGCACCGGCAAGACCGCCGTCGCCCTGCACCGCGCGGCCTATCTGCTGTACGAGCACCGGGAGCTGCTGGCCCGCCGGGCGGTCCTGATCGTCGGCCCGAACCCGGCCTTCCTCGGCTACATCGGCGAGGTGCTGCCCTCCCTCGGCGAGACCGGCGTGCTGCTGGCCACCGTCGGCGAGCTGTTCCCCGGGGTGAGGGCCACCGCCGCCGACACCCCCGAGGCCGCCGCCGTCAAGGGCCGCGCCGCCATGGCCGACGTGCTGGCCGCCGTCGTACGCGACCGGCAGGCCCTGCCCGACCCGGTCATCGCGATCGAGCACGACCGCGAGGTGCTCATGCTGGACGACGGTCTGGTGAGCGTCGCCCGCGAACGCACCCGCGCCGCCAAGCTGCCGCACAACGTCGCCCGCGAGCACTTCGAGGGGCACATCCTCAACACCCTCACCGAGCTGTACGCCGAGCGCGTCGGCACCGACCCCTACGACGGCAGCAGCCTGCTCGACGCCTCCGACCTCACCCAGATCCGCGACGAACTCGCCGAGAACCCCGAGGTCTGGGACGCCATCGACCAGCTGTGGCCCCGGATCACCCCGCGCCGGCTGGTCGCCGACTTCCTCGCCGAGCCGGACGGCTACCTGCCCGAGGAGGACGCCGACGCGATCCGCCGCCCGGTCACCCGCGCCTGGACCGTCGCCGACGTGCCCCTGCTGGACGAGGCGGCCGAACTCCTCGGCGAGGACGACCGGATGGCGCGGGCCCGCGCCGAGCGGGAGCGCGAGACGCAGGTGGCCTACGCGCAGGGCGTGCTCGACGTGTCGTACGCGTCCAGGACCTACGAGTTCGAGGACAAGGAGGACAGCGACCCGGATGCCAGCGAGGTCCTCTCGGCGCACGACATCATCGACGCCGAGCGGTTCGCCGAGCGGCAGGAGGAGGCCGACCACCGCAGCGCCGCCGAGCGGGCCGCCGCCGACCGCACCTGGGCGTTCGGGCACATCATCGTGGACGAGGCGCAGGAGCTGTCGCCGATGGCCTGGCGGCTGCTGATGCGGCGCTGCCCGACCCGCTCGATGACCCTGGTCGGCGACCCCGCCCAGACGGCGGAGGCGGCCGGCGTCGGCTCCTGGGCGGACATTCTCGCCCCCTATGTCGAGGACCGCTGGGAGCACACCCGCCTCGGCGTCAACTACCGCACCCCGGCGGAGATCATGGACTTGGCGGCGGCCGTGGTCCGCGCCGAGCACCCCGGGTTCGAACCGCCGAGTTCCGTCCGCTCCACCGGCGTCCGCCCCTGGGTGCGGCGGGTGACCGACGACCTGCCCGGCGCGGTCGCCAAGGCGGTCGCCGAACTCGCCCCTGCGGAGGGCCGGCTCGCGGTGATCGCCCCGCGCGCCCTGCACCGCTCGCTGGCCGCGCACCTGGACGGCGTCACGGCCGGCGCCGAACCCGACCTGACCCAGGCGGTCGTCCTGCTCGACCCCCGCCAGTCCAAGGGCCTGGAGTTCGACTCGGTCCTGGTGGTGGAGCCGGGCGCCTACGGCACGAGCGACCTGTACGTCGCCCTGACCCGGGCCACCCAGCGGCTCGGGGTGCTGCACACGGGCGCGCTGCCGCGGGGCCTGGCCGACATGGAGTGACGGCGGGGGCGGCGGGCGTCCGGCCGGCCGCCCCCCCCTGGGCTCCGTCGGCCGGAACGGCCGCGTCCTCAGCCGCCGGACGGACTGCTCGTGCGCTCCTCCTCCGCGGCGCCGGCCGTCCGCCGCAGGTCCATGCCCCGCGTCGACACCAGTCCCCGCTCGGGATGCGCGCGGAAGGCCGCCGTCCAGGCGGTGGGCGGGCAGGACGCGCCGTTCGGACGCTGCTCCTTCAGCCGCGCCCGCAGGCTGTCGCGTACGACGACCCGGCCGCCCTCCCGGGCGGTCACCGTCAGCCGCACCGGCACCGGGCCGGCTCCCACGTCGTCCGGGAGCGGTACCGAGACCCGGCCGAACGGGAGCGGGTCGGCGGGGCCGCCGGACGCCCGCTCGGCGCACCGGCCGTCCACGCACAGCCGTACCGTCACCGCGTCCGGCCGCCCGAAGTCGGCGGGCCGCCACAGCACGGCGACGCCCGACTCCATGTCCATCAGGGTGCACGCCCGCTCGGGGCCGGCGCAGCCCGTCAGGGCCGCCACCGCCCCCAGGGCCGTGATGATCCGCCGCATGTCCCCCTCGCCCCTTCCGCCCCACCGGGCGCCCGAGCGTATGCGCAGGGCGGGGCGGATGGCAAAGAGCAGGTCAGGCGGGGCGCAGCCAGACCGTCGCCAGCGGCGGCAGGGTCAGCCGGATGCTCGCCGGGCGGCCGTGCCAGGGGTGCGGCTCGGGCTTGACGACGTCCGGGTGGATGACGTCGCCGCCGCCGTACCGCGCCGCGTCGGTGTTCAGCACCTGCACCCAGGCCGGCACCTCCTCGGGCACCCCGAGCCGGTAGTCGTGGCGGACCACCGGGGACAGGTGGCAGACCGCGAGCAGCGGGGTGCCCTCGGCGTCGTGGCGCAGGAAGGCGAGGACGTTGTCGTCCGCCGCGTCCCCGACGATCCACTCGAAGCCCGCCGGGTCGGTGTCCCGCTGCCACAGCGCCGGGGTGGCCCGGTACACCGCGTTCAGGTCCCGCACCAGGTCCCGCACGCCCCGGTGGTCCGCCTCGGCGCCGTACGCCGGGTCGAGCAGCCACCAGTCGGGGCCGCGCGCCTCGGACCACTCGGCGCCCTGGGCGAACTCCTGCCCCATGAAGAGCAGTTGCTTGCCCGGGTGGGCCCACATGAAGCCCAGGTAGGCACGGAGGTTGGCGCGCTGCTGCCACCAGTCGCCCGGCATCTTCGACACCAGCGACCGCTTGCCGTGCACCACCTCGTCGTGGGAGATGGGCAGGACGTAGTTCTCGCTGTAGGCGTACACCATCGAGAAGGTCATCTCGTGGTGGTGATGCCTGCGGTGCACGGGATCGTGGCTCATGTACTGCAACGAGTCGTGCATCCAGCCCATGTTCCACTTCAGCCCGAAGCCGAGCCCGCCGAACCCGCTCGGGCCCCTGTGGTGGGTGGGGCGGGTGACGCCGTCCCAGGCCGTGGACTCCTCGGCGACGGTCACCACACCGGGGCAGCGCCGGTACACGGTGGCGTTCATCTCCTGGAGGAAGGCCACCGCGTCCAGGTTCTCCCGGCCGCCGTGCTCGTTCGGCGTCCACTGGCCCGGCTCGCGCGAGTAGTCCAGGTAGAGCATCGAGGCGACCGCGTCCACGCGCAGCCCGTCGATGTGGAACTCCTCGCACCAGTAGACGGCGTTCGCCACCAGGAAGTTGCGCACCTCGCGCCGCCCGAAGTCGAACTCCAGCGTCCCCCAGTCCGGGTGGGCGGCCCGCAGCGGGTCGTGGTGCTCGTACAGCGGACGCCCGTCGAACTCGGCGAGGGCCCAGTCGTCGCGCGGGAAGTGCGCCGGCACCCAGTCCATCAGCACCCCGATGCCGGCCTGGTGCAGCCGGTCCACCAGGTACTTGAAGTCGTCGGGGGTGCCGAGGCGGGCCGTCGGCGCGTAGAAGCCGGTGACCTGGTAGCCCCACGAGCCGCCGAAGGGGTGCTCGGCGACCGGCATCAGCTCCACGTGCGTGAAGCCCAGCTCGCGCACGTACGCGGGGAGTTCCTCGGCGAGCTGCCGGTACGACAGACCGGGCCGCCAGGACGGCAGGTGCACCTCGTACACGGAGAAGGGCGCCTCGTGGACGGGGGTGTCCGCCCGGTGCGCCAGCCACTCCGCGTCACCCCACTCGTGGTGCGAGGCGTCCACGATCGAGGAGGTCGCGGGCGGCACCTCGGTACGGCGGGCCAGCGGGTCGGCGCGCAGGGTGCGCGAGCCGTCCGGGCGGGTGATCTCGAACTTGTACAGCTCGCCCTCGCCGATCCCCGGCACGAACAGCTCCCAGACCCCGGTGGCGCCCAGCGAGCGCATCGGGAAACCGGTGCCGTCCCAGAAGTTGAACCCGCCCGAGACCCGCACGCCCCGCGCGTTCGGCGCCCACACCGCGAACCGGGTCCCGGTCACCCCCTGGTGGGTGGTGACGTGCGCGCCGAGCGCCCGCCACAGCTGCTCGTGCCGCCCCTCGCCGATCAGGTGCAGGTCCAGCTCGCCGAGGGTGGGCAGGAAGCGGTAGGCGTCCTCCGTCTCGTGCACCCCGCCGTCGTACGTCACCAGCAGCCGGTAGGCGGGCACCTCGGCGAGCGGGAGCAGGCCGGAGAAGAAGCCGTCGCCGTCGTCGTGCAGCTCCGCCCGCAGCTCGCCCGCGACCACGGTGACCGCCCGCGCGTGCGGGCGGAACGCGCGGACGGCGACCCCGCCCGGGACCGGGTGCGCGCCCAGCACGGAATGCGGGTCGTGGTGGGTGCCGGCGCGCAGCCGCGCACGGTCGCCGGCGTCGACGGCCGGGGACACCGCGGCCTCCGCGGCGGGCGCCGGTGCCTGCGGGGGGACCTCGCGGGCCGGCGCCTTCCTCGCGGCGGCTTTCTTCCTGGCCGTGGCTTCCTTCTGGGCCTTGGATTCCTTCGGGGCCTTGGGGGTCACGGACGAGCCTCCTGGTCGGGCAGGGCGAGACGGCGCACCGCGCTCAGCGGCACGGGCAGCCAGTCGGGGCGGTGCCGGGCCTCGTAGACGACCTCGTAGACCGCCTTGTCGGTCTCGAAGGCCCGCAGCAGCACCGGGTCGGTACGCGGATCGCGGCCGGCCACCTCCGCGTACCCGGAGCAGTAGGCGGCCCGGCAGGCGTGCGCCCAGTCGTGGGCGGGCGGGCTCGCCGAGTGGGCCGCGTAGTCGAAGGAGCGGAGCATGCCGGCGATGTCCCGCACCGGCGGCTGCGGCATGCGCCGCTCGGCCAGCGGGCGGGCCGGCTCGCCCTCGAAGTCGATCAGCGACCAGTTCCCGGACGGCGAGCGCAGGCACTGCCCCAGGTGCAGATCGCCGTGCACCCGCTGGGCGGTCCAGGTGCGGCCCTCGGCGGCCAGCGTGCCCAGCGCCCGGTACGCCGAGCGCAGCCCGGGCTCGTACGGCAGCAGCGCCGGCACCGCCTGCACGGCCGCCGTCAGCCGCTCGGTCATGCCGTCCACCAGCGCCTCCAGCTGGGCGTGGCCGAGGGTGACCGTCGGCAGGGCCCGGGCGAGCGCCGTGTGCACCTCGGCGGTGGCCCGGCCCAGCGCGCGGGCCTCGGCGGCGAAGTCCTCGCCCTTGGCCAGCTCGCGCAGCGCCAGCTCCCAGCCGTCGGCCGCGCCGCTCACGAACGGCTGGAGCACGGCCAGCACATACGTCTGCGTGCCCACCTCGGCGTGCAGCCAGGCCGTCGGCGCGGGCACCCGGGGGCAGCCCTCGCGAGCCAGGGCGAGGGGCAGCTCCAGATCGGGGTTGACGCCGGGCACGACCCGGCGCAACAGCTTCAGAATGAACGTATCTCCATAGACCACCGACGAGTTGGACTGTTCGGCGGTCATCAGCCGGGCCACCAGGCCCGCCCGGATCTCCTGTCCGGGGTCCCGCTCGAAGCGCAGGCCGCCGATGCGGGCCCGGGTGCGCAGGGCCTCCAGCAGCACCTCGGCGGGGCGGGGGTCGTACAGGGCGTCGTACACCGTGCGCCCGGCGAGCGGGCCCTCGGTCACATGGCCGATCAGCGCGGGCGCCAGCCGGGGCGGCAGCGCCTCGCGCACGCCTATGAGGAGCTGGTAGCAGTCGCCGGGGTGCGGCGGCGCGCCCGGCGCGGCGGGCTGGTGCACGCGCAGCAGCAGGTGGTACAGCCCGAGCCGGCCGTCGGGCGGCAGCAGCTCGGTGACGGACACCGGAGTGAACCCGGTGACCGCGCGCCCCTTGCCCGCGAACCAGCGCTGCCGGGGCAGCCAGGTGCGCAGCAGGGGATCGAGCGAGGCGAGGAGTGAACCGGTGGTGCCGGAAGGGGTGACCGTTTCCGCCATGGGCGTCAGTCCTTTCCCCGGGGGTCGTCGGGGTGTTACTGATGCGTGCCCCGGGTGGGGCGGTGGAAACGCCGCACCGCACCACCCGGGCCCGCGCTACATCGCGGTCCGGCGCAGCCGGAACCAGTAGAAGCCGTGCCCCGCGAGGGTGAGCAGGTACGGCAGTTCGCCGATCGCCGGGAACCGGACCCCGCCGAACAGCTCGACGGGATGCCGCCCGCCGAACCGGCTCAGGTCCAGCTCCGTGGGCTGGGCGAAGCGGGAGAAGTTGTGGACGCACAGCACGAGGTCGTCCTCGTACTCGCGCAGGAAGGCGAGCACCGCCGGGTTCGACGACGGCAGCTCGGTGTAGGACCCCAGTCCGAAGGCAGGATTCTGCTTGCGGATCTCGATCATGCGGCGGGTCCAGTGCAGCAGCGACGAGGGCGAGGACATCGACGCCTCGACGTTGGTGACCTGGTAGCCGTAGACCGGGTCCATGATGGTGGGCAGGAAGAGGCGTCCCGGGTCGCAGGACGAGAAGCCGGCGTTGCGGTCGGGCGTCCACTGCATGGGGGTGCG
>NZ_MUMF01000482.1:254-9557 GCF_002155905.1 Streptomyces tricolor | reverse complement strand
CCTCGGCGAGCAGCTCCTCCGGGAAGCCGGGGCCGTGGTCGCGGACCCGGATGACCCGGCCCTCCACGGTCACCTCGACGGGCGGCCGGCCGTGCCGGGCGGCGTTGGCGAGCAGGTTGAACAGCACCCGCTCCAGCCGCCGCGGGTCGGTGGTGACCTCCGACTCGTGCACCACCCGCACGGCGACGTCCGGGTCCTTGGCCGCCACCCGGCGCGCCACGAACTCGCCGAGCATGATGTCCTGCAGCTCCGCCCGCTCCGAGGCGCCGTCCAGCCGGGCCACCTCCAGGACGTCCTCGACCAGGGTGCGCATGGCCTTGGCCCGGTCCAGCACCAGTTCCGTGGGCCGGCCGGGCGGCAGCAGCTCGGCGGCGGTCAGCAGGCCCGTCACCGGGGTGCGCAGCTCGTGCGCGATGTCCGCGGTGACCCGCCGCTCGGCCTCCAGGCGCTGCCGCAGCGCGTCCGCCATGGCGTCCACCGCACGCGCGAGCTCGTCGGTCTCGTCCCGTACGACCCCGCCGATGGCCTCCTGCACCCGGACGTCGGTCTCGCCGGCCGCGGCCTGGTTCGCGGCGGCAGCCGCCTTGCGCAGCCGGCGGGAGAGCTGCCCGCCGATCAGCACGCCCAGCGCGCTGCCGCCGAGCACGACCGCGACCGAGCCGATGACCAGGGCCTGGTCCAGGTCCCGCAGCATGTCGGTGCTGCGGTCGGGCAGATGGCTGTGCAGGGACAGCACATGCCCGTCCTTGGCCGGTACGGCCGCCCAGATGTCGGCCACTCCGCCGTGCTCGGAGACATCACTGGCCCGGCGCCCCCGCTCGACCTTCTCGCGCAGCGCGGGCGGCAGGCTCGGGTCGTCGATCTTGACGTAAGGGATGACCGGGCCCCGGCCCAGCTCGTAGAAGCGCTGCGCCGTCAGGAGCCGGTCGTTGGCCAGCTCGCGCGCGTTGTCCAGCATCGAGACCCGGGCCGCGTTGTGCACGACCAGGCTCAGCACGACCGCCACCAGACCGGCGACCAGCGCGATCGCCGCGCTGACCTTCCATCTGAGCCCGGTGCGCAGGCCCGCGCGCTCCATGCGCCGGACCGGGTGCCGCAGAATCCCCCGCATACCGTCGCTCCGCTCAGGCCTTCAGCTTGTAGCCGAAGCCGCGGACCGTCTCGATCCGGTCCTGGCCGATCTTCTGCCGCAGCCGCTGCACATGCACGTCCACGACGCGGGTGTCACCGCCCCAGCCGTAGTCCCACACGCGTTCCAGCAGCTTGTCGCGGGAGAGCACGGTGCCCGGCGCGGAGGAGAACTCCAGCAGCAGCCGCATCTCGGTCGGCGTCAGCGCCACGGGACGTCCGGCCCGGTGCACCTCCATGCCGTCGGTGTCGATCTCCAGATCGCCGAAGGTGAGCGTGCCGCCGCCGGCCTCGGACGCGGACTCCTCCGCCCGCGCCGTCCCGCCGGCGTGTCCGAAGCGGCGCAGCACGGCGCGGATCCGGGCGACCAGCACGGCACCGTCGAAGGGCTTGGTCACATAGTCGTCGGCGCCCGCCTCCAGGCCCAGGACGACATCGATGGAGTCGGCCCGCGCGGACAGCATGATCACCGGCACGGTCGACTCGTCCCGGATCCGGCGGCACAGGCTGACGCCGTCCAGACCCGGCACCATGACGTCCAGCAGCGCGATGTCGGGGCGGTCGGCCCGGAACGCCTCCAGGCCCGACAGTCCGTCGGGCATGGCGGTGACCGCGAAGCCGTCCCGCTCCAGCGCGAGCTGGGTGGCCTCGCGGATGACGTCGTCGTCCTCGACGAACAGGACGTGGGTCTGGTCTGCCATCCCGGTGCTCTCAGTCCTCTGGTGACTCGTGGGGTCAGGGGGTCTACGTGGGGTGCGGTCGGCGGTTCAGATGTCCGGTTCGGGTGTCGGACCGCCGACGGACTTGCTGTACTCGTTGCGGGTGGCCGTCCCCGCGGAGAAGCGTCCCGCTTTCCACCGGTAGGGGGTCACGATCTCACCGGACGGGCTGGAGATCGGGTCGCCCTTCTCGTAGTACTGCCTGGTCACCGACAGAACGCCCTGGTCGATCTCGGCGTAGACCGGGGACTCCTCGCTCTTGAAGACGTTCCGGAAGGCGCCGTCGTCGTCCCGGTACACGTACGAGCCGATGCCGACCGCGTCGGCACAGGTCAGCACGTTGACGACGACGTCGTCCACCGGACCGCCGGTCAGGTCGCCGTAGGAGACGTCGACCGGGTACTCGTCGCCGTTGCACGGCTTCAGTTCCCGCTTCACCGCGCCCGACACCTCGGGGTCGCTCATGATCAGCGCCACGGGGTCCACGCGCCGGTAGCGCTCCGAGGGGCTCGGGGACGGCGAGGCGACGGACCCGGCCACCGCCGAGTCGTGTGCCGGGCCCTCGTCCCGGGCGCCCGTGCCCCCGCTGCCGCACGCGACGACGAAAAGGGTGAGGGCGGCGAGCGCGGCCCCCACCGCGATCACCGCCTGTGTACTCCCTCGGGCCCGGTCGGGCCCGGCCCCGGTCAGGCCGCGCAACGCTCCCGCTCCTCACGCTCCAGCGCGCGTGCGTCCAGATCGCGGGCCTCCAGCTCCTCACGGAGCCGGGCGAGCGCCCGGTGCAGCGTGCTCTTGACCGTACCGGCCGACATGCCGAGGGCAGCGGCCGTCTCCTCTGTGGACATCTGCTCCCAGTGTCGCAGCACCACGACACTGCGCTGCTTCGGTGCGAGCACCTTCATGACGTCCATCAGCAGGGCCCGGTCGGCGTGCTGCTCGGTCGAGTCCTCCACGGAGGCGTCCGGCAGCTGCTCGGTCGGCACCTCCTCCAGCTTGCGCGCCCGCCACCACTCGGTCCGCGTGTTGATCATGACACGGCGCAGGTAGGCGTCCGCGAGCCGCTTGTCGGCTATGCCCTCCCAGCGGCCGTACGTCCGCACCAGCGCGGTCTGCAGCAGGTCCTGGGCGTCGACCGGGTCCGGGACCAGCCGGCGGGCGCTGCGCAGCAGCGCGTCCTGCCGGGTGCGGACGTACTCCTCGAACTCGAGCACCTCTCCCTGCGCCATGATCAACCGCCTCCGTCTTCCCCGTTGTCCTTCCGGCTCCTGCCGGAAGTCCCGCTGTCCCGTGCCCGGTGGTCCGCCGGGCACGGAGAAGAAGCTACGGAGTGGTTGTCACGGGGCTGTGCGGACCAGCCTGCGGCTGGCACTCGGCTATCCGTCGGTTGTGTAACGGACGAGGCAATGGGGTAGAGCGAGCGGGCCGAATGTCCCTTTATGGGATGCTTTGTCGGCTCTGATGGTCGGTAACAGACGCCGTCCGGCTGTGACCTGTCGGTGCGTCAGCCCAGCGGCAGCCGATACAGACCGCCCGGCAGCGGCTCCACCAGACCGTCCGACACCAGGCCGTCGAGCGCCCGGGCCCGCTGCACCGGCTCGTGCCACACCCGGTCCAGCATCGCCTGCGGCACCGGCGCGTGCGCCTCCCGCAGCACGGCCAGCAGCTTGCCGCGCACCTGCCGGTCCGTACCGGCGTACGTCTGCCCGCGGCGCGGCGGACCCGAGTGCTCCGGCTTGCCCGCGAGCCGCCAGGCGCACTGCGCGGCGATCGGGCACCGATGGCAGCCCTCGTTCTTCGCCGTGCACACCAGCGCGCCCAGCTCCATGGAGGCGGCGGCCCAGCGCGCGGCGGTCCGCTCGTCCTCCGGCAGCAGCTCCCGCGCCAGCCGGCGCTCGGCGGCCGTGGTCGCGTTCGGCGGGTACTGCACCCCCGTCACCGCCCGCGCGAGCACCCGGCGCACATTGGTGTCCAGCACCGCGTGCCGCTGCCCGTACGCGAAGGAGGCCACCGCGGCGGCCGTGTACTCGCCGATGCCGGGCAGTGCCAGCAGCTGCGCGTGATCCGTCGGTACGTCCCCGCCGTGCCGCTCCGTTATGGCGACCGCGGCGCCGTGCAGGCGCAGGGCGCGGCGCGGGTAGCCGAGCCGGCCCCAGGCGCGCACCGCCTCGCCCGGCGCCTCCTTCGCGAGGTCGGCCGGGCGCGGCCAGCGGGCCAGCCACTCCTCGTACACCGGCAGCACCCGGTTGACCGGGGTCTGCTGGAGCATGAACTCGCTGACCATCACGCCCCACGGGCCTGCCTCCGGGCGGCGCCAGGGGAGGTCACGGGCGTGGGCGTCGAACCAGGCGATCACGGGGGCGTGCAGCTTCTCAGTCATGGCCTTCCGATCCTGCCACGGGTTGACGGGCATTATGGGTGACCACCCGGTCACCGAGCGTGGCGAAAAGTGAAGAACCGTGCCGTCAGCGGAAGTTGCCGGAATGATGATCCGGAAAAGTTGGCGCCGGCGCGGCGGGTGGCGCGAGCAAGCGCGGCGATCTCTCGTACAGTTTGCGCGTGGGATCTCTGCGCAATCCGGTCGGGCCGCTTCCCTCCTCCATCTACTGGCGTCGGAGGGCCGTACTGCTGTCCGTGGTCGCCCTGTTGGCGCTGGTGATCACGTGGATCGTCACCGCCGGCGGCGGGGGCGGGAAGAAGGACACCGGCGGGTCCAACGGCAAGAATCCCACGCACACCATCACTCCCGGGCCGTCTCCGTCCGGTTCCGCGATCAGCCAACACCCGGGCGGCCGTGAGGAGTCGGGCGGCGGGGACTCCGGCGGCAGCGGCTCGGGTTCCGGCTCGGGCTCCGGCTCCGGTTCGGCTTCCGGCGGGGACGGCGGCGCGACCGGCGGCTCCGCCGGCACGGGTGGCGGCTCGGGTGCGGCGTCCGGTGGCGGCGCCGTCGGTGCGGGCGACGTGCTCCCGGCCTCCTCCGGACTGCCCAACTGCACGTCCGGCGCGGTGGCGTTGAGCCTGCGCAGCGCGCGGAACTCCTACTCGCCGGACCAGACGCCGACCTTCGAACTCACCGCGAAGAACAGCTCGTCCGCCGACTGCAAGGTCGATCTCGGCCCGAAGAACGCGGTGTTGACGATCACGCCGGCGGACGGGGACGACACGTTCTGGTCCTCGGCCGACTGCCCCAAGGGCCCGGGGAGCCTGGTCTTCCGGGTTCCCGCGGGCGAGAGCATCACGTACACCGTGAAGTGGGACCGCAAGCCGAGCGCCGCCCACTGCGAGACGCCGTCCGGCGGTTCGGCCAAGTCCGGCACGTATCTGCTGGAGGCCAAGGCGCCGGGGTTCGGGAAGCTGCGGGCCTCTTTCGTGCTGGCGGCGGATTAGCGCTTCGGGCCGCGGGGTTCATGCTCGGGTGCGGGTGCGTGGAGGGTTGCTCGCGCAGTTTCCCGCGCCCCTTAGGGGGCGAGCTGTACCTACGCAAGGGCCGCGGGGAACTGCGCGACCAGCCGCAACGCACCCGCAGCCGCCGTACGACCGATCCCCCCGAGCTATGGGGCGCCCGGACCCGCTCTCAGACGTACCGCTCCAGGATGGAGGACTCGGCCAGGCGCGACAGCCCCTCCCGTACGCTCCTCGCCCGGGCCTCGCCCACGCCGTCGACGGTCTGCAGGTCGTCCACGCTCGCGGCGAGCAGCTTCTGCAGCCCCCCGAAGTGCTCCACCAGCCGGTCGATGATGGCGCCCGGCAGCCGCGGCACCTTGGCCAGGAGGCGGAAGCCGCGCGGCGACACCGCGGAGTCGAGCGTCTCGGGGGACCCGGTGTAGCCCAGCGCCCGCGCCACCGTGCCCAGTTCGAGAAGTTCCGCGTGGGTCAGGGCGTCCAGCTCGGCCAGCGCCTCGTCGACCGTGCGGGACCGCTTCGCCGTCGGCTCGGGGACGTAGTCCCGGACCACCAGCTCGCGGTCGGGCTCGACCCCGGCGATCAACTCCTCCAGCTGAAGTGCGAGAAGCCGGCCGTCCGTGCCCAGCTCGACCACGTACTCGGCGATCTCGGTGGCGATGCGGCGGACCATCTCCAGCCGCTGCGCGACCGCCGACACGTCCCGGACCGTCACCAGGTCCTCGATCTCCAGCGCCGACAGCGTGCCCGCGACCTCGTCCAGCCGGAGCTTGTACCGCTCCAGGGTCGCCAGCGCCTGGTTCGCGCGGGACAGGATCGCCGCCGAGTCCTCCAGGACGCGGCGCTGACCGTCCACGTACAGGGCGATCAGCCGCATCGACTGGGAGACCGAGACCACCGGGAAGCCGACCTGCTTGCTCACCCGGTCCGCCGTGCGGTGCCGGGTGCCCGTCTCCTCCGTGGGGATCGTCGGGTCCGGGACCAGCTGGACGCCCGCGCGCAGGATCTTCGACAGGTCCGACGACAGCACGATGCCGCCGTCCAGCTTGCACAGCTCCCGCAGCCGGGTGGCGGTGAACTCGACGTCCAGCACGAAACCGCCCGTGCACATCGCCTCGACCGTCTTGTCGGAGCCGAGCACGATGAGCCCGCCGGTGTTGCCGCGCAGGACCCGCTCCAGGCCGTCACGCAGGGCCGTACCGGGAGCCACGGCGCTCAGCGAGGCGCGCATCAGGCCATCGGAACCGGCACTCCCACCGGACTTTCCGGGAGCTGCTGCCCGGTCGTTGGCTGCCACTGCACTCCTCCGGTCGCAGGTTCTGACGCGCTCCCGTTCCCGCACTCGGTTCGTACGGACGGGCGAGACCAGGGCAAAGTCTACCGGCGCTGCTCCGCCTCCCGTGGGGCCTCTCGGCGACGGGAGCGCGGCAGAACCCGGAGCGCGTCCCCCATGTCCGCGACTTCCAGGACCTTCATGCCGGGCGGCACCTTCCCCGGATCGGCCGGTACGAGCGCGTGCGTGAAGCCCAGCCGGTGCGCCTCGGCGAGCCTGCGCTGCACGCCCGTGACCCGTCTGACCTCGCCCGCGAGCCCCACCTCGCCGATCGCCACCAGGTTCTTCGGCAGCGGGGTGTCGCTGGCGGCGGAGGCCAGGGCGAGCGCGATGGCGAGGTCGGCGGCCGGCTCCGACAGCTTCACCCCGCCGACCGTCGCCGAGTAGATGTCCCGCTTGCCGAGCGCGCTGATCCGGCCGCGCTGCTCCAGGACGGCCAGCATCATCGACACGCGCGAGGTCTCCAGTCCGGAGGTCGTACGGCGCGGGGAGGGGATCTGGGAGTCGACGGTCAGCGCCTGTACCTCGGCCACCAGCGGCCGGCGGCCCTCCAGGGTGACGGTCAGGCAGGTGCCCGGGACCGGCTCGGCGCGGCGGGTCAGGAACAGGCCGCTGGGATCGGCGAGGCCGGTGATGCCCTCATCGTGCAGCTCGAAGCAGCCGACCTCGTCCGTCGCCCCGTAGCGGTTCTTCACGCCGCGCACCAGGCGCAGGCGGGCGTGCCGGTCACCCTCGAAGTGCAGGACGACGTCCACCAGGTGCTCCAGCAGGCGGGGGCCGGCGATGGCGCCGTCCTTCGTGACGTGGCCCACGAGCAGCGTGGACATGCCCCGCTCCTTGGACGCCCGGATCAGCGCCCCCGCCACCTCCCGGACCTGGGCCATGCCGCCGGGCGCGCCCTCGATCTCCGGGGAGGCGACCGTCTGCACCGAGTCGAGGATCAGCAGGGACGGCTTGACCTCGTCCAGGTGCCCCAGGACGGCGGACAGGTCGGTCTCGGCGGCCAGGTACAGCTCGTCGTGGAGGGCGCCGATGCGGTCGGCGCGCAGCCGCACCTGGCTCGCCGACTCCTCGCCGGTCACGTAGAGGGTGCGGTGCTCGGCGCTGGCCGACTTGGCGGCCACGTCCAGCAGCAGGGTGGACTTGCCGACGCCGGGCTCGCCCGCGAGCAGGACGACCGCGCCGGGCACGAGGCCGCCGCCGAGCACCCGGTCCAGCTCGGGCACGCCGGTCGTGCGGGCGGTGGCCTGCCGGCCGTCGACCTGGCCGATGGGCAGCGCGGAGCTGGTCACGCGGCCCGGTGCCGTGGTCCGGACCGCGGGCGCGCCGTACTCCTCGACCGTGCCCCAGGCCTGGCACTCCGGGCAGCGGCCGAGCCACTTGGCCGTCTGCCAGCCGCACTCGGTGCAGCGGTAGGACGGGCGGTCCTTGGTGGTCTTGGTACGGGCAGCCATGCGGGAAACCGTAGCCCGCGGCACTGACAACGCGGTCCGGGACCGGGTGGGAAATCCCGGGGAGCCCGTACGAGTGACCCGTTCTCGGCCACCATCCACCGGGATCCGGCCGCGGAATAAAAGGTTCCTGTCCCCTTATGAGGGATCGTTTCACCCGTACGGATTAAAAGTGCTCAAGGTTCCGGAAGGGGCACTCCACGGCCGCCTACGGTCGCACGGGTGATGAGCAGCAGTCCGGAGACCACGACCCGCACGACGGGCGCGCATCGGGCGCACCACGAGGCCCCGCAGGCCCGTGCAGCACGGCGTGACGCCCGTGAGGCACGAGAGGCGGCGGAGGCGCGCGATCGCGCCGCCGCGCGCACCGTCGCCCAGCAGCCGCCGGCGCGCTACGAGCCGTACCTGGACGGCCTGTTCACCTACTGTCTGTCGGTCCTGTGCGACCACGACACGGCCACCGCCGCCCTCGGTGACGCCCTCGCCCTGGCCGAGCGGCGCGGCCACCGGGCCCCGCCGGCCGCCGCCGACCGCAGGGCCTGGCTGTACGCCCTGGCCCGCTGGGCGTGCCTGCGGAAGCTGGCCGAGGCCAAGCAGAAACGTCAGGCCACCCACGCGGCGGGCCGCACCGGAGCCGCGCCGGGCCGTACCAGGGCGGCTGCGGGCCGTACCGGAGCGGGCCGGGGCGGCGGGGAGGCGACCGCGGCGAGAGCCGGAACCGGACTCGGACCCGGCGAGGGCATCGGGAGCGGACTCGGCGAGGGCGCCGGGACAGCGGTCCCGGACCCTCCGGCCCGGCCCCCCGCCCCCGAGGTCCAGGAGCGGCGGCGCCGTGAACTCGCCCTGCTGGCCTGGCCCGAGGCCGCCGGTACCACCCCCGAGCAGCGCGAGGCCCTGGAACTCGCCGTCCGCCACCACCTGTCCGTCCACGAGGTCGCCGCCGTCCTCGGCATGGAGCCCGCCGCCGCGCGGGAGCTCCTCGCCTCCGCCGCCTGCGAGGTCGAGCGCACGCGCGCGGCCCTCGCCGTGGTCCACACGGGCGGCTGTCCGAGCGTGGCCCACCTCACCGGCGACAGCGGGCTGGTCCTCAGCGCGGCCCTGCGCCGCGAGCTGGTCCGGCACGTCGACGACTGCCCGCGCTGCCGCCGCACCGCCGAGCGCGCGGTCACCGGCCGCTGGCCCGGCGCCACGGTCACCCCCGCCGAGCTGCCCGTCCTGGAGGCCCCACGCGCGGCCCTCCACATGGCCCTGGCCCACCACCCGCGCGCGCGGG
>NZ_MUMF01000482.1:0-132 GCF_002155905.1 Streptomyces tricolor | reverse complement strand
CCCGGCCGGGGAGGACGACGGCCGCTCCGCGACCGCGCGGGAGGCGCAGGGCCCCGAGGCGCTGGGCGGCGACACGGCCGGCGGCTACGAGAACGCGGGCAACGCCGGCGTGAAGCCCGGTGCGCGCACCGG
>NZ_MUMF01000481.1 GCF_002155905.1 Streptomyces tricolor | reverse complement strand
GCCCCGGGCCAGTCCCGCGCCCTTGGTGCCGAGCAGTTCGGGGAGCATGCGGCCGAAGAACTCGGAAGGGTCCTTCTTGAAGCCCTCGACGGCGGCCTTCGCGGCCCGCTCCGGATGGGCGGCGGTGGAGACCAGGCCGGAGAGCGTCATGCTGACGTTCTGCATGTACGCGGCCGGGTGGGTGATGTTGTAGGGGTCCAGCGGGTTCAGCCCGCGGACGAAGTTGACCAGGCCGGCCGTGCCCTTGAGGGCACCGCCCACGACATGCGTCAGCTCGGTGTTGACGGCCAGGTAGCCGTCCTTGAGACCGTGGCGGATCCGGTCCAGGGGCGGGGGCTCGGCGGGAGCGTGGGCCAGGGCCGCCCTGACCTGCTCCTGTGCCTCGGAGGCGGCCGTGTTGCGCTGCTTGCGGGCCTTGGCCAGCTTGTGCCGGGCGGCCTGGACGTCGGCCTTGCCCGGGTCCTGGAACTCCCCTGGCCTCGGCCCGGGATCCTCACCCGCCCGCACCTTCGCCTTGTAGGACTCGACCTTCTCCTGGTGGGCCTCGAAAGCCTCCCGGGACGCCGTCACACCTTTCTTGTAAAGCTCGACCGCCTCCCCGGCCTCCCGCTGCGCCCACTTGACCGTGTCGGCGTAGGACTCCAGCGCACCGGCCGCGGTCCTGCACGCCTCGGCCGCCTGCGCCCACTTGGCCGGGTGGACGCCGAACTTCTCACGGAAGGCGTCACCGCCCTCGCCCTTCCACCCCGAGGAGTCGACCTTCTTCAGCCCCTGGCCGACCTTGTCGAACGCCCCGTGGAAGTCCCGCAGGTGCTTGGCGCTCTCGCGGATCTTCGCCGGGTTGCCGTGGACGAGTTCGTTCGCCTCCTCCGTCTGCCCCAGCTGCTGCTCGCCGGGGGTGGCGCCGAGGTCGGAGGCGACATCGTCGCCCCAGTCCTCCACCACGTCGGCCCACTTGTGCAGGCCGACATCGTCCAGCTTGTCGCCGACCTTGTCCGTGGCCCAGTCGACGCCCTCACCGAGCTTCTTCTTGCCCTTGTCGTAGAGCTCCTCGGCACCGCCCAGGACCGCGTTGGTCACATCCCCGATGCCCATCAGCCCTCACCACCCTGCTGCCCGGCGGCCTGCTGTGCGGCTGCGGCCTTGGCACGGTCCTCGGGAGAGGGGCCGAAGGTGTCGTCCAGCATCCGGTCGTACTCCTTGTCCGACATCCCCAGCGCGCTGTGCAGGTTCTCCGGGTTCATCCCCGGCACCGGACCGATGGTGTGCGAGGTCATCACATCGCGCCCGGCGTCCTTCCAGCCCTGCTTGCTGTTCTCCAAGGCCTGCTCGAAGGACTCCTTGCTGTAGTCGACATCGCCTCCGTACGCACCGGACTTGGCGATCTCCCCCCAGCCCATCTTCTCCACCTCCTCCTCGGAGGCGTACGGATTGCCGATGGCGGCGTTCTCCACGATCTTGAAGGTGCCCTCGACGTACTTGTCGTTCTCGTAGTACGTGCCCGCCGCCAACCCGGTCTTCATGGCGAAGCCGTTGCCCTCGTTGATCAGTGACCGCACGCCCCATTCCCAGCGCTCGCAGAACGACGTGAACTCACCCGTCAGCCCCTCGTGGCCCAACTCCAGCCCGGACAGCGCGATGTCGGAGAAGCCGCGGCCGGCACCGGCCTCGCCGACCATCCCCAGTTCCTTCAACTCGGCCAGCGCGTCCGTCAGGCCCTTGGCGATCAGGCCGAGCCCCTCCGTCGCCAGGTCCTTGCCGCCCCCGGTCACGTCTCGTCCTCCGTCCCGCCGTCGACGTCCACCGCCACCTCGTCCGGCACGACACCCCGCACCGGAGGAAAGACCACCCCGTCCGCACCGTCCGCGCAGTCCAGGGCCACCCCGCACGGCACCCCGACCGCCGGCACCATCGCGTCCAGCAGGCGCGCCCCGAGCCATCGCCGGTACGCCCACTCCCGGCCGCCCTCACCCCGCGCGAGCGCGAAGCGCGCCAGGGCCGCTTCGTCCGAGAAGGCGTAGATCCAGCGGACTCCGCCGAAGTCGGCCGTCAGGGGAGCGTCGTCCTCGTCCACCGGCACCAGCACCGGCGTGCGCCGGAACTCACCCAACAGCGCGGCGAACTCACGGCGTCTGTGCTCGGTCTCCTCCGCGCCCCCGGCGAGGGTTGCCGAACGCTCAGGCAAACCAGCGCCCTCGGCGGCCTCCGGCACAGTCGTGTCGCGCTGGTCGTCAAGGCCCAGGTCCACATAGTCGTACAGCGGTGACCTCGGCATCTGTTCCGCCGGTCCGGCGTCGCCCCCATGCTCACTCACGGCTGGATCATCACATCGGCACGTTTCGGATCGCAACGCGGGGTGGGGGCCGGGTCAGCAGACCACCGAGGTCCGATCGAACACCGGGCCGGCGCCCGGCTTCCAGGAGCGCGTGTGCACCTACGGCTCAACGGTCCGCGTCCGGGACCAGAGCGTATGCACGTGGGCGGGATCCTGATGCCCGACGCGAGCGAGTGAGGCTCGTCCCCTCATGCCTCCGGCCGCTGCTCGCACAGCCGCCTCAGTACCGCCCCGCACCGGCGGGCGTACGCGTGCTGGAAGCCGCGGGTCGCCGGGCCGCCGACGCGGGCGTACCACTTGGTGGGCCTGCTGAAGGCCGCCACCGTCAGCCAGACCGTGCCGTCGCCCGTGCGGTCGACCACGAAGGCCTCCTCGCCGCATTCGGGGTGGCCTTCGAGGGTGCCGTAGGCCCAGCCGGCGCGGCGGGGTTCCTCGGTGGTCCAGATGATGCGGCAGGGGGCCTTGATGACGCCGGCCAGGGTGACCGTGACGTCGACGCCGGGGGCGGCGCGGTCGGCGGTGGCGTCGAGGCCGACGCCGAGAGCGCGGTGCATCTCCCAGGACATGACCGCTTCGGCGGCCCGGTCGAAGATCTCGTGGCCCTCGCCGAGGCGGGTGCGGACCAGCAGGGGGCGGAAGCCGGGCGGGCAGTGGGTGAGATCGTCGCGCGTCGCGCCGACCGGCTCGTAGGTGAAGGGCGCCGAGGACATGGGTCACAAGGGTAGGGCGGCACCCGGGAGGAATTCCTTCCGGGTGCCGCCCTGAGTCAACTGAGCTGAATTCAGCTGACGTTGACAGCCTTCCAGGCAGCGGCCACCGCGTTGTACTCGGTGCTGCCGGAGCCGTACAGCGCGGACGCCGCGTTCAGGGTCGCCGTGCGGGCGGCCTTGTAGTTGGTCGTCGACGTCATGTACGTGGTGAGCGCCTTGTACCAGATCTGCAGCGCCTTGGTGCGGCCGATGCCGGTGACGGCGGCGCCGTTGTAGGTCGGCGAGTTGTACGTCACGCCGTTGATCGTCTTCGAACCGCTGCCCTCCGCGAGGAGGTAGAAGAAGTGGTTCGCCACGCCCGAGGAGTAGTGGACGTCCTTGCCGCCCACCGACGAGGACCAGTAGTCGGCGGAGGCGCCGTCCTTGCTGGGCTTGTCCATGTAGCGCAGCGGGGTGCCGTCGCCGTTGATGTCGATCTCCTCACCGATGAGGTAGTCACCGGTGTCATTGGCGTTGCCCGCGTAGAACTCCACGCCCGTGCCGAAGATGTCCGACGTGGCCTCGTTCAGGCCGCCCGACTCGCCGGAGTAGTTGAGGCCCGCGGTGTTGGAGGTGACACCGTGGCTCATCTCGTGGCCGGCGACGTCCAGCGAGGTCAGCGGGTGGGTGTTCCCGGAGCCGTCGCCGTAGGTCATGCAGAAGCAGCTGTCGTCCCAGAACGCGTTGACGTACGCGTTGCCGTAGTGGACGCGGCTGTAGGCGGCGACGCCGTTGTTCTTGATGCCGCTGCGGCCGAAGGTGTTCTTGTAGAAGTCCCAGGTGACCTGGGCGCCGTAGGCGGCGTCCACGGCGGCCGTCTGGTCCGTCGAGGAGCTGGAGGCGACACCCGTGCCCCACACGTTGTCGGCGTCGGTGAACAGCGTGCCGGTGCCGGAGGTCTTGCGGGCCAGGTTGTAGGTCTTGTGACCGCCCCGGCTGGTGTCGTACAGCTGGTACGTCGAGCCCGACAGGGTGGTGGTGAGGTTGACGGTGCCGGAGTACAGGCTCTTGCCGGTGCCGGTCGCGTTCTCGATGCCCTGGTACTCGAAGAGCTTCTTGCCGGTGGCCGCGTCGGTGATGACGTGCAGCTGGTTCGGGGTGCCGTCGTCCTGGAAGCCGCCGACGATCGTCTCGTAGGCGAGGACGGGCTTGCCGGAGCCGGCCCAGATCACCTTGCGGGCGCCGTCCGCGGCGGACTTGGAGGAGCCGAGGGACTTGGCGGCGGACACCGCCTGCTGCTCGGCCTTGGCGGCGGTGATCTGCGGCTTGAGCGAGGCCACCTTGATGGCCGACTTGCTGGCCTTGGTGACGCCCTGGGTCTTGCCGGACTTGGCGGTGTGCACGATCAGGTCGCCGCCGAGCACCGGAAGGCCGGCGTAGGTGCGCTCGTAGCGGGTGTGCAGGGTGCCGTCGATGTCCTTGACGACGTCCTTGACGACCAGCTTCTCCTGGGCGCCGAGGCCTATCGCCTGCGCGGTCTCGGCCGCGTCGGCCTGGGCGTGCTGGATGAGGGTGGTGCGGGCCGCGGCGGACAGCGCGGTCGGGGCGGCGGCCAGCGGCTTGGCGGCGGCGGCTCCGGCCGGGGTCTGGGCGGTGGCACTGGTGGTCAGACCAGTGGCGAGCAGGGCTCCGGCGGCGACAGCGGTGGCGATGGCCAGAGTGGTGCGCTTGTGACGCGCGTAGAGGGGGCTCACGAAAGCTCCTTCTCGTGGGGGAGTCCGGGCAGTGTGGGGTTACTGGCCGGAGAGTGTGGCGTTGTGAAGTAGCTGTGCTGCTGCGGCGGGTGGAGAGAGAGTGACATCAAGGGCGCGTACATGTCAGGACCCTGTGGTGATGTTGGCTTGAAGTCGACTGCCAGGTGAACGTTTCAGGGACGTAAACGGGCGCCGCCCGAGGGTGCCCCACCCTCGGACGGCGCCGTGATTCCGGGCCCGCGGCATGCGGTCTACGGGAACGTCAGCTTCCAGCCGTTGATCGTTCCAGTGTCGTAGGTGGCCTGATCCTGCACCCGCAGCTTCCAGGTGCCGTTGGCCGTTTCGGCCGAGGCGTTGACCGTGTACGTCTCGTTCACGTTGTCCGCCGAGTCCGAGGAGCTGAAGTTCTTCAGCCGGTAGGCGGTGCCCGACGGGCCGACGAGATCGATCACCAGGTCACCGCGCCAGGTGTGGGTGATGTCGACGCTCACCTGGAGGTTGCTCGGCGCGTTCCCGGTACGGCCGGAGACGGTGATGCTCGACGTGACGGCGGCGCCGTTGTCCGGCACCGACACCGGCGTGCTGCTCTCGTACGACGTACCGCCGCCGCCTCCGCCGCCGGAGCGCGAGCCGACCCCGATGCCCGCCCAGGCGTCCTGCACCGCCTTGTACTCGGCGCTGGTGGTGCCGTACAGCTCGCCGGCCGCCGCCAGGGTGCCGGTGCGGGCGCCCGCGTAGTTGGTGGTGGACGTCCACTTGGTGGTCAGCGCCCGGTACCAGATCTGCAGGGCCTTGTCCCGGCCGATGCCGGTCACCGGAAGCCCGTCCGCCGTCGGCGAGTTGTAGCTGACGCCGTTGACGACCTTGGCGCCGCTGCCCTCGCTCAGCAGGTAGAAGAAGTGGTTCGCGGGGCCGGACGAGTAGTGGACGTCGATCCCGCCGATGCCCGAGTACCAGTTGTCCTTGGACGCGCCGTCCTTGCTGGGCTTGTCCATGTAGCGCAGCGGGGTGCCGTCGCCGTTGATGTCGATCTTCTCGCCGACCAGGTAGTCGCCGGGGTCGCTCGCGTTGTTCGCGTAGAACTCCACACCGGCGGCCATGATGTCGCTGGTCGCCTCGTTCAGGCCGCCGGACTCGCCGCTGTAGTTGAGGTTCGCCGTCGCCGAGGTGACGCCGTGGCTCATCTCGTGGGCGGCGACGTCGATCGAGGTCAGCGGGTGGGTGTTGCCGGACCCGTCGCCGTAGGTCATGCAGAAGCAGCTGTCGTTCCAGAACGCGTTGACGTACGCGTTGCCGTAGTGGACGCGGCTGTAGGCGCCCACGCCGTTGTTCTTGATGCCGCTGCGGTTGAACGCGCTCTTGTAGAAGTCCCAGGTGAGCGCGGCGCCGTAGTGGGCGTCGGCGCCCGCGGTGGCCGCGTTCGACGAGGTGCCGTTGCCCCAGGTGTCGCTGGTCTGCGAGAACAGGGTGCCGGTGCCGGAGGTGCCCCGGTTCAGGTTGTACGTCTTGTGGCCGCCGCGCGCCCCGTCGGTCAGCGTGTACGTCGAGCCCGACTGCGTCGTGGTCAGCGTGACCTGCCCGCTGTACTGGGTGTTGCCCACGCCGTTCTTGATGCCCTGGTACTCGTAGAGCTTCTTGCCGGTGGCCGCGTCCGTGATGACGTGCAGCTCGTTCGGGGTGCCGTCGTCCTGGAGCCCGCCGACGACCGTCTCGTACGCCAGCACCGGCTTGCCGGTCGCCGCCCAGATCACCTTGCGGACGCTGTCCGCGGCCGGCTTGGTCCCGCCGAGCGCCTTCGCCCGCTGCACGGCCTGCCGCTCCGCGGTGGCCTTGGAGACGTCCGGGCTGAGATCCGCGACCTTCAGCGTCGCGTCGGTGGCCCGGATGACGTCCATGGTCTTGCCCGCGGAGGTGGTGACGACCAGGTCGCCGCCGAGCACCGGCAGCCCCGCGTACGTCCGCTCGTACCGGGTGTGCAGCGTGCCGTCGCCGTCCTTGACGACGTCCTTCACGACCAGCTTCTCCTGCGCGCCCAGGCCGATCTGCCGGGCCGCGGCCGCCTTGCCGGCGTCGGCGTCGCGGATCAGCTCCGCGCGCTGCGAGGGCGTGAGCTTGACCGCGCTGTGGGCCGGGTTGGCCCGGCCGGCCGCGGGCTTCGCCGGGGCGGCGCCGGCCGCGCCCGCCTGGACGGCGGCGGCGATCAGGGCGGCGACGCCGGCGAGGGCGACGGTGGCGGTTCTGCGGTGTGTGCCGTGGGAGGTGCGTCCGCGAGAGGAATTGCTTCTCAACACTGACTCCTTCTGCGTGACCGCGGGTCGCGCGGCCAGGGGAGACCGGACGGTGGGTTGGGACGTCCGGGCAGAACAGGGCGTTACGCGAAAGCCACGTGCAGGTGCGGGGCCGGCTCACACAGACGCTCAGTTACTGTGGGGTTGCTGTGAGTCGGCCAGGGAAGAGTGGCAGGAGATCTCGCCACCTGTCAGGACCGCGTCACAAACTTGGCCGGAAATGGTCCGTTGACCGGATGTTCATGTTCGGTATGCGGACCGTTGGTCGGGTCGGCGTCCCCCGCCATGACCGGCGGCACGCCGGACGCGGGACCGGCGGCCGGGCTCCCCGGCTGCTGCCACCGAGTGACGCGGGCGGTGGCGCCCATGGAGGCGCCACCGCCTCACATCGCCCGGTGGACCGGGCGACTGTCCGTCCGGGGACTGGCGCCCCGGCTCGTCCTAAGCGGCTGAGACCTCATCCCGCTGGCCCGCAACCCTCACCAAGTGCCGGGTGCATGCTCGGTCCACGCACAGTACGTCGTGGGCGAGTGCGGCAACGATCGCGGCCTGCGTCCGCGTGTGCTGGCCGATCTTGTCCAGGATGTTGGCGATGTGCGCCTTCACCGTGCGTTCCGCGATACCCAACTCCCGGGCCAGCTCCCGGTTGCCCAGGCCCGTCCCGAGCATCAGGAGTACCTCTCGCTCCCGGCCGGTCAGACTCGACAGTCTCCGCACCCCTGACGCCGGATCGGATCCCGTGCGCCGGTACGCGCAGCCCGGACTCACGGCGATGGACCGTGTGGTCATGGTGGCCCCTCCCAACCCCGGTCTTCCCAGCAGACCCCCGTGGTCTGGGTGCAACCGGGATCGACCGTCAACATACCCGGAGGGTCCGACATCGGTACGTTCGCCCACGCCGATGTCCGATTCCGGGGCCAACACCTCGCCGGCTCGGGCGGTGGCCGCCCCACGGACCGGGTGCCGCGACCCGTCAGACGGAGTCGACGCAGTGCGCGCGCTGCCGGATCGGGGCGACGAGGCCGGAGAGGTCGACCAGGGCCGCGTCGGTCTTGCCCTCGCCCGTGAACACCACCTGGGTGGCCGGGACGCGGCCGTAGGTGACGATGACCTTCCGGGTCGGTGTGGACTGCCGGGTGTCGACCACCCAGTCCACCCCGTTGACCGCGACGCACGGGTCGTCGGTGGGGCCCGGCGGTGTCACGCCGCACCGCAGGACGATGTCGCGGTTCCCCCACACGGCCACGCCGGCGGCGTCGCTGTCCCAGCGGGAGAAACCGCCCAAGGAGTCGGGAGCGGCGTCGGTGATGCGGCGGCAGTGCGGGGCGTCGGCACCCTTCGCGGCAGGCACGCCAGGGTCGCGCTGCGTGAGGACGTAGGCGGTGACGGCGGCGACCGAGCCGAGCACGCACACCCCCGCGCCGAGTACGAGCCGGGTCCGGCGGGGCAAGGGCATGATGACGGGCTTCTTTCCGGTAGGGCGCGCGAACGGATCCAGCAGCACGTTAGAGCACCCGGACGTACGGGCCTGAACCGGGTCCGTGGGCACTCCCTTTCGGGCATAGCCCTTGTGTACACCTCCCCAACGGCCGTGGTAGAGCTGCGAGTTCGCATCTAGGTTCGATCGTCGTAAGAGACGACCGACCAAGGAGATGGGATGCGTAAGGCAGCCACCTCGTTCGTGCTCGCCGCTGTGACGGCCGGGACTGTGACCGCGGTCGCGACCCCCGCGGGCGCCGCCTCGCAGGCCGGCAACCCTTACGCCCACACCCGGCTGGAGCGCGTGTGGGCGAACAACGTGTGCCTGTCGATGGGCGGCAGTACCAAGAACAACGCGCGGCTCGTCGTCGGCAAGTGCTCCAGGAACGACAAGACGCAGAGGTGGACCCTGAAGCGGCTGCAGAGCGGGGGGTCCGTCTTCACCATCAGGAACGACAAGTCGGGCAAGTGCCTGGCCCTGGACTCTGCGAGCCGCGTCGTCCAGTACACCTGCAAGCCGTCGTCCAAGAATCACCAGTGGTGGCTGGCCAGTTCCCACATCGTCAACGTGGCGAAGAACAAGTCGCTCGCCTCCAACTCCACGCGGGCCGGCTCCAAGCCGTACCTGGAGAAGACGGACTGGAACGGCAGGGCGGGCCGCGTCCGTCAGGAGTGGGGCCTGTCCTGAGCCGGGGAGCCGGCTCCACCAGTCCGACCGTCCGTAATGTGACCCCTACCGATCGGGAATGAGACCTATGCAGTGGCAGCGATCCGTATCGCGAGCCCTCGCGGCAGCAGCTGTTCCCACCGTACTTCTGGCATCGCCGCTGACGTCCGCGTCGGCGTCCGCCGAGGGACCCGGCCCGTCGGCCGGGAGCAAGGCCGTCTTCGTCCTCGACCCGGACAGCGGCCGGTTCACCACCGGTGAGCAGTCCCTGACCGGTTTCGGCGTCAAGCCGGTCGCGACCTACATCGGCAAGGCCACCGACACCCAACTCCTCACCTCCGGTGGGCAGAACGTCATCGGCGACACCACCCTCGCCCGCTCTCCGGCGAAGAACGAGCGTGCTGCCTGGGCCGCCTCCTCCCACTTCATCGACCTGTCCTGGCCCGACCTGGGCGCCGCGCGCTACGCGGTGTACCGCGACGGGGTGCGGATCGCGGCCACCACTGCCCACAGCTTCCGCGACACCGGGGTGGTCGCGGGCACCGAGGTGAACTACCAGATCTCCGGTGAGGCCGACGGGCTCGGACACACCTGGGGCCTGACGGCAACCGTTCCCACGGCCGACGACACCGCCACGCTCACGAGGACGGCGCAGCAGATCGAAGCGAGGGCGCGGAGGTACACCAAGACCGCCGTGGTGTGGCGGTCGTTCATCCGCCAGAAGTGGGCGAGCGTCCCCAAGGAACTCGGCAGCATATCCGGTTGCAAGTACACCCGGGGCTACCAGTACAAAGGCGATAACCGAGGCTTCTCCAGCAAGGTCACCGGCCCGTCCTTCCGGGCCAGTCTGCGCGGCGTCGTCTACTGGACGAAGTCCCCGTACGACCTGTTCCCCGAGACCGGCGTGACGAAGGTCTACCGGAACGGGCGGGAAGTTGACCGGCGCAAGGCTTCCACCAAGGGTATCGACTTCCGTACCAAGACCCGCTTCGACGGCAAGACCCGTGCGGTCCACGGTCAGATAGAGGCCACCGACCCCTTCTGCCCGTCCGGCGGCATCCGCCGCGCCGGCATCGGCGCCTTCTACGACGCCCGCCTCGCCCGCAACGGAGACTTCTACGTCTCCGGCAAGTACCGACAGGCACCCGACCACGAGATGTATCTCTACGGCTACACCAGCGGCAGCCGGCACTCGACCAAGACCGTGCACCGGTCCAAAATGAGCAGCCTGTTGTGCCTGTCGCAGCCTGCCTGTGAACGGGGAACCATCGGCAACTACGGCGGATACTGACCCTGCCTTCCGGCCCCCACGGGCCGGGAGGACAATGGACGGCAGAGCGGTCCACCGCCCGGTGTGCCGCCACGACAAGGGGGAAGTGACATGACCGTCACCTGGCGCGGCGCCCTCTCCTACGCGCTGGCCGTCACCATGGTGTCGTGGCTGACCGGAGCCGCGGTGGACCTCGTCTGGCAGGCTGCCGCCGGCAGTCCGCGCGCATGGGCCTCGACCTGGGTGCAGAACCCCTGGAACGCGGCCTTCGTCGGGGCCGCGGTCCTCACCCTGACGCTGACGCGCCGTCTGACCGCTCCGTTGCCCGTGTGGCGCGTTCCGCTGATCGACGGATCCGCCTACCTGGCCGTGCTGCTGGTCTGTGCCGGGCTGTCGTCCTGGGCGGCCGGCGACGAGGCACCGGCCGACTCCGCGTTCGTGTCGGCGATCGTCGCCCTGTTCACCCTCCAGCTGCCCTCCGCGTGGCTGCTGAGTGTCTGGCGGGCGCGCCACCTGGAGACCGTCCTCACAGCGGCCGGCACCCCGTCCGCTCCCGCCCGGACGGCCGGACGATGACGGCACCGCGACCGTACGCGGCCGTGGCGGGGCTGTTGACGGCCGGCGCCCTCCTCGCGGGCTGCACCAGTCCCGCCGCCGTCGGTGACACCAGCCCCTCCGGCGCGCTCACCCGCACCCTGCGCGAGGGCGAGCGCCCCAAGGCCCCCGACCTGGGCGGAACCACGCTGGACGGCCGTACCGTCCGCCTCTCGGACTACCGGGGGAAGGTCGTACTCGTCACCGCGTGGGCCTCGTGGTGCGGTCCCTGCGTGGCCGAGGCGCCCGAGCTGGAGAAGGTCCAGCGGACATGGGCTCACCGCGGAGTGCGCATCCTGGGCCTGAACAACGACGCCGAGGGCGGGGACGGACTCGCCTTCCAGAAGCGGCACCGCCTCGGTTTCCCCTCCCTGCACGACCCGCGGGGACGGCTCGGCCTCCGGCTGCCGCGCGGCCTGGTCAACCCGCAGGCCCTGCCCTACACGATCGTCGTCGACCCCGCGGGAAAGGTGGCCGCGTCCCAGATCGGGGCGGTGACCGAGGCCGACGTGGCGAAAGCGGTCACCCCTCTGCTGGACCGTCCGCGACCGGAGCGGTCCGGTGCGAAGGCGAGTGCCGGATGAACGGGCGACGCCGGTAGTGCACCGACGGCGGGGCGGGTTGGCACCCGGACCGCCGTCGGTGCACGGCCGAAACTCGGTGGGCGTTGTCGGTGAGGGTCCGTACCCTCGCCGTTGATGCCCACGACACGTGCAACCACCGACCGTTCCGCCGTGCGCACCCTGCTGCGGCTGTGGCCGTACGTCCGCCCGGTGCGCGTGCGGCTGTTCACCGCCGCGTTCGTCGCGGTCCTCGCCTCCTGCACGGGGCTGGTGATCCCGCTCGTCCTGAAGTGGATGGTGGACGGGCCGGTCGCCGACCGCGACCCGGCGGGCGTATGGCTCGGCGCGCTGTACCTGCTGCTGCTCGGCGTGGCCGAGGCGGTGCTGTTCGGCATACGGCGCTGGCTCGTGGCCCGGCCGCTGTCGCACGTCGAGGCGGAGATGCGGGCGGACCTGTACCGGCATCTGCAACGGCTGCCGGTCGCCTTCCACGACCGCTGGGCGTCCGGCCAGCTGCTCTCCCGGGGCACGACCGACCTGATGCTGCTGCGCATGTTCCTCGCCTTCCCGTTGACGTTCCTGTTCGNNTGGTGATCATGCTGATGCAGGACTGGGTGCTGGGGCTGGTCATCCTCGGGCCCGCCGTCCCGGTGATGTGGACCTGCGTGGTCTTCGAACGGCGGTACGCGGAGGTGGCGCGGCGCGCCCAGGACCAGGTCGGGGACCTGACCACGGTGGTCGAGGAGAGCGTGCTCGGCATCCGCATCATCAAGGGCTTCGGCCGCCACCGCAGCCAGGCCCGCGC
>NZ_MUMF01000480.1 GCF_002155905.1 Streptomyces tricolor | reverse complement strand
CGACGCCCTGCAGACCGACGCCCCCATAAACCCGGGCAACTCAGGCGGTCCGCTGCTCGACTCCCAGGCCCAGGTCATCGGCATCAACTCCGCCATCCGCTCGGCCGGCAGCGGCTCCGGCTCCGAGGGCGCCCAGGCCGGCTCCATCGGCCTCGGCTTCGCCATACCCGTCAACCAGGCCAAGCGGGTCGCCGAGGAGCTGATCAACGACGGTCACGCCACGCACCCCGTGATCGGCGTCACCCTCGACATGGGCTACACCGGCGACGGCGCCCGTATCGACAGCAAGAGCGCGGGCGGCGGTCCCGCCGTCGCCGAGGGCGGCCCCGGAGAGCGGGCCGGACTCAGGGCGGGCGACGTCATCACCGAGGTCGGCGGGGAGCGCGTCCACAACGGCGAGGAGCTGATCGTGAAGATCCGCGCCCACCGGCCCGGCGACCGGCTGCGGCTGACGGTCGAGCGCGACGGGACCGAGCGGGAGGTGTCACTCGTGCTGGGCGCGTCGGAGCAGAACTGACACAAGTCTCACCTCGGGACGGTACCGGTCGGACAGGAACGCCGGGTACCGTTGAGCGACCGAGGACATCGCAAGGAGCGTCAGGTGTTCAATGACATAGGACCACTGGAGCTGGTGACCATCATTGTGCTCGCCGTGCTCGTCTTCGGTCCGGACAAGCTCCCGAAGGTCATCCAGGACGTGATGCGCACGATCCGGAAGATCCGCGAGTTCTCGGAGAGTGCGAAGCAGGACATCCGCAGCGAACTGGGTCCCGAGTTCAAGGACTTCGAGTTCGAGGACCTCAACCCCAAGACGTTCATCCGCAAGCAGCTGGAGAACGACGAACTGGGGCTGAAGGAGATCCGCAACGGATTCGACCTGAAGAAGGAGATGGCCGAGGTCACGGACGCGGTCCACGGCCGCGACAGCGGCAGCTCCTCCTCTTCGTCATCGTCCTCCTCGTCCTCCACCGGCGGGCGCGTCGACATGACCAAGAAGCCCCAGACGCCCGGCGACGACGACCGCCCGCCCTTCGACGCGGACGCCACCTGAGCGCTGCCGCCGCCGCTCCGCCCTGCCGACACGCGCACGCGGGCGTACGCCGCACACGTGACGCGTGTCATACCGCGCACCCGTCGCGCACGGCCTGAACAGGCCGTTCGCGCGACCCACGCATCCAGCGCCTGCCCTGCCGCTCTCAGCCGTGTGGATATGCTGCCGAGTTGTTGTGCGGACCGGACGCGTACGCCCGAAGGGGGGCGGGCCACCCCGGTCCGACGAGAGCGAGGAGGCGTCCGGGCAGATGGAGACGACGAGTCGGGTGGGCGCGCAGGCGCCGGCCGCGGAGGGCGGAGAGCAACTCCCCTCCGCCCGGCGTACGGTCGACGGTTACCTGCGGGCGCCCTTCCCGTGGTACGGGCTCGACGAGGCGTTCACGGGGCCGCGCTGGCTGATGCAGGTCGGCGCGGCGGCCGACGGCGCCGTCGAGCACGGTTCGATCGGGCACGGTGACGAGCCCTCGGTGCGGGGCGAGACCGGTTCCGCCGGGGAGCAGCGGGAGAAGTTCGCGGTCGTGGTGACCGTCGCCGCGCAGCCGTCCCGGCGCAGCGCCGACGGCACGGGCCTGCTGGAGGCGACGTCGGTGTCCTCGGCGGCCTGGCTGGCCGGGGTGGGGCTGCTGTCGTTCACCTGGCCCGGGCAGATGGACCACAGCCTGCGGGACGACTGGCTGGAGCAGCAGACGGAGACGGCCTGGGCGCTGGCCGACGACCTCGACGGCCCGGAGTGGTCCCGGCTGTCGCTCCCGGTGGACGGCGTGGCGGCCTCGTTCCACTACCGGGAGTCCGAGTACGGCTGGGTGCTGGCCGGCACCACCGAGGCGGGCGTGCACCTGGGCGCGTACGGGCGGGGGATGAGCGCGTACGGGCTCGGCTTCGCCGCGATCAAGGACATCACCGCCTACGCCTGACGTTCCGGGCCCGGGGGCGATGCCTCCCGGGCCCTGTCGGCCGTCCGCTCAACGGGTCAGGCTGGTGAAGATCGTTACGACGGCCACGACCTGGGCCAGGATCCAGGTGATCTGACCGGACAAACCGCGCATCTGGTACACGGACAACAGCAGGGCGAAACGGCTGGGCCAGTACTGCCGTTCCTCCCGGAACGTCGCCATGTCCATCCAGATGCTGGTGAGCGTCAGGACGACGAGCAGGAGTGCGGCGTACAGGAGGAGTTGGCGATGGTCCGTGTCCATGATGCGGACGAGCGCGGCAGCCAGCACCGTCGGGAGGCCGTAGGCGGCAGTGAGGATCCAGGCCCGCGCCTGGCTCCGGTGGCCGGGCAGCAAACGCCACAGTGCCCCTAGCGTGAAGCCGGCGACCGCCCACGCCAGCTGATAAAGAATGAGGTTGGCGGCGAACTCCGGAAGACCGATGGGAGTGTCCAGGATTTCCTGTCGCGCATAGGGATCCCACGTCTGATAGTAGAGAAGCAGCGCGGTGGCCGGTGCGCCGAACCAGAATGCGAGTCGCGCTGCGCGGACGGCATTGGACCACCAGTGTCCCTCCGGCCCCCAGGCCAGGGTGACGTCCAGCACCGAAATGTGCTCCGGTGGGTCGTTTCCTTCACATGCGGAGACCAGCCACTGGTGCAGTTGGTGCAGATCTTCTTTCAACTGTCCGAAGGTCACCCCGTCGGCATTACCGCGATCCAGCAAATGCATCTGATGGTTCGCGTTACGGTATTGGTGGGCTTTCTCCCGCAGTTCGCTCTGGTGCTGCTCGGTGCCCAGCCTCACCATGCAGAACTGCTCTCCCAGTTGGCTCAACACGGACCACCGGCGCCCCAGGGCAAGAACGAAGTACAGCGCGAGAATGTTCAGCCCCAGCCAGATTCCGTACAGCCCGCTGGCGCCCGCGAATTTCGCGGCCCGGACTCCGACGAAGAAGGCGAACAGGGAGACGATCAGCAGAATGTCCGGCCTGCTCGGCCCCAGCGGGAATCGCCCGTATCTGCGGCGGCCCTCTGCCCGCGGTGGCATGTTGCGCAAACGCAGCAGGGCCAGCAGGGCCACTCCTGTCAATACCCAGCTGTAGGCGAAGGTGCATCTCAGGTCGGTGTAGGAGAATCTCTCGAACAGATCGGTCAGATATGCGTTGTAGCGGGCAGTGGGCTGTTGATCGACGAGCCAGTGGATGCGTGCCCACCGTCGCTGGTGAGACCACCAGGCGCATGCCAGCAATGCCATGGCGACGTTGGCCAGCAGGCATCCGACGATGGTCACACACTGAGCGGGGGCCTCGTCCCACTGTCTGGTCCAGCGCTCGCGGAGCAGTTCTCCTTCGCGTGCGAAGCGCCAGGCCCAGGCGACCAGCGCGGCCAACCACAACCACACGGTCGCCAAGCCCGACAGGGCAAGTCCAGTGCGGCCCCAGGCGGTCGTTGTCACCGGTCCCAGGCTCCACGGAAGCCCGAAGACGTCGTGGCCCGGGATCACCAGCAGGCCGATGCCCGCGACCGCACACGCGGGGGCCACGACGGCGCGTGCCTGGCGACGTTGGATGTCCCCCGGCCGGGCCGGCTCGTCAGGGAGGGCGCCGGGCGCAGTCGGTGACGGGCCCGGGCTCCAGGGACGGGCGGCGAGGAGCAGAGCCAAGCCGGCAGGGATGTAGAGAAGGGCGCCCGTCGCGGGGGAGAAATCCGGCTCTTGAACGAACAGGAGCAGGGCCAGAGCGACTCCCGCGCTGAGGCCGGCCCACTCCAGGAGTGTGTGCGTGAAGCGCGTAACGCGCCCATGGTCCGTGTCCGACACCCCCACCGCCGGCTGACGGCCCGCCATTCCCTCCGGTGGCTGCCGTGCCGTCTGGCGCACAGCGGCTGCTTCGGCGCGCTTGACGCGGATCGCGGCCACGGCGATCAGGACCGAGGCGCACACCCACCATGAGGCAATGCCCGCGGTGATCCAGGGCGACTCCTCGAGCGTCACCGGCAACCGACGCTGCCAGGGCGGATCGACCTGCACCTGTACGTCTTCGGGCTTCTTCTCCTTCCAGACCACATCGGTCTCGGTGGAGGACGAAGCCCGTCCCGTGAGGTCGTTGAAATCGAGGCCGCCCAGATCGGCCTTGATCTCGTCCCACCGGATATTCCGAAGCGTCGGCGGCCACAGATAGATCATCCATGTCTTCCCCGCGGGGATGACCTGCCAAGGGCCCACGAGGACGGGTTTCTCCCTGGTGATCCAGTTGTATGCAACGTAGTGCACCTCGACCGATTTGTCGGTCGCGGTCACTACGGGATCATGGGGGCGCCACTCGGTCCGTGCCCCGGGGGTCTCGTTGCCGAGCAGCAGGCACCGCATCGCCTGGCGGTACTGCTTGGACCTCTCGCCGAAGGTCAGATGCTTGGCGAGCGGCCACTGCTTCGGCACCCGCACCGTCATGTCGGACGTGACCCGGGGAACGGAGCGCTTGTGCTGCTCCAGCCGCAGTGTGGCCGTGACGGTGCTGCCCTTGGGGGCGTTCGGCGTACAGTCACCCATGGTTTCCTGCGCATGAGCCGTGCCGCACGCCCACGCGGATGTCACCAGCACCAAGAGCGACAGCAGCCGCCACCACCGAGCCATCGCCATAGGCCGACACCTCTCCATGTCCTCGGCGAATGTAGACAAACCGCTCTATCTGTCATGAACAGACACACGGCAGATCGCTGAGACATGCCTGCTTGGGTGTGCCAACGGCATGTGTCGAGCGATGTGTCCTGGTGGTCGGCTGTCCGGCCGGCCGCCACTTGTCGAGGGGGCCTGACCGTCATACGGGCGAGACTTCGACGGATTTTTCGCTGTTCGGGTCGAATCCGATGGCGGCCTTGATCCGGCTTATTTCCAGCTGCTTTTCTCGAGTGAATTGATAGGTGAGTTGCGGGCAAAAAGTCGGTGGCTGACAATGGGATTCGATGGCCGTCAACTATTTGGCGGAGGAACCATGACCAACATAAGAGTTTCCGCTCCGAGGACCGCACTTCCCCGCTTCGAGGAAGCAGAGGGGCTGGGGCCGCAGGACGCGGAGTTCGTCCGGGACATGGTGGCCGTGCTGGCCAAGCACGGGAATCTGAACCGCTTCGGTCTCTGTCTGCTGCACGACCACTTCCCCCTCGCGGTGGACGAGGTGTTGGTGGAGACGAACGACGTAGCGGCCCGCACGTTGTCCGTGCACGTGGAGAAGGCGGACCGGACGAGGCACCTCAAGGCGTCGCAGTGGCGGTTCGTGCCGCACGCCGACGGTGGGCCGGGCGCCGGGGCAGGGACCTGCCAGGAGATCCTGCTGTGCACCACGCTCGACCTCTGCCCGGGAAGCGCGGACACACATGAGGCGCCGTCCGTGGAAGACGGCGCCTCTGCGTCCTAGGGCCTGAGGCCGGCTCAGAACTTGTTCTTCGGGGTGATGCCCAGAGACAGGCCCGACAGACCCCGCTGCCGTCCCCCCAGCTTTCCGGCGATCGCGCGCAGCGCGGAGCCGGCCGGGGAGTCCGGGTCGGTCAGCACCACCGGCTTGCCCTCGTCGCCGCCCTCGCGGAGGCGGACGTCGATCGGGATGTTGCCGAGGACCGGGACCGTCGTACCCGTGGTGCGGGTGAGGCCGTCGGCGACCAGCTGGCCGCCGCCGGTGCCGAAGACGTCGACCATCTCGCCGCAGTGCGGGCAGGGCAGCCCGGACATGTTCTCGACCACGCCGACGATCTTCTGGTGGGTCTGCACGGCGATCGAGCCCGCGCGCTCGGCCACCTCGGCCGCCGCCTGCTGCGGGGTCGTCACGACCAGGATCTCGGCGTTCGGGATCAGCTGGGCCACGGAGATCGCGATGTCGCCGGTGCCGGGCGGGAGGTCCAGGAGGAGGACGTCGAGGTCGCCCCAGTAGACGTCCGCCAGGAACTGCTGGAGGGCGCGGTGCAGCATCGGGCCGCGCCAGACCACCGGGGCGTTGCCCGGGGTGAACATGCCGATGGAGATGACCTTCACGCCGTTCGCGGACGGCGGCATGATCATGTTCTCGACCTGGGTGGGCCGGCCGTCGGCGCCCAGCATGCGCGGCACGCTGTGGCCGTAGATGTCGGCGTCCACGACACCGACCTTCAGACCGTCGGCGGCCATGGCCGCCGCCAGGTTCACCGTCACCGAGGACTTGCCCACGCCGCCCTTGCCGGACGCGACCGCGTAGACCCGGGTGAGGTTGCCCGGCTTGGCGAAGGGGACCTCGCGCTCGGCCTGGCCGCCGCGCAGGGCCGCGGCCAGCTCCTTGCGCTGCTCGTCGCTCATCACGTCCAGGGTGACGTCGACGCGGGTGACGCCCTCGACCCGGGAGACCGCCTCGGTGACGCGCTGCGTGATGGTGTCACGCATCGGGCAGCCGGACACCGTCAGATACACGGTGACCGCGACCGCTCCGTCCGCGCCGATCTCCACCGATTTGACCATCCCGAGTTCGGTGATCGGGCGGTTGATCTCGGGGTCGTTCACCGTCGCCAGTGCCTCGCGCACCGCGTCTTCCGTAGCCATAAGGACGATGGTACGGCGCGCCGAGGGGCCGCAGGGATGCCCCTCAGCGGTCGTCTGTGTCACGTCCTGGTGGGCGTTCCGTCCGTTCCGCCGGGAATACGACATGGCCCGGGTGCCCGTCGTGGCGGCGGCGTTCCTCCAGCTCCTTCATCAGATCCTGCAGCTCCGAGCGGATCCAGTCGCGGGTGGCCACCTCGCCCAGACCCGTGCGCAGCGCCGCGACCTCCCGGGTCAGGTACTCGGTGTCGGCGATGGACCGCTCGTTCTGCTTGCGGTCCTGCTCCAGGTTGACCCGGTCGCGGTCGTCCTGCCTGTTCTGCGCGAGCAGGATCAGCGGGGCCGCGTAGGAGGCCTGGAGGGACAGCATCAGGGTCAGGAAGATGAACGGGTACTCGTCGAAACGCAGATGGCGGGGCGCGGCGACGTTCCACAGCACCCACATGATGATGACGAACGTCATCCAGACGATGAAGCGTCCGGTGCCCAGGAACCGGGCGATCTTCTCCGACAGCCGCCCGAAGGCCTCCGGGTCCCACTCGGGCAGGATCCGGCGGCGCGGCGGACGCGGCTGGTCCAGCCGGGGCGCGCGGGGGCGGCCGGCGGCCGTGGCCCCCGCCGGATGACGCTCGCGGGTCGCGGTCTCGCGCTCAGGAGCCATGCGTGGGCGCCTCCTCTCCGTCGTCCAGGTGGAACTCCGTCTCCCGCCAGTCCTCGGGCAGCATGTGGTCCAGTACGTCGTCCACGGTCACCACGCCGAGCAGCGACCCGGACTCGTCCACCACGGGCGCCGCCACCATGTCGTACGTGGCGAAGAACCCGGCGACGACCGGCAGCGCGGCGTCCGGGTCCAGCGACTGCAGATCGTCGTCCACGAGCGAGCTGACCAGGGTGTACGGCGGATCGCGCAGCAGCCGCTGGAAGTGGACGGTGCCCAGGTACTTGCCGGTCGGGGTCTCGTCGGGCGGGCGGCAGACGTAGACCTGGGCGGCGAGGGCGGGGGACAGGTCCGGGTTGCGGACCCGGGCCAGCGCGTCGGCCACGGTGGCGTCGGGACGCAGCACGATCGGCTCCGTGGTCATCAGACCGCCGGCCGTGTGCTCCTCGTACGACATCAGCCGGCGCATGTCGGCCGCGTCGGCGGGCTGCATCAGGCTCAGCAGCCGCTCCTTGTCCTCCTCGGGCAGCTCGCCCAGCAGGTCGGCCGCGTCGTCCGGATCCATGGCCTCCAGCACGTCCGCCGCCCGCTCCTCCTTCAGCTTGCCGAGGATCTCGATCTGGTCGTCCTCCGGCAGCTCCTCCAGTACGTCGGCGAGCCGCTCGTCGTCCAGGGCGGCGGCCACCTCCGCCCGCCGCTTCGGGGAGAGGTGGTGCAGGACGTTGGCGAGGTCGGCGGGGCGCAGCTGCTCGAAGGTGGCGAGCAGGCTCTCGGCACCCTGCCCGTGCTCCTCCAGGGAGAACCCGGTGACGGCCGACCACTCGACGGTCAGCGTCTCGCCCTTCGCCCGCCGGAAGGCGCCGCCCTTCCTGCCCTTGCGGACGAAGACGCGGTCGACCTCCCAGTCCCGGCGGGCGGGCAACTGCTGCACGGCCAGGTCGAGGACGGTGACCTCCTCGCCGGTCTCCACCAGCGTCACGCGCCGGTCCAGCAGCTCGCCGAAGACCAGCCGCTCGGTGGGCCGCTGCTCGAAACGGCGCACGTTCAGCACCCCCGTGGTGATGACCTGCCCGGACTCGATGCTGGTCACCCGGGTCATGGGCAGGAAGATGCGGCGCCGGGTGGACAACTCGACGACCAGCCCGAGGGCGCGCGGGGGCCGTCGCCCGACGCGCAGCATGACGACCAGATCGCGGACGCGGCCCACCTGGTCGCCGGTCGGATCGAAGACGGGGACCCCGGCGAGGTGCGAGACGAAGATCCGGGGGGCGCCGGCTGCCATGGCTGTGCTTCCTTTGCGTGGGGATCGTGTGAGTTGCTCAGATATGCCCGCACGGGTGCGCTTCAGGCTAGCCCGTCCTGTTCGGATACGCCCTGGTGGGCGGTCCGGACGGACTGGCTCCGCCGGGCGCCCGGGGCACCGGTACCCTGCGGTACGCCGCTCAGGAACCGTCAGAAAGGCGACCCCACCTGTGACTGCGATGCCCCAGGGCCGTACCCGCCGGACCGCGCTGGTGACCGCGACCTGCGCACTGGCCGTGACGGGAGCGATGGTGCTGTCGGGGTGCGGCGGCGACGATCCGGACGCGGGCACCAACGGGGTGGGCAAGCTGCCCGCCGCCAAGATCCAGGCGAAGACGCGGGCGGCGGCGGACGCGGCCTCCG
>NZ_MUMF01000479.1 GCF_002155905.1 Streptomyces tricolor | reverse complement strand
AGGGTGCCGGCGGCGGAGGAGAACAGCACGAACGCGGCGAGGCCGAGGCCGCGCGTCAGCTCGTGCAGATGCCAGGCGGCGTCCGTCTTGGGCCGCATGACCGCCGTCAGCCGCTGCGGGGTGAGGTCGGTGAGCAGCCCGTCGTCCAGGACGCCCGCGGCGTGCACCACGGCGGTCAGCGGGTGCTCGGCCGGCACGGACGCCAGCAGCTCGCCGAGCGCGGCCCGGTCGGTGACGTCGCAGGCGGCGACGGTCACGGTCGCGCCCAGGGCGGCCAGGTCGTCCCGGGCGTGCTCGGGCAGCCGGCCGCCGCGGCCGGCGAGCAGCAGACGGCGCACGCCGTGCCGGGTGACCAGGTGCCGGGCCAGCAGCCGGCCCAGGCTGCCGGTGCCGCCGGTGACGAGGACGGTGCCCTCCGGATCGAGGGCGGGCACCGGCCCCGGCTCGGCTTCGGTGACCCGTGCCAGCTCCGGCTGGTACACCGTGCCCGCGCGCAGGGCGAGTTCGGGCGCGCCGGTGGCGACGGCGGCCGGCAGCGCGGCGGCCGAGGCGGGGTCGCCGTCGGTGTCGACGAGCACGAACCGGCCGGGGTGCTCGACCGCTGCCGCCCGCACCATGCCCCAGAGCACGGCCTGTGCCGGGTCGGGCGCGTCCGCGGCGCGGACGGCGACCGCGGACCGGGTCAGGACCACCAGCGGCGCGCCGTCCGGTGCGTCGGCGAGGTGCCGCCGCAGGGCGGTGAGGGCCTGTACGGCGGCCTCGCGGGCCAGCGCGGGCGGTTCGGCGCCGGGGCCGGCGTCCACGTGGACGGCGAGGGTGCGCGGCGCGGGCGCGGAGCCGTCGGCGGTGACCGGCAGTTCGGTCCACCGGACCCGGAACAGGTCGCCGGGCGCGGGGGCGGCCGCGTTCAGCTGCTCGGCGGTGACCTGGCGGATGCGCAGCGCGGCCACCTCGGCCACGGGGGCTCCCGCGCCGTCGTACAGGCGCAGGGTCATGTGGTCGGTGCCGTGCGGGGTGAGGCGCAGCCGGACCGCCGTGGCGCCGGTCGCGTACAGGGTGACGCCCTCCCAGGCGAAGGGCAGGGTCATCACGGTGGGGTCCTGGCCGTCCAGCAGGTCGATGGCGTGCAGGGTGGCGTCGAGCAGCGCCGGGTGCAGTCCGAAGCCGTCGGCCGCGTCCGGGTCGGGCAGGGCGAGTTCGGCCCAGACCTCCTCGCCGAGCCGCCACGCGCCGCGCAGGCAGCGGAACGACGGGCCGTAGGCGTAGCCCTGTGCGGCGAGGTGGTCGTAGGTGCCGGTGACGTCCACGGGCTCGGCTCCGGCGGGCGGCCAGTCGGCCACGGCGGCCGGTTCCGGGGTGGTGCGCGGGGCGAGGACGCCGGTGGCGTGCCGGGTCCACGCGCCGTCTTCGCCCTCCGGGCGGGCGTGCACGGTCAGCCGGCGGCGTCCGTCGGCGTCGGGGGCCGCGGCGGCCACCTGGAGGTGGACGGCGCCGTGTTCGGGCAGGACCAGGGGGCGTTCCAGGGTGAGTTCCGCAACGTGCGGGCAGTGCGTGCGGTCGCCGGCCTGGACGGCCAGTTCGACGAAGGCGCTGCCCGGGACGAGGACGACGCCCGCCACGGCGTGGTCCGCGAGCCAGGGGTGGGTGGCCAGGGACAGCCGTCCGGTCAGCGCCATCCGGTCGTCGCCGGCCAGCTCCAGGGCGGCGCCGAGCATCGGGTGCCCGGCCGGTGCCTGGCCGAGCCCGCCGGCGTCGCCGGCCGCGCCGGGCGCGTCGTCCAGCCACAGCCGGCGGCGCTGGAAGGCGTAGGTCGGCAGGTCGGTGCGGCGGGCGTCGGTGCCGGCGAAGACCCGCCGCCAGTCGACGGGTACGCCGCGGACGTGGGCGGTGCCGAGCAGCATGGCGAACGTCTGCTCCTCGTCCCGGTCCCGGCGCAGCGCCGGGGCGAACACCGACCGTTCGGCGTCGGCCACGGCGTGCGCGCCCAGGGCGGACAGGACGGCGTCGGGGCCGAGTTCGAGGAAGATGCGCACGCCGTCGGCCTCCAGCGTGCGGACGCCGTCGCCGAAGCGGACCGCCTCGCGGACGTGCCGGACCCAGTAGGCGGGGTCGCACAGCTCGTCGGCGCCGGCGCGGGCACCGGTCACGTTCGAGACGAGGGGGCGGGCGGGCGGCGCGTACCGCAGCTCACGGGCGGTCTTCTCGAACTGCGCGAGCATCGGTTCCATCAGCGGGGAGTGGAAGGCGTGGCTGACTCGCAGCCGCTTGGTACGGCGCCCGGAGAAGGCCGCGGCGACGGCGTCCACGGCGGCCTCGGTGCCGGAGACGACGACGGCGCGGGGCCCGTTGACGGCGGCGAGGGACACCTCGGGGCCGAGGTGCGGCAGCACCTCCTCCTCGGTGGCGTCGACGGCGAGCATCGCGCCGCCGGCGGGCAGCGCCTGTATCAGCCGGCCGCGCGCGGCGACCAGCCGGGCGGCGTCCGCCAGGTCCCACACCCCGGCGACGTGCGCGGCCGTCAACTCGCCGATGGAGTGCCCGGCCAGCCAGTCCGGGCGGACGCCCTGGGACTCCAGCAGCCGGTACAGGGCCGTCTCCACGGCGAACAGGGCGCTCTGGGTGTACAGGGTGTGGTCCAGCAGGCCGGCCTCCGCGGTGCCCGGCTCGGCCCACATGACGTCCCGCAGCGGGCGGTCGAGGTGGGCGTCGAGCGCCCGGCAGACCTCGTCGAGCGCCTGCCGGAAGGCCGGGTGGGCGGCGTACAGACCGCGGCCCATGCCCGTGCGCTGGGCGCCCTGGCCGGTGAAGAGGACGGCGACCTTGCCGCCGGCGGGCCGGCCGCGGACGACGGTGTCGGCGGTCGTGCCCTCGGCCAGCGCGGCGAGTCCGGCCAGGAGTTCGTCCCGGTCGCGGGCGACGACGGCGGCCCGGTGGGCGAGGGCGGCGCGGCCCGTGGCCAGGGAGCGGGCGAGGTCGGGCAGGGGCCGGTCGGCGACCGCGCGCAGCCGTGCGGCCTGGGCGGCCAGCGCCTCGGGGGTGGCGGCGGAGACGACGAGCGGCAGCAGCGGCGCCGGTGCCGCCTCCGCGTCCGGCGCGGGCTCCTCGGCCGGTGCCTCCTCGATGATGGCGTGGGCGTTGGTGCCGCTGATGCCGAAGGAGGACACACCGGCGCGGCGCGGCCGGTCGGTGCGCGGCCAGGGCCGGGGCTCCGTCAGCAGGCTGACCCGGCCGGTGTCCCAGTCGACCTTCGTGGACGGGCGGTCCACGTGGAGGGTCTTCGGGAGGACCCCGTTGCGCATCGCCATGACCATCTTGATGACGCCGGCGACACCGGCGGCGGCCTGGGTGTGCCCGATGTTGGACTTGACCGAGCCGAGCCACAGCGGCGCGTCCGCCGGGCGGTCCTGGCCGTAGG
>NZ_MUMF01000478.1 GCF_002155905.1 Streptomyces tricolor | reverse complement strand
GGGGGCTGTGGGGGCTGACCCGGACCACCGCGGCGGACCGACTGGTGCTGCTCCAGCAGGTGTTCGGGGAGGACTCGGAGCTGGGCGCGGACTCGCGGTCGTATCTCCAGGGGCTGATGACGTCCGTCCGGGCGGATCAGCGGTGGGGGGTGTCGGCCGCCGCCGAGGGCACCTCCTGGGCGCTGAAGAACGGCTGGCTGCCGCGCAGCACGACGGGGCTGTGGGTCGTCAACAGCATCGGCCGGGTGACGGTGGACGGGGCCGACCGCCTGGTGGCCGTGCTGTCGGACGGCACGGCGAGCCGGGCGGAGGGCATCTCCCTGGTGGAGGCGACGGCGCGGGCGGCGGTGTCGGCGGTCGGCGCGGGGTGATCGCGGCGGCGCACGCCAAGTGATCTACGCTTCAGGGGCATTGACGACAAGCAGGCCGGACGGGGGGCTGTCTCTTCGCGGTGCCGCGGGTCCGGCCGCGGAAGGAGTGCGGTGCCCGACGTTCGACCTGCTCGCCGAGTTCTTCTGGCCGGCGGCCTCGGAGCCGCCGCCGCTGCCGCCCTGCCGGTGCCGGCGTACGCGTCGGCAGCCGAACCCGTCCTCCTCCGGCTGGCCGGGCCGGCCGGGCCCGCGCCGGTGGGCGCGGTGGAACTGCACCTGGTGGACCGGTCGCGGACCGATCCCTGGACGGACCGGCCGCGTGAGCTGATGGCGACCGTCGCCTATCCGGCCGTGGACGTCCGGGACCGCCCGCTGCTGCCCTGGCTGCCGCCGGGCGCCGAGCGGGCGCTGAAGGCACGGTACGGCGGCGCACTGGACGGCTACGCGTTCCCGTGGACGCACAGCGCGGACCGCGCTCCGGCCCGGCCGGGCCGGCGGCCGGTGCTCCTGTACTCGCCGGGCGCGGCCTCGGACCGCACGTTCAACACCCTGGTGGTGGAGGAACTGGTGTCGTGGGGCTATGTCGTGGTCACGGTCGACCATCCCCACGACTCGGGCGAGGTGGAGTTCCCCGACGGCCGGGTGGTGCTCTCCGCCGGCGAGGGCAGCACCGAGGCGGAGGTCACCGCCGCGGTCGCGGTGCGCGCCGCCGACCTGCGGTTCGTGCTCGGCTCACTGGCCGTCCTGTCCCGCGGCGGCAACCCCGACGCCGAGCGGCGCCGGCTCCCGCGCGGGCTGCGCGCGGCCCTGGACCTGTCGCGCGTGGGCGCGTTCGGCCACTCCCGGGGCGGTGCCGCGGCGGCGGCCCTCATGGATCTGGACCCCGGGGTGCGGGCCGGCGCCGACCTGGACGGCACCGTGTTCGGACCCGTGGTGGGGCGCGGCCTGGACCGGCCGTTCCTGCTGATGGACACGGCGGTGCACGACGGGCTGAACAAGGACCCGTACTGGCCCGAGTTCTGGCGGAACCTGCGCGGCTGGCGCCGCTGTCTGCGGCTCGCGGACGCCGGGCACCACTCCTTCACCGACCTCGTGGCCCTCGCCCCGCAGCTCCCGCCCGGGCCGCCGTTGCAGGTCGGCACGATCGCCGCCGACCGGGCGGTGGCGGCCGTACGGGCGACGGTGCGGGCCTTCTTCGACCTCCAGCTGCGCGGCCGTCCGGACACCGGGCACCTGCTGGACGGGGCGTCGCGGCGGCACCCCGAGGTCGGGTACGTCGCCGGGTAGGCGGCTCAGTCCGGTCGTCTGCGGCTCCGCCACAGGATCACGCCGGCCACCAGCAGGACCCCGCCCGCGCTGCCCGCGAGCGGCGCCGCCCAGTCGGAGGTGCCGCTCGCGGCCTTGGGGGTGTCCGGTCCGGCGCCGAAGTACTTCTCCTCGTACGAGGCGGCGCGCAGGCCCCGGGGCTCGATGCGGGCCGCGGCCTTCAGGGCCGCGGCCGGGTCGATCATGCCGAAGCCCCGGGAGTCGTCCCGGCCGCCCACCGGGGCGTCCCGCGCGGTGTCCTCCAGGAGCTTCTTGATCTGGGCCGGGCCCAGGTCGGGGTGGGCCGACCTGATCAGGGCCGCCGCCCCGGAGACGAAGGCGGCGGCCGCGCTCGTGCCCCAGCCCGCGTAGTACTTGTGGTCGGGGTCGGCGATGACGACGTCGACCCCGGGCGCGCTGACGGCCGCGTACCAGCGGCGGGTGGAGAAGGCGGCGCGGGTGCCGTACTTGTCGACGGCGGTGGCGGCGATGACGCCCGGGTAGGCGGCCGGGTAGGAGACGTGGTCGCCCTTGTCGCCGCCGTTGCCCGCGGAGGCGACGACGACCACGCCCTTCTTCAGGGCGTACTGCACCGCCTCGTCCTCGCTCGGCTCGGGGTGCGCGGAGTCGGAGTCGTCGCCGAGGGAGAGGTTGATGACGTCGGCGCCGTGGTCGGCGGCCCAGCGGATGCCGTCGGCGAGGGCGTTGCCGCGGGTGGTGCGGGCCTTGGCGCGGGCGGGGTCGCCGTCCTCCAGGATCACCCGGACGGGCAGGATCTTCGCCTCGGGGGCGACGCCCAGGACGCCGTCGGTGCCGCCGGTTCCGTGGCCGTGCCCGGCGATGATGCCGGCCATGGCGGTGCCGTGCCGGCCCCAGGTGCGGTCGCCGGGCTCGGCGCCGAAGCCGATCATGTCCTTGGCGGGCAGGACGTTGCCGGCGAGGTCCGGGTGGTCGGCCTCGACGCCGGTGTCCAGGACGGCGACGGTGATGCCGCGGCCCTTCGTGGTCTGCCAGGCCTCGTCCAGGTGGAGGGCGGACAGGGCCCACTGCTGGGCGCGGATGCCGTCGGCGTGGGCGGTGGCGGCCGGCAGCAGGGCGAGGGAGCCGGCGAGCAGCAGGCTCACCGCCGTTCGGCGCGCTGCCGCTCGGCCGGCCGCCGCTCGGCTCACTGTCGTTCGGCGCAGGGCCGCGCGGCGGGGGCCGCGCGTCGATCGCGTCATGAAGGCTGCTCCGTGGCCGTGCCGACGGTGGTGCGCAGGCGCCGTTCGATGCGGTCGGCGAGGCCCTGGGCCTCGTTGCCGAGGCCGGCCTGGGCCGGTGCGGTGGTGGCGCCGGAGCGGACGGCGTCCGCTGCGGGCTGGGGGGTGTCGACGGTACGGCCGTCGGCCCAGCCGGAGACCGAGTAGGCGACGACGGGGGCGTCGGTGAGGACCTTGAGGGTCCAGGAGGCCCGCTGCCGGTCGCCGAACTCGGCGGCGGCCGTGCCGGCGGCGGCGTACGGCCGGGGCATCAGGTCGGCGCGCTGGTCCAGGTGTTCGTCGCGGACACGGGCGGCGAGCGCGGACATGGCGGCCGGGTCGCCCTTGGCGAACAGCAGGCCGACGGTGGTGACGTAGCTCTGGGTGGCGTCGGTGTAGGTGGCGCGCAGCAGCCGCTGGCAGCCGACCGGGGCGAGGGCCTTGGACAGCAGCGGGTCGAAGGCGCCGGCGCAGCCGCTGTCGGGGGCCACGGCGATGCGGGTCCAGACGCGGTCGGCGCCGCCGGGGCCGGCACCCGTGCCCTGGACGGTGGGCGGGAACAGCTCGTCCACGGGCACGTTGTGCCAGAGCGACCGGGCGGTGCCGAACGCGTTCTCGGGGCTGTCGGCCGCGCCGCCCCCGGTGAGCCAACTCCCGGTCGCCGCACCGCCGATGAGGCCGAGACCGAGCACGAGACAGGCGGCGGCAGCGGCGGTGCGCGGCCCCACCCGGAGGTGCGGACGCCCGCCGGACACATCGGGCTCCGCGAAGGACACGACGGGCCGCCCGGCCTGGGCGGCGCTCCAGGAATGCCCCGGATCCGGCGCGGGACCTCCCGGATGCGCGGGCGCCAGCGGACTCCAGCCACCGTCCCTGGCCGCGTCCCGGCCGGCACCGGCGGCACCAGGGCCGGGACGCGGCCAGGGA